>NZ_JBQFQV010000002.1:0-325345 GCF_056537065.1 Ruegeria sp. CH2
GAAATTCGTCCGTCCGTTTCAGTCCCATAGTTCGTCTCCTTTGCTGCAATAAATGCTATCAAAGGAGCGGCAGCAAACCGCGACACGTCCATATGACCGGCACAACAAGCGCCGCTGGCGGTTTCGGAAGCGCGGGTTTTCTGCTGAGTTGGGGAGAGACTATGGGTCCGAAGAATTCGTCAGGCGATATGAAGACGCCTTAAATGGACACAAAACGCGCGGGTTGATCGGTGTTGACCGCGCCAAACCCTTTAGCGTCAACCAGCTTGTAGCCCTCTGGTATCGTTCAGCTGAGTTTCTCGAGCTGTCTCTTAGTACGCAGAGGGTTTATCGCGGAATTGTTGAAAAGTTTCGTGAGGAGCATGGAGACAAACCTGTTCAACTGATGCAACGCCGTCACGTGCAAGCGATCCTTGCTGAAAAAGCCGAGACACCCGCTGCGGCGAACAACTTACGCAAGCGGCTGATCCAGTTAATGGATTTTGCCATTTCATTGGATTGGCGCGGAGACAATCCTGCGCGTGTGACGAAACCATTTCGCGTGGGTGGTGATGGCTTCCATACTTGGGATGAGGACGAACTGGCGCAGTTCTTCAAAACGCATAAACCCGGTACGCTTGCACACACAGCGGTATCGCTGATGCTTTATACTGGAGCCGCTCGAGTTGACGCGGTGAAGCTAGGGCCAGACAACATTCGCAACGGCAAGATTGAATACAGGCGACAAAAGACACAACGCTCGGGCGGTGTTTTAGTGTCAGTTCCAATCCACCCGGACTTGGCCGAAGTGCTGGACAAGGCTCCGAAGGACCGCACCTTCTTGGCTACCAAGAAAGGTACGATCCGATCGTCGGGGGGCTTGGGCAACCTCATGCAGCGTTGGACGGAGGTGGCAAAACTGCCTCAATGCTCCGCTCATGGCCTGCGCAAGGCTTGTGCGCGACGTTTAGCCGAGGCTGGTGCCACTGCGCATGAAATCGGTGCAGTCACCGGCCACAAAACACTAGCTCTCGTGCAACGCTACACCGAGGCCGCAGGTCGCGAAGGGATGGCTGATTCCGCAATTGAGAAACTGATCGCCCGCCCAAATGGCGAGCGTAATTTGGCGAACCCTCCGAACAGGTTCGTCAAATCTGATACCAAACCCCGGCAAGGAAAGGACAATTTATGAAAAGTGGTGAGCCGTGCAGGATTCGAACCTGCGACCCACTGATTAAAAGTCAGTTGCTCTACCAACTGAGCTAACGGCCCACTCTTTTATTGGATCTTCTCGATCCGTGGCGCTCTTTACGGCAATTTCCCAACCGGGTTCAAGCCCTTAATTTGCGCCTCGTTTCGCTGAAACAACCTGTGTTTCCGGCGACCCGATAGGCGGCCTACTTAGGCAGGTGGCGCAGGGGGGTCAACCCCTTTTTTCACGATTCGACGCGACAGGGTGGATTCATGTTCCGACCGACGCTATATCGCCGCCATGCAACAGAAACTCGATACCGGATTGCCCTTTGTTAAGATGCATGGGCTGGGAAATGACTTCGTCGTCGTTGACGCGCGCATGCAGGATGTTTCGATTACCCCGGCTCTGGCCCGAGGAATCGGGCATCGGCATTTTGGTGTGGGATTCGATCAGCTGGCCGTAATCGAAAACGGTGCGGCGGACGCGCATCTGGTGTTTTACAATTCGGATGGATCAACTTCGGCGGCGTGTGGCAACGCCACAAGATGCATCGCACGAATGTTGATGGATGAGACGGGCAAAACCCAGCTGACGTTGACAACCGAACGTGGAACACTTTTTGCGCAGGACGCAGGTGATGGGCTGACCTCGGTCAATATGGGTCTTCCTCAGTTGGAATGGCACGAAATTCCGCTGGCTGAAGAGATGGACACGCTGGAACTGCCCATCGAGGGCGCCCCGACAGCGACGGGTTTGGGCAATCCGCACTGCACGTTCTTTGTTGAAAACGCCGAGGCGATTCCGTTGGCCGAGTTCGGCGCGCGCTATGAACACCATCCTTTGTATCCCGAGCGCACCAATGTGCAGGTGGCTCAGGTTGTGGGTCCGGATCACATCCGCATGCGGGTGTGGGAACGGGGCGTGGGCATCACCCTGGCATCAGGGTCGTCATCCTGTGCAACCGCGGTGGCTGCGGCGCGGCGTGGGCTGACGGGGCGAAAGGTGCAGATTGATCTGGATGGGGGAACCCTGTGGGTTGACTGGCGCGAGGATGGTGTCTGGATGACCGGGTCAACCTGTCACGTCTTCTCGGGCACGTTGTCGCCCGAGTTCTTAGGGACGCTGGGATGAACCCGCCTAAATTCACCACATTGGGTTGCCGCCTGAACGCCTATGAAACCGAGGCGATGAAAGAGCTGTCGCAACAAGCCGGACTGACGGATGCCGTGGTGATAAACACCTGCGCCGTCACAGCTGAGGCTGTGCGCAAAGCGCGACAGGAGATTCGGAAACTGCGTCGTGAAAATCCGAACGCCCGGCTGATTGTTACCGGGTGCGCCGCCCAGACAGAACCCGACACCTTCGCGCAGATGGCCGAGGTCGATGCGGTGATCGGCAACACGGAAAAGATGCGACCAGAAACCTGGAAAGACATGGCCGCCGACTTTATCGGCGAGACCGAGGCCGTTCAGGTCGATGACATCATGTCTGTCACCGAAACGGCCGGGCACCTGATTGACGGGTTTGGCACACGCTCACGCGCTTATGTGCAGGTTCAGAACGGCTGCGATCACCGCTGTACCTTTTGCATCATTCCCTATGGCCGGGGCAATTCCCGCAGCGTGCCTGCCGGCGTTGTGGTGGATCAGATCAAGCGGCTGGTGGATCGGGGCTATCATGAGGTGGTGCTGACTGGCGTCGATCTGACCTCATGGGGGGCCGATCTGCCTGCACAACCCAAACTGGGCGATCTGGTGATGCGCATCCTGAAGCTGGTGCCGGATTTGGCTCGCCTGAGGATCAGTTCGATCGACTCGATCGAAGTGGACGAGAATCTGATGCAGGCCATCGCAACCGAACAACGCCTGATGCCGCATCTGCACCTGTCGCTGCAGCATGGCGACGATCTGATCCTGAAGCGCATGAAACGCCGCCACCTGCGCGACGATGCCATTCGATTTACCGAAGAGGCCCGGAAACTGCGCCCCGACATGACCTTTGGTGCCGACATCATCGCAGGTTTCCCGACCGAGACCGAAGCGCATTTCGAGAACTCGCTGAAACTGGTTACCGATTGCGATCTGACCTGGCTGCATGTTTTCCCATATTCGAAACGCGAAGGCACTCCAGCGGCTCGCATCCCGCAACAGGTGAACGGAAATGTAATCAAGGATCGCGCCGCCCGTCTGCGTGCGGCTGGGGACGTTCAGGTCAGGAAACACCTGTCAGAACAGATCGGTAAAACCCACCGGATCCTGATGGAGAACCCGCATATGGGGCGGACGGAACAATTCACCGAGGTTTCGTTCAATTCACCCCAACCCGAAGGCCAGATCGTAACCGCCCGAGCCATTGGGGCGAATGATCACAGTTTGGTTGTCTGAAGGTCCGCAGCCTCGCCATCTGCGACAAGCAATTCTTCCATGAATACGCTTATCAGCTGCGCACGCCCGTCAACCGCGGCTTTGGCATAGATCGAGGCGGTCTGCGCGCGCACGGTCCCAACGGCCCGCCCCCGGATGCGCGCGATACTCTCGTTATCCAGCCCTTTCAGAACCAATAGACCCACATCACGCTCGGCGGTGGTAAGTCCCCAACGGTCGAAGAACGTGTTGATAACCACGCTCATTTCACCCTGCGCGGCCTGTAGGCCAAGCTTGGTCTGTTCCACCCTTGCCAGCAGGCGTCGAAGTTCAATCATGAAAAAAACAACTCCGGCAAGCAGAACAAATGCGACAAAAGCCTCAAGACTTACATGAGAAGGCCCCTCGCCTTCCTTCAAATCCAGGGCGACGTCGCCAAGGTAAAACACCACGCAAAGTACCTGAACAATGATCATTATCGACATAAGTACAGCCCGGTGAGCGTCTGCATCGCCGGGCCGCCGATGGCTGCTGATCCATTTGATCATTTTATTGACCAGTCCTCAGGTATGTTCTTACGCCCTGTTATCATAGCCTTTGCCAAAGCGACACCTGTTCGCCTCTGATCAATGACAACCCCGGCAACATGCAGCAGAACAGACAGCATCAGCCAGTTGAAGGCCAGTTCGTGCAGGTCTTCGACCCATTCGATGCCAAAGAACCGAACCGTCCCCATCATGAACCCTGTCACACACAAAGCCAGCAGTGTCGCCCAGAGGTTATAAACCATAAGGGCTCCCAGAGGGTTGTGTGAAAGGTGCACGCTTTGGTCACCCCGCCCCATGTCGCGCAAGTGGTTGAGTGCCGAATGGGGGCTGAAAGGGAAGGCTGCAAACCTGGCGAAAGCCGGACCCGTTAACCCCCAAAACAACCGCAACAGAACCAAAGCCAGCACGACATAGCCCACATATTCGTGGAACGCGCCCTCGGGATTGGATATCGCCGCGTTGATCAGAACGCACAAGGCTACGACCCAGTGAACCAGCCGGACCAAAGGATCCCAGACCTGAACGTCGTGGGCGCCTGTGCGCCCACGATGCATCAATTCTGTTTCGGACATTCTGGTTACTGATCCTCAATCTTGACGACTTTGCCGCTTGCGGGGTCGACGTAAACCTCGGCCAGTTGACCATCCTTGACGACATAGGCTTCGATCTTGCCGTCTTCCGTCTCGATTTTGCGGACATCGAATCCCATGCCTGTCAGAGTTTGCCGAATTTCGGCTTCGGATTTTCCAAGCTCGGCATCGGGTGCGAGATCCAGTGCCAATACCGGCGTTGCAAATAGAATTGAGGCAAAAAGAATAGGAAGTTTCATTGTCGTGACTCCGTGTTTCAGACAAACGGCAGTTGATCAGCCGTTGTGGCTGATGTGCGCCTGTGAAGCTGTCCAATCCATTGACCCGGCGCTTATTTCGGTCAAATAAGCGCGCGCTGATGGAGGCTTGGAAAAAGAAAACCCCCGCAACCTGACGGCGCGGGGGCTGATTTAGTAAAATCCGGTAGGACGGATCGGATCAATCTTCCTTGCGGAGTTTGCCCTTGTGCGGTGCCCAGAGGCGCTTGTTGACCAGGTACAGCAGCACCGACAGAACGGTCAGGAAGATGACACCGACAAAGCCTGCGTTCTTGCGGTCTGTCAGCTTTGGCTCGGCCGCCCACATCAGGAATGCGGCAACGTCCTCGGCCATATGCTCAACCGTGTTCGAGTGCCCGTCCGCGAATTCGACCTGCTCGTCAGCCAGCGGAGGCGCCATCGAAATCCAGCCGCCGGGGAAGGCGGTGTTTTCGTAGAGCACTGCACCCGCTTCTTCTTTTTCGTGGCCAGTGTAGCCGTGTAGCAGCGAGGCGATGTATTCCGGGCCACCCATGCCTTTGACCAGCTGGTTGATGCCCAGGCCATAAGGCCCGTGGAAGCCAGCCCGCGCCTTTGCCATCAAGCTCAGGTCCGGAGCGCCGACGCCGGTATTGGCCGGGAAGTGATCGGTGGGGATCGCCGGGCGGAAATCGTCCAGCTCGGGGTCGAAGACTTCGAAGTTGCCAGCAGC
This sequence comes from Ruegeria sp. CH2, assembly GCF_056537065.1. Classification (NCBI taxonomy): domain Bacteria; kingdom Pseudomonadati; phylum Pseudomonadota; class Alphaproteobacteria; order Rhodobacterales; family Roseobacteraceae; genus Ruegeria; species Ruegeria sp. CH2. The sequence goes on from NZ_JBQFQV010000002.1 coordinate 5,645, forward strand.
GTATGCGATGACTTCTTCTTCCGAGTAACCCAGCGCTTCCAGATCGCGCAGCGGCACGTATTGCAGACCGTGGCAAGCCGCGCAGACCTCGGTATAGATCTGCAGGCCGCGTTGCAGCTGATGCTGATCCCAGGTGCCGAACGGGCCTTCGAACGAGAAGGCGAAATCTTCGATATGCTGCTCACCACCACCTGCTGCAATGGAAGCAGCAGGGGTCAGGGCCAGAGCAAACGCGGCGCCGATTGCAAGTTTCTTGAACATGTTTCCGGTCCCTCTTCTTACTCGGCCGGCGTGGCGTCGGCGTCAGCCTTGCCATAATGCGCGTTGAAGTCTTCTTCGATGGTCTCGGGCTGGGCCAGAGGTTTCTCGATCACACCAAGGATCGGCAGGATCACGAAGAAATAGGCGAACCAGTAGGCCGATGCGATCAGCGAGAAGGTCGCATAGGGTTCTTCCGCAGGCATCGCACCCAGCCACATCAGGGCGAAGAAGTCGATGATCAGCAGGTAGAACCACCATTTCAACATCGGACGGTACTTGCCCGAACGCACGCTCGACGTGTCCAGCCAGGGCGCCAGCGCCATGGCCAGGATCGCACCAAACATCGCCAGAACACCGAAGAACTTGGCGTCAACGATACCACCGGTGATGAAGCTGGCGAACTGAACAACCCAGACTTCACCGGTAAAGGCACGCAGGATCGCGTAGAACGGCAGGAAGTACCATTCAGGCACGATATGTGCGGGTGTCGCCAGCGGGTTGGCTTCGATATAGTTGTCCGGGTGGCCCAGATAGTTCGGCATGAAACCGACAACGGCCCAGAACACGACCAGGATTACGGCCAGCGCGAACAGGTCCTTGATCACGAAATACGGCCAGAACGGCAGCGTGTCTTTCTTCGCCTCGTCCTTCGAGCCGCGACGCACTTCAACACCTGTGGGGTTGTTGTTGCCCGTGGTGTGGAAGGCCCAGATGTGTACCACGACCAAAGCCGCGATGATGAACGGCAGCAGGTAATGCAGCGAGAAGAAGCGGTTCAGCGTGGCGTTGTCCACCGCGGGTCCGCCCAGCAGCCAGGTCTGGATCGCGTCACCCACAAACGGAATGGCACCAAACAGACCGGTGATCACAGTCGCACCCCAGAAGGACATCTGACCCCATGGAAGAACATAGCCCATGAAGGCGGTGCCCATCATCATCAGGTAGATCAGCATGCCGACGATCCACGTGATCTCGCGCGGGGCTTTGTATGAGCCATAGAACAAGCCGCGGAAGATGTGGATGTAGACCGCAACAAAGAACAGCGATGCGCCATTCATGTGCAGGTAGCGGATGAAGTAGCCGCCATTTACGTTGCGCATGATGTGTTCGATGCTGGCAAATGCCAGATCAACATGCGGCGTATAGTGCATCACCAGAATGATACCGGTGACAATTTGCAGCGCCAGGCAGAACGCCAGAACGATGCCCCAGATCCACCACCAGTTCAGGTTCTTGGGGGTCGGGATCATGAGGGTGTCATACAGCAGGCCAACAATCGGCAGGCGGCTGTTCAGCCATTTCTCGCCGTTTGTCTTCGGCTCGTAATGATCGTGGGGAATTCCGGACATAAGTTTGGGTCTCCCTTAGCCGAGTTTGATTGTGCCGTTGTCCACCCACTCTGCGGGCGGAATGGGCAGGTTCTCAGGCGCGGGGCCTTTGCGGATACGACCGGCAAGGTCGTAGTGTGAACCGTGGCAAGGGCAGAACCAGCCACCGAAGTCGCCTGCATCACCCAAAGGCACACAGCCGAGGTGGGTGCAAACACCCATCTGGACGACCCATGCACCCGGCGCTTCGCCTTCCGGCGACGGCATCACACGGTTTGCGTCGGTCGCAGGGGCATCGGCGCTCAGGTTAAAGTTGCGGGCCAGCGGATCGGGCAGCGCATCAACACCTTCGGCGTCCTGTTTCTGAGCTTCCTGAATCTCGGCACCGGTGCGGTGACGGACAAAGACGGGTTTTCCCAACCATTTGACGGTCAGCTGCGTACCCGGCTCAACACCGCTCACATCCACACGGATCGAGGACAGCGCCTGAACGTCTGCCGATGGGTTCATTTGGTTGATCAGGGGCCATACGGCTGCACCCGTTGCAACGACACCTGCGCCGCCAGCGACGTAGTACAGGAAATCTCTGCGGGTGCCTTCGTGGTCTTCTGCGTGGGACACGAGGTTATCTCCGATTGTCTGGCGCCCGCGGACGGGCAAATAGCTCGCGCACCGCACGAATGCGGTGTCTTAACCGCGCTTACTATCGGGGAGAATAGTGTTCGTCCAGCGTTCATAAACGCGCAATACGCCGCATGTGTCGTTTCCAGCAGCTGCGGAGAGTGTTTTTTGGTGAATCTCACGTGCGACTTTGTCGGCAACTTCGATTCATGCGTCATTGATTCGCTTTCGCACCCCGCCTTCCGCCACCCGGGTTGGGTATTTGAAGCCTGTCCTGGGTACCGCTGATTTGCGCCCAAAAGGTACATAATCAAGACTTCGAAACGGGGATTGTTTTCAGCAAAAACATACTCGCTAAATAGATGATTTAAATTACAAATTGCACGCGCCTCACCTGTTGCACTTTCCGCGCGAATAAAGGACAGCGCAAAAGGCGTGCGAACTCCTGCAAGGAGACCCCAATGTCAAAGATCATTCTGGCCACTGCCTTGTGCACATTGGCCCTGCCCTCTCAGACCCTTGCCGCGGGCGACCCCGCGAACGGTGAGGCAATATATAACCGTTGTTCTTCGTGTCATGCGATCATCAAGGATGGAGAAGTTCTGGTCAAAGGTGGAATCACCGGCCCGAATCTGTATGGCGTCGTCGGTCGCGTGGCCGGGTCCGAAAACGATTATCGCTATGGCAGCGAGCGCCTGCCGATCGGCATGTTCACGGATGACATGATCCGTGCCGGCGAAGCGGGTCTGGTCTGGACCGAGGAAAACATCGTTGCTTATGCGCAGGATCCGATCGGCTTCATCAAGGAATTTCTGGATGACGAAACTGCCCGTCCGAACATGAGCGTCAAACTCAAGACCGGTGCAGACGACATTGCCGCTTATCTGGCTACCTTCAGCCCCCAGTAAACCCGGCGCCTGATGCTGGTTAAGCCTTGTGCATCAAGGCGGCCAGCTGGGCGATTTCACTGCCAAAGCCAGAGGACACCTGATCAGCGGCAGCATTTCGCGCACCTTCGGGTTTGTTTTGACCAAGCTTCCACGTGCCCTGAATATCTTCAACCTGCATGCGGCACGGAACGATCATGCGCATCATCTTGTTCAGCGCGTCCGAGGACATTTTTGCCGTGACCCATGGGGCCTTGGGCAGCAGCCGCTTTTCGTAGAATGCAGATTGGCGGTCAAGTACGTCACGCAACTCGTCCTGCGGGCGTAGCTCAAGCTTTCCGATCAGGTGTACGGCGACATAATTCCATGTCGGAACCTGATCTTCGACACCGTACCAATCGGGCGAAATATATGCATCCGGCCCCTGCACCGCGATCTTTGCGCGCTGCGGTTCGTGCAGCGCACGCACGACAGGGTTCGAGCGCACAAGATGCAGGTCAGCCATTGATCCGTCTTCGGACAACAAAAACGGGACATGACTTAATAACGGGCCCTCTTCCGCAGAGAGTGCCAGAACGCCAAACGCCCGGTCGCGGGCGAGTTCAACATGACGCGCACGATCCTCGGCGCGAAAAACGGGGTTAGGGTGCATGAGTGTCCTCCTGTCAAATCTCTTGCAGCGTCGGACAGTTCTTGGCAAGGTCCGCCTCGTTCTCAGGGCGGGGTGGAATTCCCCACCGGCGGTGTGCGGGCCACGGCCCGTAAGCCCGCGAGCGGCCCCGGCTTTCGGGGTGTCAGCAGATCTGGTGAGACGCCAGAGCCGACGGTCAAAGTCCGGATGAAAGAGAACGTGCAAGCCGCGCCGGTAACACGGCGCGCCTGCTCGTGATCGCCTTGGGTGACGTGTCATGCCGGGCTGGCAGCGAAAAGTGGGAACCGGTTCTCGCGACTGCCAGCAGGCCACCAAACTGAAAGGAGATCATGATGACACACACCCGCTATGCTTTTGTAAAAGCCAACTGGCATTCCGATATTGTTGACCGCGCGCTCGACGGCTTCCTCGAACTCGTCCCCTCGGAACAAGTCGATGTCTACGACGTTCCCGGCGCGTTCGAGATGCCCCTGCTGGCCCGTGATCTGGCCCGAACCGGGCGCTATGCCGCCGTCGCCTGCGCTGCCTTGGTCGTTGATGGCGGCATCTACAGGCACGATTTCGTTGCGCAGGCCGTGGTCGATGGCCTGATGCGCGCCGGGCTTGATACAGGGGTTCCTGTCCTTTCGGTCTCGCTGACCCCGCACCAATATCAGGAAACCGATCATCACAATGCGATCTACCGCGACCATTTCGTACAAAAAGGGCGCGAAGCGGCTCAGGCCGCGCTGATGATCTCGGAAACCCGTGCGAAAGTCGCGCAGGCAGCCTGATCTTCATCTTTTCGAAAATACTCAAAAACGCGCCGCCCGACGGGCGGCGTTCAAACCGTCAACGGCCAAATCCGCTTGAGGCCGGGGGCCTTGCCCGCTAATCACGATCCGCAAAGGAGCACGCCCCATGTCGATGAACAGCTTTGGCCATCTTTTCCGCGTCACCACCTGGGGTGAAAGCCATGGGCCCGCCTTGGGCGCCACTGTCGACGGTTGCCCGCCGGGCGTTGCGATTGACGAGGCGATGATCCAGCACTGGCTGGACAAGCGCAAACCGGGGCAAAACAAGTTCACAACGCAGCGGCGCGAACCGGATCAGGTCAAGATCCTTTCTGGCGTGTTCGAAGGCCAAACTACAGGCACGCCCGTGCAACTGATGATCGAAAACACCGATCAGCGCTCGAAAGACTACGGCGACATCATGGACAAGTTCCGTCCGGGCCATGCCGATATCACCTACTGGCAGAAATACGGCATCCGCGATTATCGCGGGGGTGGGCGCAGTTCAGCCCGGGAAACCGCGTCGCGCGTGGCCGCGGGTGGACTGGCGCGCGAGGCCATCCGGCAGATTGCGCCGAATGTGCAGATCACCGGCTACATGACCCAGATCGGTCCGCACAAGATCGACCGCGCCAAATTCGACTGGGCGCAGATTGAACAGAACCCGTTCTGGGCGCCTGATGAACAGGCGGCCGGGGATTGGGCGACCTATCTGGATGACCTGCGCAAATCCGGCAACTCGGTCGGGGCCGTGGTCGAGGTTGTGGCACGCGGTGTCCCCGCAGGGCTTGGGGCGCCGATATACGCCAAGTTAGACACTGATCTTGCGGCTGCGATGATGTCGATCAACGCTGTCAAAGGTGTCGAGATCGGCGAAGGCATGGCTGCCGCCGAACTGACTGGCGAAGCCAACGCCGACGAAATCTTCATGGGTCAGAATGGTCCGCAATACAGCTCAAACCACGCAGGTGGGATTCTGGGCGGCATCTCGACCGGGCAGGACATTGTCGTGCGCTTTGCGGTAAAACCGACCTCTTCGATCCTGACCACCCGCAAAACCATTACAAAATCCGGTGAAGAGACCGAGATCATCACCAAGGGCCGTCATGACCCCTGTGTTGGCATCCGCGCTGTCCCTGTCGGTGAGGCGATGATGGCTTGTGTCATCCTGGACCACCTACTGCTGCACCGTGGTCAGATCGGAGAAAACCGTGGACGGATCGGCTGATCTGCGCGCGCGTTTGCGTGCCATTGTCGCGCAACGCATGGAAACTGATCCGGCCCATGACCTGGCCCATCTGGATCGTGTTTGGACCAATGCTCAGGCCATTGCAGACGCTCAGGTGGACATCCCCGTCCTGTTGGCAGCCTGTTATCTTCATGATCTGGTCAACCTACCCAAGAATGACCCGAACCGACTGTTTGCCTCACGCCAGTCTGCTGCTGAATCAGGGCCTATTCTGGCAAAACTGGGCTTTTCCGACGATCAGGTTCAGGCCGCGCAACATGCGATAGCGGCCCATAGCTTCTCGGCCAACATCCCACCCGAAACGCTCGAGGCGCGGATTCTGAGGGATGCGGATCGCCTTGACGCCTTGGGGGCCATCGGGATTGCGCGCACATTTTCTGTATCAGGTGCTTTGGGGCGTGTTCTCTATGATCCGGCCGATCCATTCGCAGAAGCGCGCCCGCTGGACGATCTGCGGTATTCGATTGATCACTGGAAGGTTAAGCTGCTGACCCTGCCGGACGACATGCTGACGGATGCAGGCAAGCAGATTGCGCAGGCAAGGGCGGGCCGAATGTTTCAGTTCCTTGAGGATTTTGCAGCGGAAATTGGCGCATCGATACCGAAGTCGTGGACCATCACCTGATCCACCCCGTTGATCTTTTTTCTGCAAAGGCGCAGGGTCGCGCCGATGACAAAACCCTTAACATCGCATCGACCTTTGCTGGCTGTGGCGCTGAAGCTTGGCGCGCTGTTCCTTTTCACGTCGATGTCGGCCCTGGTCAAAGCCTTATCTGACGAATTCCCGCCGGGCCAATTGGTGTTCTTCCGGTCCCTGTTTGCTATTCCGGTCATCATTCTGTGGCTGACCGCGCGCCGAGAGCTGGCGCAAGGCTTTGTCGTCAAGAAACCCATGGGGCATTTCTGGCGCGGGGTTCTGGGGACCAGCGCCATGGGGCTGACATTCACCGGCCTTAGCCTGCTGCCGCTGCCCGAAGTCACCGCAATCGGTTACGCCACGCCGATCTTCACCCTGATTTTGGCCGCCGTGATGCTGGGTGAGCGCATCCGCATGATTCGCATCGGTGCCGTGGCACTTGGGTTGCTTGGCGTGATGATCATGATCTGGCCCCGGCTTGGCAGCACTCAGATGGAAACGGCTGCAACCATCGGAGCGCTATGCGTACTGGGCGCGACCTTTGCCCGGGCCTTTGTGCAGATCCACATCCGCCAACTGGTCAAGGTCGATCACCCTGCCGCAATCGTGTTCTATTTCTCGCTGACAGCGACGCTGCTTTCGGCGCTGACGGCGATCTGGGGATGGACAATGCCTACGCTGAATCAGGCTCTAATACTGATCACCATGGGGTTAATTGGCGGAGTTGCTCAGATCTTGGTCACGTCCTCGTATCGGTTTGGACAGGCATCGATGCTGGCACCTTATGACTATGCAACAATGCTTTTTGCGATTGTGATCGGTTATTTCGCGTTTGATGAATTGCCCACCGTTGCGATCCTGATCGGGGCCGCATTGGTGATCGCAGGCAATGTTGTTGTGATCTGGCGCGAACACCAGCTGGGGCTGGAGCGTGGCAAGGCGCGTTCTGTCACGGACCCCAAAGCGTGACTTTACCTTTTGCATTCTTTCCCTAGGTTGGGCCGGACAATCAAAGAGGTTCCCCAATGAGCGACGCGCAGGATCACAAGGAAAAGATGCAAAAGGTGCAGGCCCAGCACCGCAAGAAGGTGTCCGAGGCTGTTGATCCCGAACGCGGCCTTGTTCTGATCAATACCGGCAAAGGCAAAGGTAAGTCATCGGCGGCCTTTGGTGTGGTCATCCGCGCGCTTGGTTGGGGTCAGAAGGTCGCCGTGGTGCAGTTCATCAAGGGCAAGTGGAAAACCGGCGAGCGCCGTTTCTTCGAAGAACGCGATCTGGTCACCTGGCATACGATGGGTGAGGGGTTTACCTGGGATACACAAGACCGCGAACGCGACATTGCAGCCGCCAATGCCGCCTTCGACAAGGCTTGCGCCCTTATGGCAAGTGGCGAATTCGATCTGGTGGTTCTGGACGAGATCAACATCGCGCTTCGCTATGAATATCTCTCGGTCGAGCAGGTGATAGACGGGCTGAACGCGCGTTCGGACAAGACGAGTGTGTTCCTGACAGGCCGTGACGCACCGCAGGCGCTGCGTGATTATGCAGATCTGGTCACCGAGATGACCGAAGAAAAGCACCCGTTCCAGGCGGGAATCAAAGCCCAGCGCGGGGTGGATTTCTGAACCTTGCAACAGCGCAGCCCAAACTGCTGCGCTGCTATCCCCTGCCGCTTCGCACAGTTTCAAAGATATATCGCAACGACTTGCGTTGATGGACGGTGCCTTGTGTGCGGGCGTCTTCAGTGGTTGCCGTGTCCCGGCTCTGACGGTCGGCATAGGCGCAATAGTCGCCTTCGCAACAATTGCACCCGCACGCAACCAGCGCATCATGCCGGGCCATGATTTCGTCAAGCGTGTCTGTCATCTGTGACCTCACCCCGCGCAGGGATAAATCTGATGAATTCAGTCGGCTTTTTCAAGTAAATTCGCCCGACCGGCCAACACGCTTCTCGGCTCTGAGCCGCCGATTTGCAAAACGGGCGGCTCAGCTATTTCGGTAGTATTTGGACAAAGTTGCCAGTGCTGAGGAACTGCGCTCAGGCAGCGACTTCCTGCTCGGGCGCGCTGAGCGAGATGACGAGAACCACAGCCGCACCGTTCAGCCAGTAGAACGCCGCATCCAATCCTGAAAACCCCAGTACACTGGGTGCAAACAGAAAGGTGATGCCGACAATCAGGTCCACGGCCAGGTGAAATTTGTAGGGTAGAACGCGCCAAATTCCCAAATGGTGGTCGGTCAGAACTGTCAGGACAAAGGCGGCGACACCGGTGACAACCGAAAGCCACAGCGCCATCGGGTTGGACTGACCCAATCCCAGCAGGAATGGCAGTGTCATCAGGGCAATGGCAACCGGGTAGTCCAGATACGCGTGGACAGAGCGGGTAACGAAACGCAGGGACATAGGATTTTCCTCTTTTCAATCAGTGATGAAAGAAAGATAGAAAGCCTGACCCGAACGCTGAATTCTCGATCGTTTCAAAAATCTTGCAGATCGTACAGAACTCTTGGCGTATTAGTGCATGGACCTGTATGCGGCTGGCGACAAGCCGACCTGCTTCTTGAAAACACGGGAGAACGCGGCCTCAGAGGCATATCCAACTTCGGCTGCTGCATCTGCGACGTTCCATCGTGCCTCTGTTAGGCCATGGCACGCAATCTGCATGCGCCAGTCGGTGAGGTATTGCATCGGCGTCGTGCCCATCTTCTGGGCAAATAACTGAGAAAAGGCTGTGCGCGACATGCCGGATTCGCGTGCCAGTGTTGCAACGCTCCAGTCTTGCGCTGGCGCTTGGTGGAACGCCGCCAAAGCGCGTGAGATGCGCGTATCCGCAAAGCCCGCAAGGGCGGTGTCCTGGGGGCTTTGCCGTTCCAGATAGGTTCGGATCGCCTGCGCAAACAGAACTTCGGACAGCTTAAGCGCAATCAGATCACCGCCAATACGGGCCCCGGACACTTCGGATCCGATCATGCGCAGGGTCGATTCCATCCACGATCCGGCCTCTTCGCCATAATTCTCGATCAGGATGTAGGGCGGTAGGCGGTCGATCAGCATATGCCCGGTGCCTTTTCGCCCTGCTGGGCCGGTGAAAGAAAAATGGCCGCAGATCAGTTGCGTGTCCCGGTCCTCGTTCGCACCGCCATAGACAAGAACGCCATCGCCTTTGTAGCCGGCAATCTCAAGAACCTGTTCCAGAGGAAGCGCATCCAGTGGCCTGACTTCGGCACACAACAACGCATGTGGCACCCCGTGAGGGATCAGGATCAGGTCCCCCTGCCGCAGCCGCAACGTTTCCCCGGTGGAAGAGACATGGACCTTGAGCTCACCCCGTTGAACAAAATGAAACCGCGCGACGTTTTCGAATTCCGGCACCTGAATACCAAAAGGCGGTGTGAACGAGGTGCGGAAGTAGAACGTGCCACGCAGGGACAGGCGGGTGAGAATATCGCTGAGTAGATCCAACATGTGTTGAAGATACGGGAACTGGCCCGTTCGTCCAGATCACGGAACGCTTTGCACTATTATTTGCACGATCTGCAACAAAAAACCCGCCGAAGCGGGGTTTTGCAAGTTATTACGAGCGGACCAGCTTTTCGTAATCTTCTGCGATTTCGCGGGTCAGGTCGCCAACTTCGAAAGTGTAATCTCCGATTTGCCCGACCGGAGTGACCTCGGCCGCGGTTCCGGTCAGCCAGCACTGTTCGAAATCAGCCATTTCTTCGGGCTTGATGCGCCGCTCATGCACAGTGATGCCTTTATCCTTCAGCATCTGTATGACGGTCTGGCGGGTGATACCGTTCAGGAAGCAATCCGCCAGCGGGGTGTGAACCTCTCCATCCTTGACGAAGAACACGTTGGCACCTGTTGCTTCGGCCACGTAACCACGCCAGTCCATGAACAGCGCGTCCGAGCATCCCTTGGCTTCGGCCTTGTGCTTGGAAATGGTGCAAATCATGTAGAGGCCCGCCGCCTTAGCGTGAACCGGGATGGTTTCCGGGCTGGGGCGTTTCCATTCGGCGATGTCCAGTTTTGCGCCCTGCATCTTGGCGTCGCCATAATAAGCGCCCCAGGGCCAGACCGCGATGGCCATACGTACTGGGTTGCGGGCCGATGCCACACCCATGTCTTCGCCAGACCCACGCCAGACCAATGCGCGGACATAGGCATCCTGAAGGCCACTGGCTTTCAGGGTCTCTTCCTTGGCCGCTTCAATCTGATCGACGGTGTAAGGCATCGGCATGTCCAGCGCCTCGGCGCTGGCGATAAGACGTTCGGAATGTTCGCGGCTTTTGAAAATCTTGCCGTTATAAGCCCGTTCGCCCTCGAACACGGATGAGGCATAGTGCATCGCGTGGGTCAGAATATGCACATTGGCATCGCGCCAGGGCACCAGCTTACCATCCATCCAGATGACACCGTCACGATCATCATACCCCGCCATGCGAAACCTCCTGAACCGGGTTAAATTTCCGATTGTTGCGCTACTTAGGTCCGATGCGGACACAATGTTGCGCAAAAACTGCGATTCGATACCGCTCCGCCCTTGGAATGTCAATAACGCTGACATAAAGTCAAACCCGAGTAACGAATGAGGCATGATATGTCCGAAATCCGCCCAGCCCCGCGATATGGGGGCGAGAGCCTGTTGTTTTTGACGGATGAACAGTTGCGCCAGGGGATCGAGGCCATGTTCTTTGCCTATCGCGGCTTTACCGCGGATCCTGATCGTATCCTGTCCGAGATGGCCTATGGCCGCGCCCATCACCGCGCGATCCATTTTATCAACCGTGCTCCGGGCACCACGGTGAACAATTTGCTGGCGATCCTCGGGGTTACAAAACAGTCTCTGAACAGGGTTCTTCGGACATTGATCGAGGATGGTCTGGTGGAAAGCCGGGTCGGAACCGTGGATAAACGCGAACGGCACCTATTTCTGACGGAAAAGGGCGAAACGTTGGAGGCCACGTTGTCAGATGCGCAACGAACAAGAATGCGCGCAGCCTTCAAGGATGCCGGTCCCGAGGCCGTGGCCGGGTTTCGCAAAGTACTTGAAGCAATGATGGATGCTGATATGCGTCATGCCTATACGAAATTGCGGGATACGAGTTCATGAGCGAAATGGATGCCCATCTGCTGATTGTTGATGATGACGAACGCATTCGCGATCTGCTCAAGAAATTCCTGATGCGAAACGGGTTTCTGGTGACAGCGGCACGGGATGCGGCCCATGCGCGGCGGGTTCTGTCGGGATTGGATTTCGACATGATCGTCATGGATGTGATGATGCCGGGCGAAGATGGCGTCAGCCTGACCAGATCGCTGCGTGACACCCATACGACACCGATCCTGTTGTTGACCGCCAAGGGCGAGACCGAGCATAGGATTGCAGGGCTTGAAGCCGGGGCAGATGATTATCTCGCCAAACCTTTCGAGCCGAAAGAGCTGTTGCTGCGGATCAATGCGATCCTGCGCCGAATGCCGGAAACCCCGGCCGAGGAAACAGCGGCGAAGATCCTGCATCTTGGTCCCATCCGGTATGACATTGAACGCGGTGAGATGTGGCAGGGTGAAATGCCGGTCCGCCTGACCGCAACCGAAAGCCAGCTGATGAAAATTTTCTCGGCCCAACCGGGCGAGCCGATCAGCCGTGTAAAACTGGTGGAAGATCTGGGCCGGGATAAAGGACAGGCGCAAGAACGTGCCGTGGACGTGCAGATCACCCGCCTGCGCCGGAAGATCGAACAGGACCCGAAACAGCCCCGGTATCTGCAGACAGTCCGGGGCGCGGGCTATATGCTGGCGCCCGATTGAATGGGCCGCTGCGCGGCGATTAATGCCTTCGGCGAGGATATTTTTTAGCCAGATGAAGATGGGATCCCGATGAAAACCGCCCTTTTGACACATGCCGATTGCCTTGGACATGTCACACCCCAGGGTCATCCGGAACAGGTGGCGCGGCTGGAGCATATCCTGCACGCGCTGGAGGGGCTGGATCTGAAGCGCGTGACCGCACCGCTGGCGGCAGACGATGATTTGCTGCGTGTTCATCCCGAAAGCCATATCCGCGACATCAGATCGTCGCGCCCCACTGACGGGTTTGCGCAGATCGACGGGGACACCTTCATGTCGCCGGGTTCCGTGGATGCGGCCTATCGCGCGGCGGGTGCGGCGGTGCGGGCCGTTGATCTGGTTTTGGGCGGTGAGGCACCGAACGCATTTTGTGTCATTCGCCCACCTGGGCACCATGCCGAAGCCGAGAAAGCCATGGGGTTCTGCCTGTTTGGCAACGCGGCGCTGGCTGCGAAACACGCGCTGGATTACCACGGGCTGAAGCGGGTCGCTGTGGTCGATTTCGACGTTCATCATGGCAACGGCACGCAGGATCTGCTGTGGGATGAAGATCGGGCCCTTGTGATCACCAGCCAGCAAATGCCGTTATGGCCCGGATCGGGCCGCCCGGACGAGGCAGGCGCTTACGATAACGTTCTGAATATCCCGCTGGCCCCGGGCACCGGCGGGGTTGAGATGCGTTCCGCCTATGAAACGCAGGCCTTTCCGCGCCTGCGGGCGTTCCGGCCGGAGCTGATCATCATCTCGGCCGGGTTCGATGCGCATCAGGACGACCCTCTGGCCAATCTGAACTGGTCGACTGGCGATTTCGCCTGGATCACGGCAGAGCTGTGCGGGATAGCCGATGAGGTGTGTCAGGGCCGTATCGTCTCGACTCTGGAGGGCGGGTATGATCTGAACGCACTGGCCGAGGCGACACGCGCCCATGTGGAAGAACTGATGAAGGCAGCACGATGACCGATACCCCAGTTGAGCAGATGACATTCGAGCAGGCCATGAAAGAGCTTGAGACCGTGGTTGGTCAGCTTGAGCGCGGCGACGTGGCGCTGGATCAGTCGATTGCGCTTTATGAACGCGGGGCCGCTTTGAAAAAACGTTGCGAGGACGAGTTGAAGCGGGCCGAGGAAAAAGTGGCCGCGATCACTCTGGACGCGAATGGCCAACCGACCGGGACCACACCTGTCGAAGGTCAGTAAATGTTTCAGGAAAGACTGGCGCAGGACGCGGCGCGCCTTCAGGATCATTTTGACCTGATAATGGGCGCGCTGGACGATCTGGATGTGACACGGGCAATGGCCTACGCCACCCGGGGCGGTAAGCGGCTGCGCGGGTTTCTGGTTCTGGAAAGTGCGCGCCTGCACCAAATCGACGAGTCCCGCGCGATCTGGCCCGCGACCGCGATAGAGGCCCTGCACGCCTATTCGCTGGTTCACGACGATCTGCCCTGCATGGATGACGACGATCTGCGGCGCGGACGCCCCACGGTGCATGTGAAATGGGATGAAGGCACGGCTGTACTTGCCGGGGACGCGCTGCAAACACTGGCCTTTGAGCTGTGTACCCGGCCGGAGGTTGGAGATGCAGAAATTCGCGTTGATCTGGCACTGACACTGGCCAGGGCAAGCGGTGCGCAAGGTATGGTTTTGGGGCAGGCGCTTGATATCGCGGCGGAAACCGCTTCTGAGCCTCTGACGCTGAATGCGATAACACAGCTTCAGGGCGGCAAAACGGGCGCTTTGATCGAATGGTCCTCCTGTGCGGGTGCGCGTCTGGCGAAAGCGGATCCAGAGCCCTTGCGCCAATATGCCCGAGCCCTTGGTCTTGCTTTTCAGATTGCAGACGACATCCTTGATGTTGAAGGTGATGCTGCAAAGGCAGGCAAACGTCTTCAGAAAGATGCGGATGCGGGAAAGGCCACTTTCGTATCGCTTCTGGGTTTGGATGCTGCCAGAACCCGCGCCAGTGAACTTGTTGATCAGGCCTGCGCCGCACTGGACGGGTATGGCCCAACGGCAGAAACCTTGAAGGAAGCCGCTCGCTTCGTTATTGCCCGGGACAGCTAAGCCAGGAACGCGCCAAATGTCTGACCGCCCCAAAACGCCCCTGCTGGACCTTGTGAACCGCCCCGCCGATCTCAAGCGGTTCTCGGACGCGCAGTTGCATCAGGTTGCGCAGGAATTGCGGGCCGAGACGATTTCGGCGGTTTCTGTCACTGGTGGGCATCTGGGCGCGGGTCTGGGTGTTGTGGAACTGACAACCGCGCTGCACGCTGTTTTCGACACGCCGCGCGACAAGATCATCTGGGATGTGGGCCATCAGTGCTATCCGCACAAAATCCTGACCGAACGGCGCGACCGCATTCGCACGCTGCGCATGAAAGATGGCCTGAGCGGTTTCACCAAGCGCAGCGAAAGCCCCTATGACCCGTTTGGCGCCGCGCATTCCAGCACTTCGATCAGTGCTGCACTGGGTTTTGCCGTGGCGCGTGATCTGGGCGGTGTAACCCCTGAAGGGTTGGGTGACGCGATTGCCGTGATCGGTGATGGATCGATGTCCGCAGGCATGGCCTTTGAGGCGATGAACAATGCCGGTCACCTGAAGAAACGCCTGATTGTCATTCTGAATGACAATGAAATGAGCATCGCCCCCCCTGTTGGTGCCTTGTCCAGCTATCTGTCCCGAATCTACGCCGAGGCGCCATTCCACGATCTGAAAGCCGCCGCAAAGGGCGCTGTTTCACTTTTGCCCGAACCGTTCCGCGAAGGGGCCAAACGCGCCAAGGAAATGCTGAAAGGTATGGCCGTGGGCGGGACCCTGTTCGAAGAGCTCGGGTTTTCCTATCTCGGGCCTATTGATGGGCATGACCTGGATCAGCTGCTGCCGGTTCTGCGCACCGTCAAGGCTCGGGCAACCGGGCCGATCCTGATCCACGTCTTGACCAAGAAGGGCAAAGGGTACGCACCAGCCGAACAGGCCCGCGACAAAGGCCACGCGACAGCCAAATTCGATGTGGTTACGGGCGAGCAGAAAAAGGCCCCTTCAAACGCCCCTTCTTACACGTCTGTCTTTGGCAGGGCTCTGGTGGATGCCGCCGCGCGCGATGACAAGATCGTTGCGGTGACTGCCGCGATGCCAGATGGCACCGGGTTGGGCCTGTTTGCCGAACGGTACCCGTCGCACTGTTTCGATGTGGCGATTGCCGAGCAGCACGGCGTGACCTTCTCGGCTGCGCTGGCGGCAGGGGGGATGAAGCCATTCTGCGCCATGTATTCGACCTTTCTGCAGCGGGGGTACGACCAGGTTGTGCATGACGTCGCAATCCAGCGCTTGCCCGTTCGGTTTGCCATTGACCGCGCGGGTTTGGTGGGGGCTGACGGTGCCACCCATGCCGGGTCGTTCGATATTGCCTATTTGGCCAATCTGCCGGGCATGGTCGTCATGGCCGCCGCGGATGAGGCGGAATTGATGCACATGGTGGCAACCGCTGTCGCGCATGATGAAGGGCCGATTGCCTTCCGCTATCCGCGCGGCGAAGGTGTCGGAGTGGACTTGCCCGAACGCGGTGAGGTACTGGAGATCGGCAAAGGCCGCATGATCCGGAAAGGCGCGCGCGTCGCACTTTTGTCTTTTGGCACGCGGCTGGCTGAAGTTCAGAAAGCAGCCGAGTCTCTGACCGCCAAAGGCATTAGCCCAACCATCGCCGACGCCCGCTTTGCCAAGCCGCTGGATCGCGATCTGATCCTGGACCTGGCTGCAGATCATGAGGCGTTGATCGCCATCGAAGAAGGCGCTGTTGGCGGGTTTGGCAGCCATGTGGCACAGCTTCTGGCGGATGAGGGTGTTTTTGATCGGGGCTTGAAATACCGCTCGATGGTCTTGCCTGACATCTTCATCGATCAGGCCAGCCCCGCGGACATGTATGCCGTTGCGGGTATGAATGCCGAGCAGATCGAAGCCAGGGTGCTGGATGTTCTGGGCGTAACCTCGATTGGTGAAAAGCGCGCGTAATAGCGGCGTTGAGACGCCCGCTTTTGGTTTCGACGCTTTTACAAGCAGGAGGCCGACAATCCAGAACAGAGCGGGAATGCCAAGCGCCACCCGGGTCCTTCATTGCGATTTTCTGGTCCTGACCCGAACGGTCTTTGCTTCAAAAGTGACTTGAGACGACAAATCACTGATACCAACCGCCCTTTGGATTGTCCGTTGCCCATTCCCTTAAAGAGATCAAGGAGATTGTTCTGGGGCGCATATGCGCGAAAGAAACGTTGATCTGACAGACCGGGGCGCTGTTACCCGTGATAGGCAGCCACTGTCTTGAGTTGCGAAAAGCCATAAAGCGCCTCAAAGCCTTTCTCGCGGCCATGGCCGGATTTGCCCACGCCGCCAAATGGCAGTTCAACGCCGCCACCTGCCCCATAGTTGTTGAGGAACACCTGACCCGCGTGCAGCCCTTTTGCCAACCGCATCTGCCGCGCACCGTCACGTGTCCAGACGCTGGCGACAAGACCGTAATCAGTGCTATTGGCTATATTTAGAGCCTGTTCTTCGGTGTCAAACGGGATCAGAACCTGGACCGGGCCGAAGATTTCATCACGGGCGAGCGGGTGATCCGGTGGCACGTTCGCAAACAAGGTGGGCCGGACATAAGCCCCGGTTTCCGGCGCATCCATTATGATCGTCCCTTCTGCCGCAATGGTCAGATCGGCGCCTTTGTCCAGAAAACTGTTTACGATCTGTTTTTGCCGCTCGGAAATCAGCGGTCCAACGCGAAGATCCTGCATCGCGGGTCCAACGCTGAGCTGTTCATAGGCCTCGGCCATGCGAGATTTGACCTGATCATAGACACCGCGCTGTACCAGAATGCGGGAGGAGGCCGAGCAGGTCTGTCCTGCGTTCTGAATGCCCGCATTCACCAGAAACGGCAGGGCGGCATCCAGATCGGCATCGTCAAACACCAGCTGCGGGGATTTTCCGCCCAGTTCCAGTGTCACAGGCACAACGTTTCGCCCTGCGGCCTGCTGCACCAATGCACCCGTGGCCACCGAACCAGTAAACGAGATATGGTTGACCCCCGGATGCCCGGACAGTGCGGCTCCGGCCTCGGCCCCCAGACCGGGCACAACATTCAGTGCACCTGCTGGCAGACCCGCTTGCTGTGCAAGATGGGCAAAGGCCAGCGCGGTCAGACAGGCCTCTTCCGCCGGTTTCAGAACACAGGCGTTGCCCATGGCCAGCGCGGCCCCGACCGAGCGCCCGATAATCTGCATCGGATAGTTCCAGGGCACGATGTGGGCCGTCACCCCATGGGGTTCGCGCAGTGTATAGACGGTGTAGCCATCGAGATAGGGAATGGTCTCACCCATCACCTTGTCCGCTGCACCCCCGTAGAACTCACAATAGCGCGCCAGCGCGATGGCATCGGCGCGGGCCTGCGTCAGGGGCTTGCCCACATCCATCGCCTCAAGCCGCGCCAGATCGTCCACCCGTTCCAGCACCAGCTGGCCCAGCCGGGTCAGGATGCGCCCACGCTCCAAGGCCGTCTTGCGCCCCCAGTCGCCCTTTAACGCAGTTCTGGCGGCGGCGACCGCCGCGTCAATATCCACACCCGAGCCGCGTGCAATCCTGCATATCTCGGTCCCGTCTGACGGGTTGGTCAACGGCAATGTTTCGCCCGATGCCGCAGGCGTCCAGTTTCCACCGATCAGGCAAAGGGTGGGGTCAAACCAGAGTGGTTGGGTCATTTTGGCCTCCATTTAGGCTCTAATAAGTAGTTTTACGCCGATAGCTTCCCGATTTCAGGCAGTTGGGGCGCGGCGGCGATCAGGGTTTGCGTGTAGGAATGCTGCGGGTCCGAGAATACCTGTTCGGTCTTGCCTTGTTCGACAATTCGTCCGGATTGCATCACCAGAACATGATCGGTGATGGTGCGCACCACGCTCAGATCGTGGCTGATGAACAGGTAAGTCAGATCATAAGCCTCGCAGAGTTCGGCAAGCAGATCAAGGATTTGGGCGCGCACCGATACGTCGAGGGCTGAAACCGCCTCATCGAACAGGATCAGTTCCGGCCGAATGATCAGGGCGCGGGCAATGGCGATCCGCTGGCGTTGCCCGCCCGAAAACTCGTGAATGTACTTGCCCGCATCATCAGGGCCGAGGCCCACTGCCGTCAGCATCTCTGTGATCCGGTCCTGGCGTTCGGAACCCTTTGGTGGCGTTTCCAACAGGTGAAAAGGTTCAGTGATCAGGCGCGCGACACGGTGGCGGGGATTGAAGCTGCCATAGGGATCCTGAAACACGACCTGCATCTTGCGACGCACCGCAAGGTTGGGCCTGTGGCCGGTGAAAACCGGCTGACCATCCAGCATAATCTGACCGGATTGGATCTCTTCCAACCCTAAAATAGCCCGTGTTAGGGTCGATTTTCCGCAACCGGACTCGCCCACCAGCCCTAAACGCTCCCCTCGGTTGAGGGTAAAGCTGACACCATCCACCGCGCGGTGGTGGCCCGGCGCGTCCAGCAGACCTTTGCGGGGAAGGCGGTAATCCCGGACGACCTGCGAAACCTCCAGAAGCGGGCGTTGCTGTGTAGGTTCAGGCAGAGTGACCTGATGTCCCGAAGCTTCGAACAACATGCGGGTATAAGGGTGCTGCATATCTCGAAACAGGTTTCGCGTCGCGCCACTTTCGACGACCTCGCCGTGACGCATGACGACAATCTGATCGGCCATGTCCGAGACCACAGCCAGATCATGGGTGATCATCAGCAGGCCCATATCATATTCGCGAACCAGCCCTTTCAGCAGATCAAGGATCTGCGCCTGCGTTGTGACATCCAGCGCCGTGGTCGGCTCATCCGCGATCAAAAGCCTGGGACGCAATGCGATGGCCATTGCGATGACGACACGCTGACGCTGCCCGCCCGACAGCTCATGCGGATAGCGCGACAGAGGAAACCTGTCGGGCGGCAGTCCAACCCGCGTCAGCACCTCGGCAGCGCGGGTCCGGGCCTGAGCAGGAGGCATCGCCTTGTGGATCAGGATGGTCTCCATCACCTGATCGCCGATGGTTTTCACCGGGTTGAGCGCCGTCATCGGTTCCTGAAATACCATCCCGATGGACGCGCCACGCAAGGCGCACATCTCGGCCTCGGATTCGGAAAGCAGGTCAGTGCCATCCAGTCGGATTACGCCGTCTGCCGTTGCCCCGTTTGGCAGAAGCTGCATCACAGCCAGTGCTGTCATGGATTTGCCCGAGCCGCTTTCACCTGTCACCGCCACGATCTGGCCCGGGTCGATGGACAAGTTGACCCGCTTCAGGATCGGCACCCCGTGGATCGACAGGGACAGGTTTTCGACTTGCAGCAACGTCATGCCCGCGCCACCCTGATCCTTGGGTCCAGCCAGTCGCGCAGACCATCACCCAGCAGGTTCAAACCCAATACCGTGACAATAATCGCCAAGCCCGGAATCAGAGCCAAATGCGGGGCAAAACTGACCATTGTCTGCGCGTCCGCCAGCATCCGGCCCCAACTGGGCGTCGGCGGCTGCGCACCCAGACCGACATAGGACAGGCCCGCCTCGGCCAGTATGCCCAGCGAAAATTGGATGGTGCCCTGAACGATCAGCAAGTTGGCGACATTAGGCAGGATGTGTTCGGCTGATATCCGTGCGGCACCTTTGCCCGACACACGGGCGGCAAGGATGAACTCGCGCTCCCACAGCGACAATGCGGCCCCTCGGGTGATGCGGGCAAAGACGGGGATGTTGAAAATACCGATCGCAATGATCGCGTTGATGGCACCGGCACCGAACACAGCCGTGATCAGGATGGCGATGACCAGCGAGGGAAAGGCAAAGACCAGATCGTTGCCACGCATGATCACCTCATCCAACCACGACCCTTTGCGTGCGGCGGCTGTCAGGCCAAGGGGTACGCCCAGCGCCATGCCAATCCCCACGGCCACCAGAGCCACCGCAATCGAAGTGCGTGCACCGACCATGATCATCGAGAACATGTCGCGGCCGAAGTGATCTGTTCCAAACCAGTGTTGTGCATCGGGCGTCTGAAGTTTGTTGGGGATATCCAGCGCGGCATAGTCGTAGGGTGTCCAGACAAACGAGATCAGCGCCGCCAGCACCACCAGCGACGACAGCGCCGCGCCCAGAATCAGGTTGCGGCTCATGACCGGCTCCTCAACCGTGGGTCAACGGCTGCGTAGGCCAGATCCACCAGAAAATTCACGGTGATCACCGCAAAGACCAGCAGCATCACCACCGATTCAACCACGATCAGATCGCGGGCCGAAATGGCCTGAAACACCAACCGCCCGAGGCCCGGCAGGTAGAACACCTGTTCGATGATGATCGACCCGGCCAGCAGGAAGGAAAACTGCAAGCCGATGATCGTCAGCACGGGGATCAGCGCGTTCCGCACCCCATGCCGCCACAGAGCCTGACGACGCGACAATCCCTTGGCCCGCGCGGTGCGCATGAAATCCTCACCCAGAATATCCAGCAGCGCGGATCGCATAACGCGGGCCAGGATCGCGGCCTGAGGAAGGGCCAACGCAATGGCGGGCAAAGTCAGCGAACGCAGCCCCGCCCAAAGGCCCTCGCCCCAGCCAACAAACCCACCGGCATTGAACCAGCGCAGGTTTATGGCGAAGATCAGCACCAGCATCATCGCGAACCAGAAATTGGGCACAGCGATACCAAGCTGTGTCGCCCCCATCACCGCCAGATCCCCGGGCTTGCCCCGGCGCGCGGCGGCATAGATCCCGGCAGGAAAGGCGATCAGCGTGGACAGCGTGAGCGCATACAAAGCCAAGGGCAACGATACCCACAGCCGGTCCGCAATCATCTGCGACACCGGTGTGCGATAGGTGTACGAGGTGCCGAAATCTCCGGCTACCATCCCTCCGACCCAGTTGAAATACCGCTGCACCCTGGATCCATCCAGACCCAGTTCAGCCCGCAGCGCGGCCAACGTATCCTCCTGCGCGTTGACACCCAGCATGAACGATGCCGGGTCCCCCGGTGCGACCTCGATCACGGCGAAGATGACCACCGAGGCGACGGCAAGGCTGGCAAGCAATGAGATCAGTCGTTTAAGGGTATAGCGAAGCATTGAGGCCACGTTAGGGTCTCAGCCGTCACGGGTCCAGCATCTACGGCATCGGCAGACCGGCAAATGGCGCTGCGCAACCTTTGTTCCTTTCCGCCTGTCAATCCGAATGCAGGACCTGACCCCGATTTTCACCATGTTTGTTGCGCGTTTTTTCGATTTCGCACGTTCCGTGATTTGCTACACTTGTTCGAACCGTTTCCGCAGGCCAGAGCGGCCAAGGAGCAATCCGGGCCAAACCAGGATTTACTGATAGTGTAGCGCTCATGCTGACAGAAAATAGAATTGAGATCGGGTTTCTGCTGTTCGATGGCTTTCCGATGGCTTGCCTGACCTCGGTCATCGAACCGCTGCGCGCTGCAAATGAGATCGCCGGGCAAGAGGCATTTCGCTGGTCTCTTGTGGCGGAAAACGGGGGAAAGGTCAGCTCCAGCGCTCATGTGCGTTTTGAGGCTGAACGCAACCTCGCAGACTGTAAGCCGATTGATATTCTGTTCCTGCTCAGCAGTCCGACCTCGGGCTTCAGAAACCCTGCCCAGGGGAATGGTGCGTTGAGGGCTTTGTCACGCCACGGGACAATTCTGGGCGGTATCAGCGGCGGCGTTTTCCCGCTCGTGCGGTCGGGAGTCATGACTGGCCATCCGGTATCGGTGCACTGGTGCTACGAAGCCGCGTTTCTGGCCGAGTTTCCACAGATCGATGCAAGGCGCGAAGTGATCGTGTCGGATGCCACGCGGTATACAGCGGCCGGGGCGGCGGCCGCGTTTGATCTGGCCCTGCATCTGATTCAGGACCGGTTGGGCGGCGAAGTCGCGCATGAGGTGGCCTGCTGGTTCCAGCATCCGATGATGCGAGGGGAAGGTGTTCAACAACAGGTGCCCAGTGCAAGCAAACCTGCCACTGGTGAAAAGCTGCCGCCGCTTGTGGCCCGATGTGTCGACCTGTTCGCAAGCCGTATCGGCAATCCAATCTCGATCGCGGACATAGCGGATCAAACGGGCGTCACCCCCCGCCAGATCGAGCGCGCCTTCAAACAGGCCACAGGGCAAAGCCCCAGCCATTATTTCCGCTCCATGCGGATGAAGGCGGCCCGTCAGATGGTTGTCTATACCAAGGACCCTATTGCCGACATTGCCGCGGCCATCGGATACAGCTCGGTCACGCCGTTGGTGACGCACTACCGATCTGCCTTTGGTTTGAGCCCCAGCGAGGACCGGCGACGGATCAACCGGTTTCGGGTCGAGGATAACGCCCCGCTGCCCTCAAGCTGATCTTGCCTTCAAAGCGCCGATTTCATTGCGGCCACAATCGCATGATGCAGTGACCCGGCAGACGATCTTGGCCCGTAAATACTGAACGAACCAGAAGCACGGCACAGGACGAAACACCCCAGGTGATGGATAGACGTGCGGGATGCGGCACCGACCGCCATTTTTCGGCAATCCAGATTGCTTAGCAATTCCAGCACTTCTAACACGCCATCTCCGTCCAGATCAAACCTGACCCATGCGTCTGTCTGTTCGGAAACCGATGCGTTGTCCCCAGTGCTTTCTTTTACCAGACGCGCCAGATCTTCATGTGTCTCAAAGGGCGCTTCGATCATCCATTGATCAGGCCCGGTCCAGAAGGCAACGATCGGCCCGCCGGTAAACTTACCAACGCCAGGCGTTTCCACCCCGATCAATTGGGATATGGCGCTCCGGGTCTTGTCTTCCCGACCCTGCCGAGCGGCGACCGAGGCCAGCGCCACACCCGGGGTTTCGGTACAGGTCACGCTTCCGACCCTGTCGATCTTGGGTTCGGTTTCACCCAGCGCGGTTATTGCTACAAGATCATGCACGGAGCCGTTCTCCCTCAGGGTCGACGAAATGGGCCGAGACGATTTCAACCTCGACCGTCAGATCGGTCACTGGCGACACAAGGCGCATCTTTTCACCCTGACGTGTGCCGCCGTTTTTCAAGAAGCCAAGGCCGATATGGCTGTCCAGCGACGGCGAAAATGCCGCCGATGTGACATAGCCCTGATCATGGGCAGCATCCACGGGACCCGTGGCATCCATCAGATGCCCTCCGGCGGTTACCTTGTCGCCAGCGTTCACAGGCTTGATGCCAACCATCATCAAAGCGTCTGGTTCGTTCAGCCCTTCACGCTCGGACAGGATTGAGCCGATGCTGTCTTTATTCTTGGATACCATCCGACCCATTCCAAGGTTCAGGGCGGTGGTGGTTCCGTTCAACTCGTTGCCTGCGGCGTGACCCTTTTCGATCCGCATGACGCCCAGCGCTTCGGTGCCGTATGGTACGACATCGAACTCTTCGCCTTCCTGCATCAAACGCCGCATCAGCGCGTCGCCGTATCGCGATGGAACCGCGATTTCAAAGGCCAATTCGCCCGAGAAGGAAATCCGGAACAACCGCGCCCGCAACCCGCCGCATACGGTGATGTTGCCGCAAGCCATGAACGGGAAGCCTTCGTTCGAGATGTCGAACTCGGGATCCACGATCTTTTGCAGCAGTTTGCGCGAATTGGGTCCGGCTACCGCGTATTGTGCCCAGGCTTCGGTGGTCGAGATCAGCTGCACATCCATGTCCGGGAACAGGCATTGCCGGACAAATTCCATATGCTGGTAGACCTTGACCGCATTGGCTGTTGTGGTGGTGACCACGAAATGATCCTCGGCCAGACGCGCGGCGGTGCCGTCATCCATCGCAATTCCGTCTTCGCGCAACATCAGCCCATAGCGGGTTTTGCCGACGGCCAGCTTGGCAAATCCGTTGCAATAGACCCTGTTCAGGAAATCCGCCGCATCCGCACCCTGAACATCAATCTTTCCAAGCGTGGTGCAGTCGCACACCCCGACCGAGGCACGGGTCTGGCGCACCTCACGGTCCACGGATTCCCGCCAATGGGTTTCACCGGGCAGCGGGAACCACTGTGCGCGCAGCCAATTGCCGACCTCGACAAACACCGCGCCGCGTTCCTTGGCCCAGTAATGTGACGGGGTCAGGCGAGTTGGATGAAACTCTTTGCCTTTCATCCGGCCAGCAAAGGTTGCAATCGGAACGGGCGTATAGGGCGGGCGGAAGATCGTTGTGCCGGTTTCCGGAATGGACTTACCTGCAAGTTCGGCCATGATCGCAAGCCCGCCCATGTTCGAGGTCTTGCCCTGATCGGTGGCCATGCCCAAGGTGGTATAGCGTTTCAAGTGCTCGACCGAACGGAACCCTTCCTGATGGCTGAGCTTCACATCCTTGACGGTCACGTCGTTCTGCTGATCCAACCACGCGCGGCTGCAACCCTGAACATACCAGAACGGTGTCTGCGAGATCGGGGTATCCTCGGCCTTAGGCAGATCGGACAGCGGGCCTTGCAGGCCCAGCGCCTGCGCCGCACCTTCTGCCCCGGATTGCAGGGCACCATGGGTGGACATCACACCATTCGCCGCCCCTGCGACGGACAGCTTAGGCGGCAAGTCCGCGCCGGGCACGAAAGCCGCCAGATCGTCGTTCCAGGCGGGACGCCCCCGTTGGTGGCAGGTCAAATGCACGTTGGGGTTCCAGCCACCCGAAACGCCAAGCGCCCCGCAGTCCAGCGTGCGCGACGATCCGTCTGCCAGCTCAACCTCGACAAAGGTCAGCCCCAGTCGGCCTTTGGTGTCCCTGACCTGCGCGCCGCGCAGAACTTCATATTCATGGCTGGTCGGGGCGTCGTCACGGACGTCGACGACAGCAGCAATCCTGACACCTTTTGCGTGCAGGTCCGCAGCGGTGCGGTGGCCGTCATCGTTGTTCGTAAAGATGGCGACACGTTGCGCCGCCGTGGTTGCAAACCGATTGGCATAGGTGCGCAACGCACTTGCCAGCATGATGCCGGGTCTGTCGTTGTTTTCAAACGCGATGGGCCGCTCGGTCGCGCCAGCGCACAATAGGGCGCGTTTGGCGTAGATGCGCCAGAGTATCTGGCGCGGTTTACCGGAAGGCAGAGAAGCAAGATGATCGCCCGTCCGCTCAACTGCGCCATAAATGCCGTGATCAAAGGCACCGATCACGGTCGTGCGCGGCATCAGGCGGACGTTGGGCATTGCTGACAGTTCAGCGACACTCTGCTTAATCCAATCGGTCGCATCGCCGTCGTTCAGCGAAAAGGTTTCACTGTTGAGCCGCCCACCAAGTGCGAAATCCTCATCCGCAAGAATGATCTCGGAACCGGCCCGGCCTGCCGTCAATGCCGCCATCAGTCCGGCTGGACCCGCGCCGATAATCAGCAGATCGCAATGTCGAAACCCCTTGTCATACTCATCGGGGTCTTCCTGCATCGACAATGACCCAAGACCGGCCGCGTAGCGGATCATCGGCTCGTACAGCTTTTCCCAGAACGCGGCAGGCCACATGAAGGTTTTGTAGTAGAACCCCGCCGTCAGAAAGGTCGAGAATCTGTCGTTGATCGCCAGAGCATCGAATTTCAGGCTGGGCCAGCGGTTTTGGGAATGGGCTTCAAGCCCCTCGAACATCTCAACGGTCGTGGCACGGGTGTTGGGTTCCTGACGGTTGCCGGTGCGCAGCTCGACAAGGGCGTTGGGTTCTTCCGAACCGGCAGTCAGCACGCCACGCGGGCGATGGTATTTGAACGACCTGCCCATCAGGCGCACGCCATTGGCCAGAAGGGCCGAGGCCAGCGTATCGCCCGGATGTGCATGGTAACTGCGATTGTCGAATTTGAAATTCAGGGTTTTGGTGCGGTCGATCTGACCGCCGCTCAGCCTGTTGTCTTGAGTCATTTGGAGCGCCCCTGTGCCCGGGCCACGTCACGGGCCAGTTCCACTTTGGAAATCTCATGTGTCGCGGTATTGCGGGTCACGACCAGCCAGGATCGGTCGCCCCCCTCGTGGAACCACAACTCGCGGTGTTCGCCAGCTGGATTGTCGCGCAGATAGGCGTAGTCAAAAAACGCTTCGGCCGCGTCTTCGGCCTGCCAATCGGGCCTGTTGATCAGCGAAGCGTCTCCCAGATAGACGAATTCGGAACTGTCACGCGGGCCCAGCAAGGGGTGATGGATGATCATGGTGCTGCTCCCCTCAGTGCAGGTTGGGCTGGTTGCCCATACCTTTTTCGTCGATCATGCGGCCAGTGCGGAACCGGTCGAACCGGTAGGCGGTGGCCGTCGGGTGCGGTTCATCCTTTGCCAGCAGATGCGCAAAACAATACCCCGACGCCGGAGTTGCCTTGAACCCGCCGTAACACCAGCCGCCGTTGAAATAGAGGCCATCGATGCCGGTCCGGTCGATGATGGGCGATCCATCCATGGACATATCCATGATCCCGCCCCACATCCGCAGCAGGCGCGCGCGACCGATCATCGGCATCAGGGCCATGCCGCCCTCGCAGACATCTTCGACCACGGGCAGGTTGCCGCGTTGTGCGTACGAATTGTACCCGTCGATATCGCCACCAAAGACCAGTCCGCCCTTGTCGGACTGGCTGACATAGAAATGCCCCGCGCCAAAAGTGATCACCCCGGGCAGAACCGGCTTCAGACCTTCTGACACGAAGGCTTGCAGGACATGGCTTTCGATTGGCAACCGCATACCCGCCATGCCCATGACACGCCCCGAATTTCCGGCCACGGCACAGCCAACCTTGCCTGCGCCAATGAACCCTTTCGACGTCTCAACCCCCAGACATTTTCCGTTTTCTATCCGGAAACCGGTCACTTCGCAGTTTTGGATGATATCGACACCGTGGCTGTCTGCTGAACGGGCATATCCCCAGGCCACCGCGTCGTGCCGAACCGTGCCACCACGCCGCTGGGCCAGCCCGCCCTTGATCGGGAACCGGGCATCGTTGAAGTTCAGGAACGGGTATTCCTTGCGCACCTGTTCGGCATCCAGCAGCTCGGCATCCGCGCCGTTCAGGATCATGGCGTTGCCACGTCGCGTAAAGGCGTCTCGCTGTGCGTCTGTGTGGATCAGGTTGATGATCCCGCGCTGGCTGACCATCGCGTTATAGTTAACGTCCTGCTCAAGACCTTCCCACAGTTTCAGCGAGAACTCGTAGAAAGGTTCGTTGCCGTCCAGCAAATAATTCGAGCGGATAATGGTTGTATTGCGCCCGACATTGCCGCCACCGATCCAGCCTTTTTCAATCACCGCCACATTGCGGAGGCCAAATACCTTGGACAGATAATGCGCCGTTGAAAGGCCATGACCGCCACCGCCGATGATGACAATGTCGTAATGTGGCTTGGGCTCCGGCTCGCGCCAGGCCGGTGTCCACCCTTTGTGCCCGGTAAGAGCCTCTTTGATGACCTTGAAACCAGAGTATCGCATGAATCGGACCTTTTTTTTCAGAATCCGCGAAAAAACCGAATTTGGATACTCTAGAATCCGACATCTGTTGTGTTGAATCAGACACCACGACAATCAGCGGTGCATGCTTAATCTTGCGATTTTTACTGTTGCTGGCAGCGCGCGGTGTCC
Source organism: Ruegeria sp. CH2 (assembly GCF_056537065.1). NCBI lineage: Bacteria > Pseudomonadati > Pseudomonadota > Alphaproteobacteria > Rhodobacterales > Roseobacteraceae > Ruegeria > Ruegeria sp. CH2. The sequence goes on from NZ_JBQFQV010000002.1 coordinate 33,505, forward strand.
GCCACGCCGTCCTGCTGCGCCGACAAGGGTCAGAACAGCCGGTAGCCAAAGCTATACACGCGATTTCAGAACCACATAGTTGTGGGGTTCAGCGCCTAAGACGTCATCAGAAAGACAACGACGGCATAGCCGATGATGGCGGCATATCCCAACGGGTAAATCCATTTGATCGCGTAATTGTCGAGCTTTCTGGCCGTCTCTTCCCGACCGGAAACTTTCAATTTACGCAACATCACGCTGAAGACGATAATCGTTCCTGTCATCAGGAACATGCATTGCAGTATGAAGTCCAGAAACGTCAGATAGCCAAGCTTGGGCAAGTCAGCGGAAATGGCCCAGTTGAAGGCCACAAAGACTAACAGGTTGCCGCCTGCGATCTCGATCCGTTTTCGGTATTCATCCAGAAAGAAAAGCGCCCATCCTACCGTGATCAGCACCAGCATCGGCAGGAATATGCGGATGGTGTAATATGTCAGGTGCCGGGTGCCTTCGAAGACAAGTTCGACCCGGTCGCTTTCGTTTCCTGACAAACCGGTCGTCGTTGACGTCAGAGCCCTGGCATTGCCAAGTATCCATTCCTCTTCGCCCAGCATATCACCCAGGCCGGAGTATTCATCAAGCGAGTGATAGTGAACGAATTGCGAAGGAAACACCGATACGACCTCGAAGTGAAATTCCTGCGTATCGAACGGGTATTTGCGAAAGTTGAAATGCGGAGCCTGCAAGGTCAGCGAGGATTTTTCGACAAAAGTCACATGACCATCATGACGCACGGCAACTGCGGATTCATGAATCCATCGATTGGACTGTTGGTTATGGATAACAAAAGCCGGGGTTACCACATCCAGCTCAGCGGCGTATTTCACGAAAGCGGGCGGTTCAAAAACCCGAAAATCACGACCAAGGCTTTCCGCATCAAACGCCAGCTCCGGGTCTGTCCATTCGAACCGCAGTACAACCACGGCACCATAGTTTTCGGATTGCTGATCGACACCGGTAATCTGGTCGATCTTGATACCAACCCCGACTTTCAGCGGGTTGTCCGGGGTTCCCACCAGCGTATCCTGCTGCCCTTGGAACAAGCCCTGCGCAAAAACAGCGCCTGGAAGGACAGACGCGAAAAGCAAAAGAACGAAACCTGCAAACAAGCTTTTCATGATCGTTAGAAACGCATTTCGCGATGGTGAGACTGGGCCTGAAAAGCAGGCCCAGTCAACTGATGTCATTCAGACCAGGAAATGGCGGTCAGGTCGATTGCCGCAGTTGGTGCGTTCTCCCACAGGCCCTGAACACCGGCCTTGGCGACGCCCAGCTTGGCCAGCTGGAACAGGTACCCGTTGACATAATCGTTCGAGATGAGGCGCTGCGCCTCACCCAGAAGACGGGTCCGTGCCTCGGGGTCGGTGGTGGTGTTCAGCGTCTCCATCAGCGTCTGAAAGTCGATGCTGTCATACTGGAAGTAATAGTCGGGCCGCGCGTAGATGCCGATATCCATCGGTTCGGTGTGGCTGACGATGGTCAGACCAAATTCCTTGCCCTTGAAAACCGATTCCAGCCACTGGGCCCATTCGACGTTGATGATCTCGGCCGTGATGCCGACCTCGGCCAGCTGTGCGGCGATGATTTCACCGCCCCGGCGCGCATAAGATGGCGGTGGCAAGTGCAGAGTTGTCTCGAACCCGTTTTCAAACCCGGCCTCTGCCAGCAAGGCCCTGGCCTTTTCGGGATCATACGCGGACTGGCCCGTCAGATCGACATAAGCGGGGTTGTGTGGCGCAAAATGCGTGCCGATTGGGGTGCCGTATCCGAACATGGCGCCGTCGATGATGGCCTGTCGGTCAATCGCATGGGCCAACGCCTGCCGGACACGAATGTCATCGAATGGCGGTTGTTTGTTGTTGGTGGACAGGATCGTTTCACCCTCGGTCGATCCAACCAGAACCTGAAACCGCGGGTCAGCCTCGAACTGAGGCAGGTTCTCCGGTGCCGGGAAGTTGTCGAACACGTCCACATCTTCGGCCATCATGGCCGCAAATGCGGCGGTCGGGTCCGAGATGAATTTGAACGTCGCAGTCTCTAACGCCGGTTGGTCGCCCCAATAATTGGGGTTGCGGTTCAGTGTTATGCTGTCGCCCTGAACCCAGTCGCCAACGGTAAAAGCGCCGGTGCCAACCGGGTTTGTCTTGATGTTCTCAATGCTTTCGGGCGCGACGATCACCGCGTCACCCCAGGCAAGGTTGAACAGGAAGTTGCCGTTCGGATCGGCCAGGGTGATCCTGACCGTCAACGGATCCACGGCCTCGACGCTTTCGATCCCTGCAAACAGAGCTTTCTGCGCGTTGGCGCTGTCCTCGGCCGTGGCCCGGTCAAGGCTGAATTTAACATCCTCGGCATCCATGGTCGTGCCGTCATGGAAGGTCACGCCGTCGCGCAGTTTGAAGGTATAAGTTTTGCCGTCTTCGGAAATCTCCCAGCTTTCCGCAAGGCCGGGCACGACCGAGCCGTCGCCCATGAAACGGGTCAGACCTTCGAAGATGTTGGTATAGACAACCGAATCGATGGCCTGAGCTGCTGCGCTGGTCGGATCCAGATGAGGGGGTTCCAGCTGCATGGCGATGGTGATGTCGGATTTGGCCAAAACCTGCGTCGCCAACAGGCTGGCGCCGATCGCCACGGTCGACGCGAATGTCCGAAGCACGTGTTTTGTCATGTGAACTCTCCCAACTAAAATCTGCGCCCATGTTTTCCGGGCCGTTTTATCGGCAGTGTTCCTTTAAACCTGAGGTCAATCAAGGGAATGTTCGCGCAACCGGGGTTTCTTTGGCCCCGGCCGATCTGCTATGCCGCACTGCAACATAAGCCCTGCAGGAGCCAACCATGAGCGCCACCGCCCGCAAAAAGGCCCCGAACGCCGAAGATATTCGCGCCCGAAAAGGCGGCGTGCCTCTGGTCTCACTGACCGCATACACAACGCCTATGGCGCGCCTGATGGACACGCATTGTGACTTTGTTCTTGTGGGGGACAGCGTCGGGATGGTTTTGCACGGGCTGGAATCCACCCTTGGTGTCACGATGGAGATGATGATCCTGCACGGTCAGGCCGTCGCACGCGGGTTGAGCACGGCGATGATGGTCATCGACATGCCGTTTGGCAGCTATGAGGAAAGCCCGGCACAAGCGTTTCGCAACGCGGCGCGGCTGATGGCGGAAACCGGTGCAGGGGCAGTCAAGCTGGAAGGCGGTGTCGAGATGGCTGAAACCATCCGCTTTCTGGTCAAGCGCGGCATCCCGGTGATGGCGCATATCGGTCTGACCCCGCAATCGATCAACACGCTGGGCGGCTACAAGGTGCAGGGGCGCGACGAACAGGCCGAAACCGTCATGGCAGATGCCCGCGCCGTGGCCGAGGCCGGCGCGTTTTCCGTGGTGCTTGAGAAAGTGCCGCAAGGTCTGGCCGACAGGATCACCGAACAGGTTGCCATCCCCACCATCGGAATCGGAGCGTCCGCCGGTTGTGACGGGCAGATTCTGGTCGTCGATGACATGGTTGGCTTTTTCACCGCCTTCAAACCCAAATTCGTCAAACGCTATGCCGAGCTTGGCCCGTTGGCCGAAGCCGCCATCGCAGATTACGCGGCCGAAGTGCGTGCGCGAACATTTCCGGCGGACGAACATGTCTTTGCTGATCAGGCTCCGGCGAAAGGACCAAAGACGTGACCGCGCCGATCCTGCGCTCGCTGGCGGAACTGCGGACCAAGACGACAGAATGGCACCGCGCAGGTGACGTTATCGGCGTTGTTCCGACCATGGGCGCATTGCACGAAGGGCATTTGTCGCTGGCGCAGGCCGCCAAGGAGAACTGTGACCGGGTGATCGTGACGATCTTTGTGAACCCCAAGCAGTTCAACAACCCCGAAGACCTGGCGAACTATCCCCGCACGGAACATGAAGACGCCCAAAAGCTGGCCCCTTATGGCGTGGATGCGATCTATGTGCCGGACCCTCAGGAAATCTATCCCGACGGCTTTTCCACCACGGTATCCGTGACCGGTTTGACCGACATGATGGAAGGCCCGTTTCGCCCCGGCCATTTCGAAGGCGTGGCCACTGTAGTGGCCAAACTGTTCCTGCAAACGCAGGCGGACCGAGCCTACTTCGGGGAAAAAGACTATCAGCAACTGCTGGTGGTGCGCCGCATGGCCCGCGATCTGGACATTCCCATCGAGGTTGTCGGCTGCCCAACCGTGCGCGAGCCTTCTGGGCTGGCAATGTCGTCGCGCAATCTGCTTTTGTCGCCTGAGGGCGTAAAGGTCGCGTCCCGCATGAACGAGATCATGCGGCGGGTGGCAGATAAGCTTGCCGCTGGCAAGGATTTCGCGGCGCTGGCGCAAGACGCAAAAGCCGCATTGCTGGACGCTGGTTTTACCGAAGTGGAATATATCGATCTGCGCTGCGCCGAGACGCTGGAAAGCCTGCCCAATGCCAACAAACCCGCGCGCTTGTTCGTTACGGCCTGGGCCGATGGCGTCCGCCTGATCGACAATATTCCCGTCGATCCGGTCTGATTTCTGCTCTGGCCCCGGCGCTGTTGTTTGCGCTAAAGTCGCGCAAAATGACACTGGGGAGAGCGGACATGACCTTTATTCTGGCAATTGATCAGGGCACCACGTCCTCGCGCGCGATCCTGTTCGACGGGCAGATGAACCGTGTTGGCACCGCTCAGCAGGAGTTCCCCCAGCATTTCCCGCAAGAAGGTTGGGTTGAACACGACCCCGAGGATATCTGGTCCAGCGTCATGCATGTGTGTCGCGAGGTGATGGAAAGCGCCGGTGTTTCGGCTGACCAGATCACCGGCATCGGCATCACCAACCAGCGTGAAACCACCGTGGTCTGGGACAAGCAGACCGGCAAGGCCATCCATAACGCGATTGTCTGGCAGGACCGCCGCACCGCCGAAATCTGCGCCCGATACAAGCAAGCCGGATGTGAAGATGACGTCACCGCCCAGACCGGCCTGCTGCTGGACCCTTATTTCTCGGGCACCAAGGTCAAATGGCTGCTGGACACCGTTTCAGGCGCACGCGCGCGGGCTGAGGCCGGAGAGTTGCTGTTCGGCACCATCGACAGTTTCCTGATCTGGCGTCTGACCGAAGGTCGTGTCCATGCCACTGACGCCACCAACGCCGCCCGCACCCTGCTGTTCGACATTCACAAAGGCGCCTGGAGCGCTGAGATTTGCGAGTTGCTGGATGTACCCGTTCAAATGTTGCCGAATGTGCAGGATTGCGCCTCGGATTTCGGCGCAACCACCTTGCTTGGCGGGAACATCCCCATTCTGGGTGTGGCAGGCGATCAGCAGGCAGCCACCATCGGACAGGCCTGTTTCCAGCCCGGTATGATGAAATCCACCTATGGCACGGGCTGTTTCGCGCTGCTGAACACGGGTGCGCAGCCAGTTGAATCGAAAAACCGCCTGCTGACGACAATCGCTTACCAATTGGATGGTCAGCGCACCTATGCGCTGGAAGGGTCGATCTTTATCGCCGGGGCCGCCGTGCAATGGCTGCGCGACGCGTTGCAGATCATCGATTCGGCCCCGCAAAGCGGTGATCTGGCTGCGCAGGCCGACCCGAACCAGCATGTGATTCTGGTGCCGGCGTTCACGGGCCTTGGGGCGCCTTACTGGAAGCCGGATTGCCGCGGTGCGATGTTCGGGCTGACACGCAATTCCGGCAGGGCCGAGATTGCCCGCGCCACGCTGGAAAGCATCGCCTTTCAGACCCGCGACCTGTGGCACGCCATGCAGGGCGACTGGGGGGCCGATGCGGATGTCATCCTGCGCGTCGACGGCGGGATGAGTGCATCTGACTGGACAATGCAGGGTCTTTCAGATTGTCTGGGTGCCCCGGTGGATCGCCCGGTTATGCAGGAAACGACCGCCCTTGGCGCCGCATGGCTGGCAGGTATGAAAGCCGGGATTTACCCGGATCAGGTCGGTTTTGCCGAAACATGGGCGCTGGACCGCCGGTTCGAGCCAACGCAAGAGCAAGCCGAACGCGACGCGGCCTATGATCGCTGGCAACGGGCGGTTCAGGCGGCGATGGCGTTCTAGCTGTGATCTTTCAACAAGCGCTGCTTCTGCCTTGACCAGTCACGCTTGGCCTGAGTTTCGCGCTTGTCGTGGGTTTTCTTACCCTTGGCGATGCCGATTTTGATCTTGGCCAGTCCTCTGTGGTTGAAATACAGAACCAGCGGCACCAGCGTCATGCCCTTGCGCTGCGTCGCGTTCCACAGGTTCGACATCTGCTTGCGGGACACCAGCAGTTTCCGGCGGCGACGTTCTTCATGCTTGAACATCTTGGCCTGCTCATACGGCGCGATATAGCTGTTGACCAGCCACAGTTCTCCGTCATCGACCGTGGCATAGCTTTCGGCGATGTTCGAGCCGCCCGCGCGCAGGGATTTGACCTCGGACCCCTGCAGGATGATGCCACATTCAATGTCCTCTTCGATTGCGTAATCGAAGCGGGCGCGCCGGTTTTCGGCGATTACCTTGTAATTCGGGTCTGTCTTCTGCTTGGCCATGACGCGTTGATTTAGGCGGCTTGGGCCGCCCTTGCAAGGCAGGGATTTTCGGTGTGCCTCAGGATTTAGCTGAAATGATCAGGTCCGGGCCGAAAATCGTGTCCGCATGGTTGTGCAGGTAGATCTTGAGCCACGGTGTAAACCGATCCGGGTGGCGGGCCACTTCGGCCAACAGGTCATGGTAGTCGATCCAGCGGATATCCATGACTTCGTCCGGATCAGGCGCGATTTTCAGCGGTCCGCGCACATGGGCCAGAAAAACGTCGACCACTTCGTTTTCCACCATGCAGTTCCCAACATCGGCGTGGTATTCCAAACGGTGACGGTATTCAGGGTAAAGACCTTTGATCCCCAGCTCTTCGTTCAAGCGGCGCACGGCGCAGGTTGAGGAGCTTTCGTCCCAGTCGGGATGCGTGCAGCAAGTGTTCGCCCACAGGCCGGGCGTGTGGTATTTGCCCAGCGCCCGGCGCTGCAACAAAATCTCGGTGCCCCTTACGACAAACACCGACACGGCCTTGTGCTTGAGGCCCTTTTCGTGAGCTTCAAGTTTGTCTACCGGGGTCAATTCACCATTGACCCAAGCCGGGATCATAATGCCCATCTGTCCTCTCCTGTTGCCAATCCGCCTGACGGGCGCTGATGTTGGGTTTAGCTGTTGCCGGGTCGGCTTGGCGTTGCGGCACACTCTGCGGTTTGCCGTCAGATACCAAAGTGGCGCTGTTCTACACTGGTATCAATCGCACCAAAGGCCGCAGGGGCTGCGGCCTTTGGTCCTTGTGCATGGGTGCACAATGCTAGCGTTTATTCGCCTGATACACTGACGATATAGGCGTAGACGTCTTCACCGCCGCTTTTCAGTTTGAAGGTCATTTTCGACTTGGCAGCGGTGTCGTCCAGATACGATTTCAGGAAGCCCTTAGGGTCCTGCGTGTATTCCGCAAAGGAGGCCTCATCCCAGACCAAACCCTTCTCACCGGCTGCGACGATGCTGTCGCCATATTTGAAGTCTTCGTAGGTTCCGGCAGTGCGGCCAGCGACACCATAGAGGTTGGGACCGGTTTTGCCCCCTTTGACAATGACTTCTCCGGCCGGGTCAGCGATCATGTGGCAGGACTTGCATTTGTTGAAAGCTTTCTCACCGGCTTCGGCATCGCCTTCGGCATGGGCGGGCAGCGCCAGCAGGCCAGCGATTGCGATAGTGAGGATACGATTCATAGCTTGTGCTCCGATACAAATTGGCTGCACCGAATGGACCCCCGGCGCATAAAAGTGTCAACGCGCGGATTGCCGCGCGCATCTACAGTGCCACTGCGACACATGGTGTGTCCTTAACTTAAGTCATGTACAGCGGTCCAGCAGGGCAACAGGTCTCCTTCCGCCGGGGTCGCCAGATAAACCGCCCGCGCGATGGCGCGGGACAGGCACAGCGAAGCCGCGTGCCCGATCAGAGCAAGATCGGCTTCGGATGCGATGGGGCGGGCGCCGGTACTGATGCCAAAAACCAGATCACCGTCGCCGGGTGTGTGTGCGGGAAGGATCGCCCGGGCAATTCCGTCGTGGGCGGCAACGGCCAATCTTTGGCATTGTGGTTTGGTCAATGCGGCATCCGTGGCAACGATGGCGATGGTCGTGTTTGTCTGTTCGGGTTGCGCTGGACTCATGGCCATCGCTTTGCGGCTGGGGCGGATCCGGCTTTGATCCGGCGACATATCGGGGCCCAGCCCGCCAAATTCTGCACCTTGTTCAAAGGGTGCCGCCCAAAAGTGCCGGTCACCCGGTGTTGTGACACTGCCCAGCGGGTTCGTCGCAACGAGGGCCCCGACCGTGACCCCATCAGGCAGAATGGACGAAGCAGAGCCAAGCCCGCCCTTCTGCATTGCGGCCAACGCCCCGGTGCCCGCCCCGACGGACCCCAAATCAAAATCTTTTGAAGCGGCCAGATAAGCGGCTCGCCCCAGCGCACGATAGGGGTTTTCCGCCCAATCCTTTGCACCGCCATTGAGCAGATCAAACAGGATCGCGCCGGGAATGATCGGAACCTTCGCGGACCCGACGGGAAATCCGCGCCCTTCGGCCCGCATCGCATCTGAAACACCCGAGCAGGCGTCCAGTCCAAATGCCGATCCGCCGGACAGAACCAGCGCGTCCACCCCTGTGACGGTTTTATCAGGCGCAAGCAGATCGGTTTCGCGCGTACCCGGTGCCCCGCCCATCACATGGACCGACGCTACAAACGGTTTATCTGCCGTGAGAACCGTGGTCCCGGACTTCAGAGCGTCGTCCTGTGCGTTTCCAACCTTCAGGCCGGGGACATCGGTAATCAGGTTTCTTGGTCCAGGGATCATCTTGAACTCGGGATTGGTGCGGGGAAGCGCGCGGGCGCGCGCTGCCTCCGGCGGGGATATTTTTGGCCAGATGAAGAGCGGATCAGATACATCGGCCGCCATCAACTTCGAGCGCGGTGCCGGTGATCATGCTGGCCTCGTCCGAACACAGGAAACAGGCGGCGTTGGCCATGTCTTCGGGTGTTGAAAACCGTCCCAATGGGATGGTCGCCAGGAACTTGGCGCGAATCTCGGGCGTGTCTTCGCCCATGAAAGATTTCAACAGCGGTGTTTCACCCGCGACTGGACAGATCGCGTTCACGCGAATGCCGGTTGGGGCCAGTTCGACCGCCATAGTTTTGGTTGCCGTGATCATCCACCCTTTGGACGCGTTGTACCAGTTCAGATTCGGGCGCGGTGACAGGCCCGCTGTCGAGGCCACGTTCAGAATTGCGCCCGCGCCGCGCACCTTCATATGGGGAACAAATGCCCGGGCGGTCAGATAGACGGACTTCATGTTCACGTTGAAGACCCGGTCGAAATCATCCTCGGTGACGTTTTCCAGAGGGGTTGGCAAGTGGGTGACACCTGCATTGTTTACCAGAATATCGAGCGCCCCAAAGGCGGCAAGTGCCGTGTCCGCCATCACTTGAACCGAAGCCCCGTCGCCGACGTCGACCTGATGCGCCAATGCCCCGGCCCCAAGTTGCGCCGCCATCTCAGCGGCTGCGTCACCGTTGATATCCGCAATCATGACGCGTGCGCCTTCGGCTTGGAATTTCTGCACGATCCCCGCACCGAACCCGGATGCGCCGCCGGTGACGATTGCGGTTTTTCCCTCCAGCCTCATGACGTTACCCTTTTGCAGCCTTTGCGGGCCAGACTATCAACGCCCCGGCAAGATGCCAGATCAATCTTCAGACACCTTGCCCCGCAGCGCCTTGACGTCGCCACGCGCCTTTTTCGCGGCAAGCCGACGCTTGACCGAGCCATAGGTCGGTTTCGTTGCGATCCGCCGTTTAGGTTTGACCAGCGCGCGGGAGATCAGTTCTGCCAGCCTTGCGCGCGCGATTTCACGGTTGCGGGCCTGCGAGCGTGTTTCCTCACATTGAATGATGATTGCGCCGTCTTTGGTCCAGCGTCGCCCGGCCAGTCGCTTTAACCGGGCCTTGACCGGATCGGGCAAGGACGGCGAGCGTGCAGCTTCGAAGCGCAGCTCGACTGCGGTCGACACCTTGTTGACATTCTGCCCTCCGGGACCGGACGACCGTACAAAGCTTTCGGTCATTTCCCAGTCTTGCAGCGCGATATCATCGGTGATGTGCAGCATGGCAGTGTCAGCTTGGTGACTTGGGCGAATGAAAAAGAAGAGTCGCGATCCCGACCCGTGCCGTCGGATACCCGCAACATGCGGGCGGGCGTAAGCCATTGCGGCACAGCATTTCAGCAAGTCTCCTCATCCTCGGTGCCTAACGCAGTGCATATGTGCGATCAAGCCTGCTTTGGCAGGTCGCGCAATTCAGAATCCTGGCGGTGGCCGGGACGTTTGTTCGCGTCAGCTGCGTTCTTTACCGAAGACGTCATGTTGTTGGCGCCCGGCGAGCCCCTGCTGCGCGGGCGCGAAGCGTTCATCGAAGCCTATAAGGAAAGAATGAAGGAAAACATCGGCGGAACACATACAAATGAGTTGATCGATTTCGGTGTCGATAGTGATACCGCCTATCAGGTCGGATCCTTTGCATTTGCTGACTCTGATCCGCCGGAAAAAGGGAAGTTTGTGAACGTCCTGAAACGCCAGAAGGATGGCACCTGGAAAGTCAGCATTTCCATCTTCAACAGTGACCTTCCGTAGCGGCCCTGAGTTGAGAGCGAGCAGACATGGAACCGAGGTGTCAGGCGATTGACTGGCCTTGAGCACCGCGGGCGATATCACGCAACACCTTCAGCTCCAGCTCGTCTTCCTCATGCACCCGTGCCAGGATTTCTTTGCTGCTCACGACGGCAATTGCTTTTCCATTCTGAGTTACGACAAGATTTCGGATTTTGTGCTTGGCCATCAGATTAAGACCATTGGACAGCTTCGAACCCAGCGCGCAGGTGACAGGTTTTTCCGTCATCCAGTCACCCACTGTCTGCTTGTAGAAAGCCGAGCCGGAATCCGCCAGGCACAGCAACACGTCATGATCCGTGATAATCCCGACCAGCTTCCCATCGCTGAGAACCGCCAACGCATTCACATCCAGCAAAGCAATGGTGACGGCCGCATCGAACACCGTTGTGTCAGTGTCGCAAAATGGCGGCTTTTTCAGGTTCTGCGTTTTGACAATGCTTGAGATCGTCATGTCTTCCTCGTGGTTGAGCGCCCGACCCCTGTGTTGATCAGGGCGCATGAAAAACACTAATTCAGGAGCGGCATCATCGCCGTTGCAAGGCTCAGGACCAGGAAAAACCCTGCCATGTCAGTGATCGTCGTCAGCAAAGGGCCACTGGCGACCGCCGGGTCCTGACCGATGCGCTTTAACAACAACGGCAGAACGCCACCGATCGACACCGCGATGATCGTGTTCAGGCCCAGTGCGCCGCCAATCACCAAACCCAGAAACGGGTTTCCTTTCCACATCCAGGCAACGAGTCCGATCAGCAGGCCAAGGACACAGCCGTTGATGATGCCGACCGAAACCTCTTTTATCCAGACCCGCACAGCATCAATGGGCCGGACCAGACCAAGCGACAGCTCGCGCATGCTGACCGCAACGGCCTGATTTCCGGAACAACCGCTCATATCAGAGACCATCGGCAGGAACACAGCCAGAGCGATCACGGCAGAAAGGGTCTGTTCATAGGCGGAAATCACACTGGCCGCGATCACGTTGAGCACGATGTTAGCCGACAACCATTGAAGCCGTCGCCGCGCCCTGAGCGGCAAAGGCATCGATCGCAGTTCGTCGCCAAAGACACCCTGACGTTTCAGGCTTGCCGATTCCGCGCGCTTCAGCAGCGCCTCATCCACGGCAGAGCGGGAAACGACACCCACAAGATTCCCGTCCGTTTCGACAACCGGCAACCCAAGAAAAGGGTGCTCATCGAAAAGGTCCTCCAGTTCTTCCAGCGGCATTGTGGCCGGAACCGTGATGGGGGGCACCATGATATCGGTGAGTTTGATGCTTCGCCGTGTGGACAGCAGGCTGCGTAAGGACAGCACCCCGACAGGCACGCCATCGGAATTCAAAACGTAGGGGTGCTGGCCACGGTAACGTTCCAGATCGTATTCTTCATGAGCGAAACGCCGCAGAACCTTTCCGACTGTATCGCCATCGGAAAAGGTAAAGGCTTCGGCCACCATCAGACCACCGGCGACATCGTCGTCATATTCAACCAGCCGCCGGACATCCGCCGCATCTTCCGGGTCCATCCGGGCAAGGATCGCTTCTGCATCGGCGTCTTCTAGTTCACCGATCAAATCCGCCTGAATGTCGGAATCCAGCTCAAGGATGATCTCGGCGGCCTGTTCGGATACCAAGCGTTCAACAAGATCGACCGCCAGCGCGTTTGGCGCTTCTTCGACCAGTTCGGCCGCACGTTCCGGTGGCAGCAACGAGAGCGCGGCGCTTCGCTGGTCAACGGGCAGGTTGAGCAATTCCCGCAAGGCATCGCTGAGCGAAAGCGGATCAAGCAGGTCTGCCAGCGCCGCCCCGTCGCGATTTTCCAACGCCAGCTGAAGCTGCGTCCCTGTTTCCTTTGGTAAGGAGTCCGTATCGCTCATCCGCCGACCTGTGGGGGTATAGATTCTTAACTTACGCCGATATAGCAGAAATTATTTGCCTATAGACAAAAAAATTTTTGATTTGTAAGAAAGTGCATGCAGGAAAATGACTGGATATCCGCCGCAGCCGAACGTCTGGCCGTCTTGTACGATCAGGAGTTTGGCGGCAAGGCCAGCGGACGGTATCGCATTCCGGACAAGTTGGTGCGTCGGATCGCCGGGCGCAGGCGTTTGTATGAAGCAGATATCCGCGCCCTGTCGATCGCACTTTTTGAACTTGGGTATGTGTTAATCGATATGGATAGTTTTTACGTTGTGATGAGCGCGAATTCGTTTGTGAATTACCGGCGCGCCAATGATGACTGCGTGGCTTAGTCGCCATGGCTAAACAAACAGGATACCCCGAAGTCATAGGATGGCGCGAGCGGATCAGCCTGCCCGAGTTCGGGATCGAGCATATTCCAGCAAAGATAGACACAGGCGCCAGAACCGCGGCCCTGCATGCCGTGGACCAGACCGTGTTCGAGGTTGATGGCGAACGATGGGTCGAGTTCATGATCCCGGTCCATAACCGCCGTTCATCGGGTCGGGTGCGCACGCGGGTTGTAGACGAGCGGGAAATCAAGAACACTGGTGGCATTCCGGAACGCCGGTTGATTGTCAGAACGCAACTTCTGCTTGGACGGCATCGCTGGCTGATCGACGTTTCGCTGGCCAATCGCGCGAGGATGGAGTTTGATCTGATCCTTGGCCGTACCGCCATTCGACGGCGCGGGATCCTTGTCGATCCCGGCCACTCATATCTTCTGGATGCACGAAAAGACCCGAAAAAGATGAAGAGCAAGACAAGATCCAAGGACGCAGAAGGACGACATCAATGAAGCTTGTCATGCTTGCCCGAAATCCAAACCTGTATTCCCACCAGCGTCTGAAAGAGGCTGCTGAACAACGCGGGCACCAGTTGGATATCGTGAACACGCTACGCTGTTACATGAATATCGCGTCGCGCCGACCCGAGGTTTATTACGACGGCAAAAAGCTTGGGCGCTATGACGCGGTGATCCCACGGATCGGCGCTTCGGTCACATTCTATGGGCTGGCCGTGTTGCGGCAGTTCGAAATCATGGGTGTATTTCCGCTCAACGAGTCGGTTGCAATTGGCAGATCCCGTGACAAGTTGCGGTCCATGCAGCTGATGGCACGTGACGGGATCGGATTGCCGGTCACCACCTTCGCGCATGACCCGAAACAGACCGACGAAGTTCTCAAACTGGCGGGGGACGCTCCGCTGGTGGTCAAGCTGCTGGAGGGCACGCAGGGCATCGGAGTGGTGCTTGCGGATTCAAACCGGTCGGCAAAATCCGTGGTCGAGGCGTTTCGCGGCGCCAAGGTCAACATCATGGTACAGGAGTTCATCAAGGAAGCAGGCGGCACGGATATTCGTGCGCTTGTGGTCGGTGGAAAGGTGATCGCGGCGATGCAACGAAAAGGGGCAGAGGGCGAGTTCAGATCAAACCTGCATCGGGGTGGCAGCGCCAAGCCTATCAAAATCTCACCCGAGGAACGCTCGACAGCCGTGCGTGCGGCCAAGGCCATGGGTCTTAATGTGTGCGGTGTCGATATGCTGCGCGCCAATCACGGTGCGGTGGTGATGGAAGTGAACTCCTCACCCGGGCTTGAAGGGGTTGAAAAGGCCACCGGCATTGATGTCGCCGGCAAAATCATCGAGTTTCTCGAAAAGAATGCCGCCAAAGGCAACACAAAGACACGAGGCCGTGGGTAGAGGCAATGCGCGGTCCCTTTGAAATCGGAGGTTTTCGCGTACCGCCCGGCACACGAACCACTCTGGATTTGCCGGTTAGCGTGCTGTCGGATCATACACCGGTGAGCATGTCAGTACACGTGGTTCACGGCCGCCGCCCCGGACCGGTCCTGTTCGTCAGTGCCGCCGTTCACGGTGATGAGGTGATCGGCGTGGAAATCGCGCGGCGACTGCTTCGGGCGCCACAGCTTGACAAGCTTGCGGGTACCTTGCTGGTCATACCGATCGTGAATGCCTTTGGTTTCATGACACATTCCCGATACCTTCCCGACAGGCGCGACCTGAACCGTTCCTTCCCCGGTAGTGAGGGGGGATCGCTGGCCGGTCGGCTGGCGCATCTTTTCATGACCGAGATCGTCGAGCGGTCGGACCTGGGGATCGATCTTCATTCTGCCGCGATTCATCGCACCAATCTGCCGCAGATCCGCGTCTCTCCGGCTTCGGATGTCACCCTTAGATACGCGGATGCCTTCGGTGCGCCCGTGGTGATGATCTCAAAGCTGCGCGACGGATCGCTGCGCAAGGCCGCGCAAGAGCGTGGTGTGGATATCCTGCTGTTCGAGGGCGGTGAGGGTCTGCGTTTCGACGAACTGTCTGCACGGGCGGGGGTTGCTGGCATCCTTCGGGTGATGAACGCAAAGGGCATGGTTGCCAAGCGTGGCATCGCCGCTGTGCGCGAAAAGCCTGTCCATGTCCGGTCAAGCTCATGGATGCGCGCGCCCGCCGGTGGCCTGTTGCGAACTTTCAAAGCGACCGGAGAATACGTGGCTTCTGGTGACCTGCTTGGACGCATTTCCGACCCGTTCGGAGAACTCAGGACCGATATCATCTGCGAAACCACGGGTATCATCGTGGGGCGCACTAATCTGCCTGTCGTTCATGAAGGTGACGCGTTGTTTCATATTGCGGAAACGACCGGCTCGGATGTCGAAATGCGGGTCGATACAATCGCCAGCCAGCTTGAAGGCGATCCGATGTTCGATGAAGACGAGATCATTTAGACGCCGGAGCCGAAAGAAACGCGGGGCAGTTGCCTGCCCCGCGCCAGCCTACAGGATCGCACGCAATCTGTTACTCGCCAGCGCCTCCCAAGCGGCGAGCGCGATCAGCGCAGATCCCGTGAGCCAAGCATTTGCCGCTGCCACACCATGACCTGTAAAATGCAGTACCTCGGGCGCGGCGATCAGCAATGCCCCGACCGCCAATACCGGAGCCACCCGTGCGAGAAGGTGGCCCCGGCCGCTAGCGCCTGACATGACCAACACACCAATACCGATCGTCATGAAGGCGAGCGACTCACGGTCAGACGAACCGTGAGCTAGGGTTTTCTGGCTGAACAGTACAAATGGGGACAGCACTAACCAGATACCCATCCCGGCAAGCATCCACCTGTAGGGTGGAGAGGGGTTTCTCATGTTCTTGGCAACCCTGGCTTATTCGTCACCTTTGGGTTCAGGAAGCAACTTTGCCTCGACCGCAGCGACCATTTCTTCGTCATTGACGAAACCATCGGCATCCGTGTCAATTTCGGCAAAGCTCTCACTGGTAATATCGGGATAATTTGTCTGTAGCTCGGTCAGCGAAGCCAGACCATCACCGTCCGTGTCCAGTCCTACCGGCAAGGCAGCGGCCGGAAGGGCAAGGAATGACGCGAGCAGAGCAACAACAGAAACTCGACTCATTTTGTTCTCCATCAGGGAATGGGCGGTTTACCCATTGAGGGGTTGGTGCAGCGCTTGGGTGTCGGAGGCTTATCTACGGCAGACAGATTACACCTGTTCCGCAGATCGGGTTGTCCACTATACGATGAAAACTGTTGATTGGCGGTCCGATCCGGTGGGGGCACTTTCGCGCTACGCAGCATATATCGCACATCCGCATAGCGTTGAATAACGAATTTATATCACCCATAATATCGAATATTCAAATAGGTGAACGATGGACATTGAGCTCGCCCGAACCTTCCTTGCGGTCGTTGAAACCGGTACTTTTCTTGACGCAGCGGACAAGGTCCATGTTACGCAATCGACCGTCAGCATGCGGATCCGAACGCTCGAACAACAGCTTGGACAGCCCGTGTTTGAACGCAGCAAGTCCGGTGCGACCCTGACCATTGCCGGGCGGCATTTCCTCAAACATGCGCAGGTTCTGGTGCGAACGTGGACCCAGGCCAAGCTGGATGCCGGTCTGCCTGCTTCGATGGCAGCCGCCTTGGAAATCGGCGCAACACCAAGTCTTTGGGACGGCTATCTAATCAACGCCCTGCCCGAGTTGATGGCGGCACTCCCTGACGTCGCCATCCGGGCGACAGCGGCCTCGTCGGAAACACTCGCGCGCGAAATCGAGGAAGGCAGCCTGGATCTTGCCATCATGTACCGGCCGCGAAACGCGCCGGGCTTGTCCGCGCTCCAGCTTTTCGAGGACGAGTTTGTCCTTGTCAGCAGCGGCCCGGAAGCCCTGCCCGCTGATCTGGGCAACGCTTATGTCCTGATAGACTGGGGCCCGGAGTTTCGCGCCGATCATATGCTGAACTTTCCGGAACTTGATGCGCCGCGCCTTCAGCTGGGCATTGGCACCCTCGGCCTGCAATATCTTCGGTCGGTTCCCTCGGCCGGATATTTCCCACAGCGTGTTGTCGAACCGGAACTTCGCAAAGGCTGGCTCAAGTTGATCGAAATGGCACCCAGATTCGCTTATGCCGCCTATGTCGTGTTCGATGAAAGCGAGGAAGAAGGATATCCGGGTCAGGCCGCGCGGCAGCTTTGCCAGACATCAAGTGCACGCGGCCAGACACCGAAGCTTTGACGACACGTATTCACGCCGTTGCCGCGACCAAGCTTTATGCTGCGTCGAACGCAGCCAGCCTCCGCGCACGGTAAGTTTTGAACACCCCCAGAAAGTGAAGGGATCAAAAAGGGCCGCCCCAGCGGGACGGCCCTTCGAAAGTTCAGGAGGTCGGGTCGGTTAGATCAATCGACCAGCCGGAGCGAGCGCTCCGCCAAGGGCTGCCCTAACGGGCGATCCCCCCGGTTGTTCCGACACCTCTCTCCAATCTCTTTCTTGACACTGGATCACCTCCTTTTCTATCTGTTGCGGTTGAAAAGAAGCGTGCCACAAGTTGTGCCATTCTCAAAGCGTTTTTTTACACAGGCTGCACAGTCAGCCGCGCAACGATCACCTTGAACGGGATCAGGGCGATCAGCGCCAGTGAAAGCTTCACCAACCAGTCCGCAAAAGCCAGCGTCACCCAAAGTGGTGCCATCGGGCCGGACAGCATGAACGGAACAGGTTCCCACGCCCAGTTGATTGCGGCGTCAGCATTGGCGCCGAAGAAGGTGACCGAAGCCGAAAAGGCGAGGGTGAAGAAGATCGCGGTATCCAGTGCCGACCCCACCAGCGTCGACACCAGCGGTGCACGCCACCAGCGACCACCGCGCAGGGAATTGAACACGGTGACATCCGTCAGTTGCGCGATCAGGAAGGCGGTTCCCGATGCAACGGCGATGCGCAGCGGTACGGCAGCATAGGTGAACCCGTCACCCTGCAACATGATCTGGCTGCCGATCAGCGAACAGATAACACCGGTGACAAAGCCGGCAAACACGACCTTACGGGCCGGACCCACGCCATAGACGCGGTTCATGATGTCTGTAACCAGAAAGGCCAGCGGATAGGTGAAAGCACCCCATGTCAGCAGCCCGTCAAGGATCAGGAACTGGACCAGAATGTTCGAGGCCACAACAATGGTGGCCATGGCAATAATGCCGGGAATGAAGTTACGTTGCATGTTTTGATGCCCGTTTTGACAAGGTAGCGGCGACTTGGCCAAGGGACCGTCCCAAGGCAAGCCGTGCCTTTAGACCTTTGCCTGCGCCCTGTCAATCGGGCAGCAGGTATTCCACAAGTTCGGTCCGCTGCAACGCCAGAAAGTTGTCATCTGAAATCATCGAGGCGCGCAACCGGCCCTGCCCGTCGCGCCAGACCGACAATCCTTCGAGGTTGTCATGTGCGCCCGTTCCGGTTTCGAACAGGGTTTCCTCTGCGCCTGGTTTCTCGTTCTCCACGTCCCATCGCCGCAGTCGCGATCGAAAACCGACCAAGGATACCTTGCGTTCCAAAACGTAGAACCGTCCATCGGGACCGAAATCCGCGGCAACGGGTTTAAAGCCGCCGCGCTGTGGCAGAACAAACGGGGTCGACCATGTGCCGCCATTCCAACGGTAAACCGGAATGTCCCCTTTAGCGGTGCGGTTCTTTTCCGGCAAAGTGTAAAGCCAGCCGCGCCCATCAATGGCCAGAGCTTCGAAAGAACCATTGTCGGCAAGGTCCCGAAACGCATTCGGGCGAGGTAACACACGCGCGCTTGAGCCCGGTGCAGGGTAATAGGCGACACGATGCACCCCTTCGAACGAGATGAATATCCCGCCATCCGGCGTCACCGCGATGCCTTCGGAATCGCCGACACCGCCTTTCATGATATGCCCATTGCTGGACAGCACCGGCCATTGACCAAGAACGTGAATATCCGCGATCTGGCCTTCGCGCCGCTCAATCCGCGCGGTCACGATCCGCGCCCGGTCGCTAAGCGCAATCATTTGGCCTCCGTCGTCCGAGATATGAAGCGCTGAAAATCCGCCAAACCAACTTGCTGGATGCCGCCAAACGAAACTGTCCAGGTGGGCCGCAGATTTCACATCCAGCGCGGCGGCCACCGGGGCAAGAAACAGCGCTACACTCAGTTGGATTGCAAAACGGCGGAGCATTGTTGCGGCAAGTCGGCCAGAACGTATTCCCGGCGTTTCTTCGGCGGCGGCGCATTCGGATCGGGTGGCGGCGGGTTCAGGATGTTGTGCACCCATTGACGGGCCTCGGCGCAGCCATCGCCCTTGGGGGGTGGGTCCTGATTCACGCAACCCTTTGCCCCTCTGGGACAATTCAGGCGCACGTGGAAATGATAGTGATGCCCCCACCAGGGCCTTATCTTGCGCAGATAGTCGCGGTTCCCCTTTTCATCGTCGCACATCTGAACCTTGGCCCCGGGAAACACGAAAATCCGGGCCACACGCTTGTCTTTTGCCGCTTCACGCAACAGTGCATGATGCTGCTTGGTCCAGTTGCCGTTGACGTAAGCGCCATTGGAACGACGAAGAGAGATGGACGAGATGTTTTCGCGCGATTTGCGGCTCAGGCGCATGTTTTCGCCCGGCAGCATCCAGATATCGATGTCCAGCCCCAGCTGATGGCTGCGATGGCCCGAGGTCATCGGCCCGCCGCGTGGCTGGCTGATATCCCCTATATAGAGACCGTTCCATCCCGGTTGACTGGCTGCAAACCTGCTGAGGTCCTGCACGTAGTCAATCGTCTGCGGATGCCCCCAGTTGCGATTACGCGACAGGCGCATCGCCTGCCAAGTAGGCCCCGTTTCAGGCAGTTGAACTGCCCCCGCAGCACATCCGCGCGAATAACTGCCGAAAGCGGCCGGTTTTTGCTGTGAACCTTGTTTCTGCGCCCCGAACAACTGCTTTGCCAGCGGTTCTGCCGTCGCAGTGCCTGCAAAAGCAAGCGCCGCCAAAATTACCAAAAAACGTTTTAAAATCATCTGCTCTGATCCCCTTCCGGTCTCACCCAGCGCATCAGGAATAGACCCAGAATAAACAACAGAACGATGGGTGACACCCCCAGACGAGCACTTCCTGTCACCGTGGTGGCGATCCCGATCAGAAGTGGCGCAGCAAAGGCGGTGGCACGACCCGACAGACCATAAAGGCCAAAGCTTTCGACGGGGGTTGCCGGGTCCGTATGCCGGACCATCATCGACCGGCTACAGGATTGCAGAATGCCGCCCATGCCTCCGATCAGGATACCGCAACCAAAGAAAACCATATCCGGCAAGCCCGACCCTTCGGACATGGCGATACCGAATATCTGGGACCGGTCCATTGAAACGATGGTGATGCAGACAAGGATCAACACCCAGATCGCAACGATGATCACGGGCTTGGGACCATATTTCTTGTCCAGCTTGCCGCCCACCCAGGAAAATGCCGCTGCAGCCAGAACGCTGACGATGCCGAAAACACCGATCTTGATCAGGTCCCATTCCAACACTAGCCGGGCATAGACGCCGCCAAAACTGTAAAGCCCGTTCAGCGCATCCCGATAGAACATGGATGAGCCCAGGTAACTGGCCAAACTGGTGCGATGGCGCAGGTTAGACACTGATTTTGCCAACAGCCGCAGCGCCTCGGCAACGCTGCCCTTTTTGTTTGTCGTTTCGTCGTCATGGACCCAAAGGAAGTAGGGCACCATGAACAGAATGAACCACCCCGCAGTAAACGGCCCAACAAACCGCGTACCCTGCTGTTGCGACGCATCCAGCCCAAACAAGGGGTCCATCCCGATCAGCGTTTTGCCGTTGGCCTGCTCCACAAACAGTGCAAGCATGATCGCCAGCGAGATCAGGCCGCCGAAATAGCCGAAGGCAAAGCCCGAGCCGGAGATTTCGCCCACTTCGCTGTCATCACCCAGATCGGGCAGTTGGGAATTGATGAAGATCAGGGCGTATTCCGCGCCGATGAAACCCAGACCAAAGGCAGACAGCATCAACCACATGTTCGAGCCATCGGGCATCGTGTACCAAAGCGCGCCGGAACCTACTGCGTACATCACGGAAAAGGCGAATATCCAGGGGATTCGCCGACCCGACACATCGGCCATCGCCCCCATCAGCGGTGCACCGAAGGCAATAATCAAACCAACTATGGTCATGCAGTTGGCCCAGACCACCTGCGCCTGTGCATCCGCAGACCCCGCGTCCAGGCCGGACGCCAGATAATATTCCGCAGCGACGCCCGCGAAGTAAGGGCCGAACACGAACGTGACCAAAAGAGTGTGATAGGGCTGACTGGCCCAATCGAAGAACCACCAGCCCCAGATACGCCTGCGCTTGGATATTTCTGCCATTTCTGCCCCTGTTTTCTTGTTGCGGTCATAAGACGGGGCTTTGGGGCAATTCGCAAGCGCAGAGTTCAGCCTACTTGCTCTTTGCTGAAAGGGTGCTTAGGTCTCGTCCAACAAGAAAACGGAGATCCCATGCTGTCGCTGATCCAAATCCTGCTGCTGATCCTGGACATTGTCTGGTTCATCATTCTGGCCCATGTGATCATGAGCTGGCTGATCAACTTTCAGGTGCTCAACCTCCACCAACAACTGGTTGCACAAATCTGGTACGGATTAAATCGGATATTAGAGCCTATTTACGGGCCGATCCGCCGCGTTCTACCCAATATGGGTGGGTTGGATTTGACCCCGCTGGTGGTGCTGATCGGCGTCTATGCCTTGCGGATCATCCTTATCAACAACGCGCCCTATTTCTACTGACCACTTGTTCACTGAATCTTAGTATGTGATTGTCCTGGCTTAAGAGCAGATAAACCTTAAAACAGGGCACCCCCGCATATGTTCGACGCCGCACCCTTGCTGCGAGATGTCTTTGGATTCGACGCCTTCCGCCCCGGGCAGGAAGAGATTGTCGACGCCGTAACGGCAGGTGAAAACGTGCTGGCGATCATGCCCACAGGTGGCGGGAAGTCTCTTTGCTTTCAACTCCCTGCACTGCTCCGCGATGGCGTGACGGTCGTTATATCTCCGCTCATTGCCCTGATGCGTGATCAGGTGCGGGGGCTGCAAGAGGCCGGGGTCGAGGCCGGTGCGCTGACATCCGGCAACACGCCCGAGGAAACCGAGGCCGTCTGGGACGCGCTGGAAGACGGGCGGCTAAAGCTGCTTTACATGGCACCCGAACGTCTGGCTGCCGGGTCGGCGCTTGGGATGCTCCGTCGGATCAACGTCAGCCTGATCGCCGTGGACGAAGCCCATTGTGTCAGTCAATGGGGGCATGACTTTCGCCCTGATTACCTGCGGATCGGAGAGTTGCGGCGCGCCCTGAAGGTTCCGCTGGCCGCGTTTACCGCCACGGCGGACGCCGAAACGCAGGATGAGATTGTCGAAAAACTGTTCGATGGCATTGAGCCACGCAAATTTCTGCGCGGATTTGACCGGCCTAACATTCATCTGGCTTTCGCCGCAAAGGACGGACCGCGCAAGCAGATCCTTGATTTCGCAGATGCGCGCAAAGGCCAGTCCGGTATCGTTTACTGCGGCACCAGAAATAAAACCGAGGTGATTGCTCAGGCCCTGCGCGCCGAGGGGCACTCGGCTTGCCACTATCACGGCGGGATGGACCCCGAAGATCGCCGCATTGTCGAAACCCGTTTCGCGCGCGAGGACGGGTTGATCGTGGTCGCAACCGTGGCTTTTGGCATGGGCATCGACAAACCCGATATCCGTTGGGTCGCCCATGCGGACCTGCCCAAATCGATCGAAGCCTATTATCAGGAAATCGGGCGCGCCGGACGCGATGGCGGCCCGGCCGAAACGCTGACCCTGTTTGGCCCCGATGACATTCGCCTGCGGCGATCACAGATTGACGAGGGTCTAGCGCCGCCCGAGCGGCGCATGGCCGATCATGCGCGCCTGAATGCCTTGCTGGGTCTGGCCGAGGCCTTGGAATGCCGCCGCCAGACATTGTTGGGTTACTTTGGCGAGGCCACAGCACGCTGCGGCAAATGCGATCTGTGCGACAGCCCGCCCGAAGTTTTCGACGGCACAACTCCGGTGCGTATGGCCCTGTCTGCGATCCTTCGGACCGAGGAATGGTTCGGGACAGGCCATTTGATCGACATCCTTCTGGGAAACGAGACCGACAAAATCCGCGCCCGCCGCCATGAGGATTTGTCCACATTTGGCATCGGCAAAGATTGGACGCGCCCGCAATGGCAGGCCGTTTTCCGCCAGATGATGGGCCACGATCTGGTGCGCCCAGACCCTGAACGTCACGGCGCATTGCGCATGACCGAGGCGGCCAAACCAATTTTGAAAGGCGAGGCAAAGATAAACCTGCGCAAGGATACGCTGCGCAATGCGGTACGTCGGCCTGCGGTCAAGGCTATGGTATCCGAAGAAGACGCTCCGCTGCTGTCTGCGCTCAAGGCCAAACGCCGTGCCCTGTCCGAAGCTGCACGTGTTCCGGCCTATGTCATCTTTCCCGACCGCACGCTTATCGAGATGGCGGAAAAGCGCCCTGTAACGCTGGACGAAATGGCCCGGATCGGCGGTGTTGGGGCCAAAAAGCTGGAACGCTATGGCGACACGTTCCTTGAAGTGATCGCAGGGGCGGTAAAAAGCGTTCATCCGGCGCGCCGAAAACTGGCTGGCCGCAATCAGGGTGAGATTTACGACCGCTTGATGGAAGTTCAGTCCTTGCTGTCGCGCGGACCGGACGGGATCGACAAGCCCCTGACCTGCTCGGCCTCACAATTGGCAAAGGTTGCACAACTGCGCCCCGATGATCCCCGTGGAATTGCACAGGTGCTGGGTGATCGACGTCACGAAAGGTTTGGCGCCGCTTTTCTGGACGTACTGCGAGAGGCGGGCTAGATACCCCAAAACAGGCAAGAAAGAGGGCGGATATGCTGATCGTGATTTCCCCGGCCAAACGGCTGGACTGGGCCGAGCGGAGTGTAGGGGTTACGCAGCCCGATTTTCAGGATGATGCAATCCGGCTGTCCAAAACCGCCCGCAACCTGACGCTGGGTGATCTGAAAAAGCTGATGGACCTGAGCGACGATCTGGCACGCCTGAACCGCGACCGGTATCGCGCTTTTTCGGATGCACCCGACGCCAAGGCCACACGCCCGGCTGCGCTTGCTTTTGCTGGCGACACATATCAAGGACTTGAAGCTGCATCGCTGGACGAAGACGAGCTGTCATGGGCGCAAGACCACTTGCGCATCCTTTCCGGCCTTTATGGTGTGTTGCGACCACTCGATGCGATACAGCCCTACCGGCTTGAGATGGGCAGCAAACTGAAAACCCGAAGAGGGAAGAACCTTTACGAATACTGGCGCGATCAGCTGAGTAAGGCACTGAATGCACAAGGTGCCGAGATTAACAGCAACATTCTGGTGAATTGTGCCAGTCAGGAGTATTTTGGTGCGGTGGATTTGAATGCCCTGAACCTGCGCGTCATCACACCGGTCTTCATGGAAGATAAGGGCGGCACCCCAAAGATTGTGAGCTTTTTTGCCAAAAAGGCGCGCGGTGCCATGGCGCGGTATGTCATCCAACACCGCTTGACCGACCCTAAGGGACTGCTGGATTTCGACAGTGGCGGCTATGAATACCGCCCTGATCTGTCGGAAGCGGATAAGCCCGTTTTCGTCAGACCTTATGCGGCCTGAAACCCAGATCACTTGAACTTGCATCCCGATGGCATACGCCTGAAGTGTCAGCCCGACGAGGTCGGATTTGGGTTTTCGCCCCGCTCACGCCGGATTTTGACACTGGGCATGGTGTCTGCGACCGAGCAGACGCAATCGGGTTGGTGTTGCAGGATCATCTGGTGAATTCGGTTCTTGTGTAGCGGTTTGGTCAGGTAGTGGTCCAAGCCGGCTGACAGAATACCCTGATCATCCCCCGCCATGGCATGGGCCGTCAGGGCAACGATAGGAACGTGACGACCGGTTGCAACCTCAAGCCCGCGAATTTCCGCTGTTGCTTGTTTGCCGTCCATCTTCGGCATTGAAATATCCATGAAGATCAGATCTGGCTCGAACGCCTGATAGATCTCAACCGCTTCAATCCCATTGGAGGCAAAGCGAAGATCGATATTCAGATCCTTGACCATCTTCTTCAGGATCAATTGGTTGGTGCGGTTGTCCTCGGCGGCAAGAACCCTCATGCGTCGGGGGTGCGCAGATTCAGAATCTCTCTTTTTAGAGACTGTTTTACCCATATCCAAAGGGCCTCTTTCCAACGATGAGCCGTCGAGGGCCATCAACCTGCCATACAACTCGGATCGAGGGATGGGTTTCTGCAAGACACCGTCGATCAGGTCACGGGCAGGATGCGCGTGAATCAAACCGGGGCTTGCAGACATCACGACCACCGGAATGTCACCCCACCCGCGATCCCTGAGCGCGACCGCAAGATCCAGGCCATCCATATCCGGCAGATCGTGGTCACAAAGAACCAAATCAATCTGATCATTCATCTGTGACAGCGCCTCGGTCCCCGACGTGCAAACCGTCACCTCAGCCCCCAGTCGCCCAAGCTGTTTGGCAAGAATGGCCCGGTTCACGGCAAGATCTTCGACCAGTAGGACATGTTTCAAACAATCCGCCAGGTTCGGAGGCTCGGGTTGCGGGCCTTCTACCGTGGGCAGTGTCACGCGAAAACCGAAACAGGATCCCTGTTCCGGTTCGCTTTCAACCCAGACCGAGCCGCCCATCAAGGTGATCAGCCGCTTGGTGATGGCAAGGCCAAGCCCGGTGCCTTCAAACTGGCGGTTGCGCTCGTCTTCGACCTGATTGAACTCGCCAAATATGTGATCGATTTTCTCGGCGTCGATGCCAATTCCGGTGTCTTCAATCGCGATATGGATGTCGCAGATCTGCACATCCGGGTTGGGCACCCCTGTCACCCGGACCAGCACGTAGCCTTCGGAGGTGAACTTGACGGCGTTGCCGACCAGATTGGTCAGAACCTGCCGTATCCGACCAGGATCGCCCACAAAAAGGGTTGGCAAGAACAAGTCGTAATCCACCAGCAATGTCAGCCCCTTATCGCGCACGCTGGGCTGTAGCAGCATCGCAACTTCAAGAATGCAACGTTCAAGATCGAACTGTTCGGGGTGCAGAGTCAGCTTGTCCGCCTCAATCTTGGAATAGTCCAGAACGTCGTTGATGATGACCAGCAACGCCTCACCCGAATTGCGGATCGTGTTGACGTATAGCCGCTGCTCTTCGTCCAACGGTGTCTCGTCCAGCAATTCGGACATGCCAACGATGCCGTTCATCGGGGTGCGGATTTCATGGCTCATATTGGCCAGAAAGGCCGACTTGGCCCGGTTTGCTGCTTCGGCCCTCTCGCGCGCCGCCTTAAGCTCGATTTCGTGCCGGACCGACGCCGTGATGTTGAGAGCAAGGCTCACCATATCGCCACCGCTGCCGCGCTGGTCGATCAGGCGGATATAGTGACCGTTCCAAAGCTGCATGACGATTGGTGGCGGGTTGGCGCGGCTCCAGCGGGCCAGCATTCTGTCCTGCCAGTCTTCCGCAGATTCATCCCCGATATCGACAATACCTTCTGACGTCAGCAAATGCAGAATACGCGGGTATGATATCCCCGGCGCGACCTCGTCCAGGCCTTCAAAAACGCTCAGATACGCGGTGTTTGCGCCGATCAGCCGGTTGTCACCGTCAAAAAAGGCAAATCCGTCCTGAATTGTCTGAATCGAGTGCCACAAACGGCGTTCGGCAACCTCGATCTTGGCGTTGGCCACGCAGAGATCGGATTTGACCTTTTCGTTTTCATCCCGAACGGTTTCAACCTCAGCCTGCGTTTCGCCAATTCGTTTGGTCAACGCCATGGCATGTTGGCCCAGTTTGCGATTGGCTGCCGAAAGCTCGGCCTGTTTCAGGGCCAGCATCCGTTCAGCTGCCAAACGCGCGCGCCGTTCCTGTGCCAATTTATGTGCAAGACTCATTTGATTGATTCCAGAACGCTCTGCACCCAGCATCCCGGCGGAAGATGAAAAACTGTTTAAGCCGTTGCACAACAGGCGCACACCATGCAACGCTGTGCCCAAAGAGGAGGGCACCATGCGCCGCTTTGTTTTTATTTCAATAACTTACGTCTTTTCACTATTGGTCCAGCCCGGCGCCACCCAGGCGCAAGATGCAGTGCCTGATTTCCGCTACATCACGACACGGGACGCAGATTTTTATGGCTCGGATCTGGACGCCCTTTTCGATACCGATCTGAAGTCCTGCATTCAGGCTTGTTCCGCCAATACACTTTGCACCGCGTTCACCTACAACACCCGATCCAATGCCTGCTTTCCAAAAAGCGGTGTAAACCGGCAAGAGGCCTATCAGGGGGCTGTGTCTGCGCAGAAGGTGCTTACTCCAGATCAGACCCAAACATTGGCAAAAACGCGTGCAAATACGTTGAATGTACTTGGTACTGCCGACCTGAAGCAGGCCGCAGATCAGGCACGCGATCTGGGCTTTTTGCATATGGCACAGGGTAACGACCTGCAGGCTGTTCTGGACGCGGCGCGCAGCGCGAGCAGCCCGCGGCAGGCGATGAATTGGATTGGTGAGGCCGTATCGCTCAGCGATGCGCCTGATCTGTGGGTGGAATACGCGCGCCTGTTGTTGCAGACAAACTCTTCGGACTGGAGTGAAAGGCGCGACCTGCGCAACCGTGCGCTGAATGCCGCAACCAATGGCTTTCTGCGCGCGGACGCTCCCGGCACGCAGATTGCCGCCCTGATGACATTGGCCCGCGCCCTGGAGGAGGTCGAGCGTGGGCGCGATATGATCCCGGTGCTGCGGCTGGCCGAGCAAATCCAACCGCGCGAGGATGTACTGGCCGCACTGAATGATGCCATCGGGAAATACGGGTTTCGCGTGGTCGACAGTTCTGTCGAAAGCGACGCCGCCACGCCGCTGATCTGCGTCGAGTTTTCGGAACCGTTGGTCAAGGCGGGGGTCGACTATGATCCGTTTGTCCAGCGCAACGATGACGGGTTGGTGGTACAGGCTGAGGGCAGGCAGCTGTGCGTTGGCGGTGTCGCCCATGGTCAGCGCTATCGCCTGACGCTACGCGAAGGCTTGCCCTCCGCCTCGGGCGAGGCGCTGAACCGCAATGTTGAGCTTGCCCATTACGTGCGCGACCGGGCGCCTTCGGTCCGGTTTCCCGGGCGCAGCTACGTTCTGCCGAAATCCGCTGATGCTGCGTTGCCCGTTGAAACGGTCAACGTCACCGAGCTGAACCTGATCCTGCGGAGGGTCAGCGACCGGAACCTGTTGCGCGCGGTGCAGCAGGATTTCTTCGGTCGTCCGCTTAGTGAATGGCAGGAAGCAGAATTTTCCGATGAAATTGCCGAGGATATCTGGACTGGCATCGCCGAAGTGGCCAACGAACTGAACCAGACCATGACGGCGCGCCTGCCCATGGCCGAGGCGATCGCGGATCAGCCCGCCGGTATTTATGCTCTGACCGCCCGTGTTCCGGGGGCTGATCCCTATGACGACCCGGGCGCAACGCAATGGTTTGTTCTGTCCGATCTTGGGATCAGCAGCGTGCTTGGCACCGACGGGTTGCACGTCACGGTGCGCGGGCTGAGCGACGCGGCACCCCGTGAAGGTGTCGAGGTTTCACTGGTCACAAGCGCAAATGCGGTCATCGCCGAAGCGCGAACGGATGAATCGGGTTATGTCCGGTTCGATCCCGGCCTGACACGGGGCAAGGGGGCAAGTGCGCCCGCGCTGGTGATGGCATCGACCGGGGACAGTGACTTCAGCTTTCTATCCCTGACCGATCCTGCCTTTGACCTGTCAGATCGTGGTGTTGAAGGACGTGCACCTGCGGGGCCGGTTGATGTTTTTCTAGCCACGGATCGCGGCGCTTATCGAGCCGGAGAGGTGATCCACCTCACCGCCTTGTCGCGCGATGGTGAGGCGCAGGCTATCGAGGGCCTGCCCCTGATTGCGATCCTGTATCGCCCTGACGGCGTGGAATACCGCCGAACCGTCTCGGATGGCGGCGTCGCCGGGGGGCATATCTTTGCCCTGCCTGTTGCGGAGGATGCACCGCGCGGTGCTTGGCGGATCGAGATCAGGTCTGATCCCAAAAGCGATGCGTTGGCGCGGCAAACAGTGCTGGTAGAAGACTTCCTGCCGGAACGTATAGATTTTGAGCTGACCCTGCCGGACGCGCCCCTGCGTCCCGGCGACAGCCCTCCGCTTTCGATCGACGCGCGCTATCTGTTTGGTGCGCCGGGGTCGGACCTGAGCATCGACGGTCAGGTTATCGCACGCCCGGCGGACACAGTGCCGGGCTACGACGGGTATCGCTTTGGCCGCTATGACGCCGAGACATCGATCAAAAGCACCTATTTTGGTGACACGCGTACAGATGCAAACGGCAAAGCATCTATTGCCGTTGAAATCCCTGTGTTAGAGACGGAAGGGAAGCCAATTGAAGCCGAGGTTATTGCGCGACTGGCTGACGGCTCAGGCCGCCCTGTTGAACGTCACCTGAGCGTTCCTGTCCTGCCGCCGCAACCTGTCATCGGTGTCAAACCCCTGTTCGAAGACGTACTCCCTGAAGGTACCGAGGCCGCGTTTCAGATCATCGGCCTTGCACCCGACCTGAGCCCCAGCCCGATGCGCCTGCGCTGGACGCTGAACAAGATCGAAACGCGGTATCAATGGTATCAGCTTTACGGAAACTGGAATTGGGAACCGACAACCAGACGCACTCGCGTTGCCACCGGAGAGATTGACGTCGCCACTATTCCTTTGACGTTGTCCCAACCCGTGGACTGGGGCCGTTATGAACTGGTGGTCCAACGTATTGATGGCACCTTTACGGAAACCGCTGTCGATTTCCACGCAGGCTGGTATCAGGCCGCAGATGCTTCGACCACGCCTGACCGGCTTGAGATGTCGCTGGATCGCGACAGCTATCGCGCCGGGGAAACCGCACAGCTGCGCATCGTTCCGCGCATGGCAGGTATCGCCCAAGTCGAAGTGCTGTCGAACCGACTGATCCATCGCCAGATGGTTGCCGTAAAGGAGGGCGAGAGTGTTATCCCGATAGAGGTGACAGAAGATTGGGGTGCAGGTGCCTATGTCACTGCCACGGTGATCCGACCGATGGATGTTGCGGCCGGTCAGAACCCGGCACGCGCCATGGGCGTCGCCTATGCTGCCATTGATCCTGCGGATCGCACGCTGTCGGTTGCCATTGAGGTGCCCGAGGTTACCTCGCCCCGTCAAACACAGAAGGCCCTTGTTAGGGTCGAAAATGTTGCAAGCGATGATCCAGTCTGGCTGACCCTTGCTGCTGTGGATGTGGGCATCCTCAACCTGACGGGGTTCGAAAGCCCAAGCCCGCAAGCGTACTATTTCGGGCAACGTCGGCTGGGTGTGGACCTGCGTGATGTTTACGGGCGGCTGATCAACGGCATGAACGGAACGATGGGTACGGTTCGCTCTGGCGGCGACAATGACAACGGGATGCGCCGCCAATCCCCGCCACCGACGCAAGATCTGATGGCGGTGTTCAGCGGCCCGGTTCAGGTCGGTGCGGATGGCGCGGTTGAGGTCGACATCCCCCTGCCCGCCTTCAATGGTACGGTCCGACTGATGGCCGTCGCGTGGTCACAAAAAGCCGTCGGTCAGGCCGAAGCTGACATGATCGTCCGCGATCCGGTGGTGGTTACTGCCAGTCTGCCGCGGTTTCTGGCCCCCGGCGATCAAAGTCGGATGCGGCTTGAGATTGTCCATGCGGATGGCACATCCGGAGACATGGCGCTTGGCCTGACCACCACTGGTGGGCTGGAACTGGGCCCGGTACCGGCAAGCTTTCTGCTGGAGGATGGTGGCAAAGCGGTGTTCGACATCCCTGTAACGGCCCATGTTATTGGCGATCCAGAGATCAGCGTTTCCATCACCACACCAGACGGGCGCGATCTGTCGCAAACCCTTCGGATGCCGGTGCGGGCCAATGATCCCGTGATTGCCCGGACACGGCGCTTTGCGCTGGGTGCGGGTGACAGCTTTCTGTTTTCACAGGATGTTTTTGATGGGTTTCAACCCGGCTCGGCCAAGGCCATTCTGTCCGCCGGAGCACTGGCAAAGTTCGATATGCCCGGCCTGCTGGATCAGTTGAACCGTTACCCTTATGGCTGCACCGAGCAGATCACCAGCAAGGCGCTGCCGCTGCTTTACCTGTCATCCGTCGCGCAGGCCTCGGGGCTGGGCAATGGCCCGGAGGTGAATCAACGCATCACGGAATCAATCCGAAGCATCCTGACTCGTCAGGCTGCAAACGGTGCCTTTGGCCTGTGGCGCGCAGGCAGCGGTGATTTCTGGCTGGACGCCTATGTAACCGATTTCCTGTCGCGCGCCCGTGCGCACGGGCACCCGGTGCCGGATCGGGCTTTTGCGCAGGCCATGGATAACCTGCGCAATCGGGTCAACTATGCGCCGGATTTCGACGAAGGTGGTCAGGATATCGCTTATGCCCTGATGGTTCTTGCGCGGGAAGGCGCGGCGGCGATGGGCGATCTGCGCTACTATGCGGATGTCAAAGGGGATGCTTTTGACACGCCATTGGCAGCCGCACAACTGGGCGCTGCGCTGGCGTCGTACGGGGACCAAACCCGCGCAGACGTGATGTTCGCCCGTGCGGCGCGGATGTTGCAACAGGTGCCGAACGATCAGGAAAACCACTGGCGCGCGGATTACGGCACCCGCCTGCGGGATGCGGCGGGCCTGCTGACCCTAGCCGTAGATGCAGGCAGCGAGGCGATTGACCGCAACGCATTGATCCAACGGGTAAGCACGGGCCGCACACCCCTGTCCACACAAGAGGCCGCGTGGTCCCTGTTGGCGGCGCACGCGCTGGTGTCAGACCCTTCAGGGTCCGGCCTGACGGTCAATGGCGTGTCAGTTTCCGGCCCCTTTGTTCAGGTTCTGCAATCCGGGCAGGCGGAGGAGGTCAATATCACTGCGACCGACGGTCACGCAACCGATATCACCCTGACGGTGACCGGAATCCCCGAGGATCCGCCAGGGGCTGGTGGCACCGGCTATGCAATCGAACGGCAGTATTATTCGATGGACGGCGATCTGATTGACGCAGGCCGCTTTGCCGTGGGGGACCGGTTCGTCACGGTTCTGACGGTCACGCCGTTTGAAAACGGTGGGGCGCGTCTGATGGTAGACGATCCTCTTGCCGCCGGGATCGAGATCGACAACCCGAACCTGCTGCGATCGGGCGATGTACGGTCGCTGGACTGGTTGGATCTGTCTGATGCCACGCATACCGAGTTCCGATTGGACAGGTTCCTGGCTGCGGTTGACCTGTCTGGACGCCAGACCGTGACGCTGGCTTATGTCGCCCGTGCCGTCACACCGGGCGTGTTCCACCATCCGGCGGCCTCGGTCGAAGATATGTATCGCCCCCAGAACCGCGCACGAACGGCGACGGGACGGGTCGAGGTGCAGTGACCGGCCATCGTTCATATCCTTGTTTGGGCGGCGCTCATGCCTAGGGTGCCGCGCCTGTTATTTGCGTTGGCCGGCGCTCTCTATCTGGCGGCATTGGCGCGGGATGGCGTTGACCGCTGGGTCGACGCCACAGTGCTGCCGCCTGTTCTGACTGAAACTTCGGTCGAGATACGGGATCGTAACGGTGACCTTCTGCGCGTGTTCCCGATTGCAGATGGCATCTGGAGGCTGCAACCCGGCGCAGTCGATCCCAATTTCACCACCATGCTGGTCCGGTACGAAGACAAACGTTTCTGGACCCACGCGGGCGTGGACCCTGTCGCGTTGCTGCGCGCAGCCGGGCAAAGCCTTTGGAATGGGCGCGCGGTTTCGGGCGGATCAACCCTGACCATGCAGGTCGCGCGGCTGATCGAAGATGGATCGACCGGGCGTTGGAGTGGCAAATTTCGCCAGATTAGGGTCGCATTGGCGCTGGAACGGCAGCTGAGCAAGACACAGATCCTGAACCTCTACCTGACCCATGCCCCCTATGGCGGCAATCTGGAAGGTATCCGTGCCGGTGCCCGCGCCTGGTTCGGCAAAGAAGCAACCCGTTTGACCGCCGCACAGGCGGCCCTGCTGGTCGCTTTGCCGCAATCCCCGGAGGCGCGGCGCCCGGATCGCAGACCCGAGACAGCCCAAATTGCCCGTGATCGGATTTTGCGCAGGTTAGAGCGCCACGGCGTATTGACCAAGGCTGAGACGCACGCAGCCCTGACGGAAACCATTCCTGATCAAATGATCCCGTTTCCGCGCCTTGCACCCCATCTGACCGACCGCGTGAAAGGCCAAACCCGTGCAACCGGTGTATTTGATCTGACCCTGGATGCAGGGGTGCAAGCCCGGTTGGAAACTGTGGTCGCTCGGGCCGCTGCGCGCGTCGGGCCGCACGTGTCCGCTGCGCTGATCGTGGCAGATCATCGCGACGGTAAGATTTTGGCCTCGGTCGGGTCAGCCGGGTATCAGGATGCACGACAAGGGTTCGTGGATATGACCCAAGCCGTGCGGTCGCCCGGATCGACGCTGAAACCTCTGGTTTACGGGCTGGCATTCGATCAGGGGCTGGCCCATCCGGAAACCCTGATCCGCGATAGCCCGGTGATGTTCGGGCGTTACGCCCCGCGAAACTTCGATGGCGTTTTCCGGGGCGATGTAAGGGTTCGGGACGCGCTGCAATTGTCGCTGAATATCCCTGTCGTGCGCCTGACGCACGAGCTGGGCCCTGCGCGCGTGATGGCAGCACTGCGGACAGCAGGATCAGAACCGCGCCTGAGCAGTGGTACACCCGGATTGGCAATATCCTTGGGTGGCGTCGGTCTGAGCTTGCATGATCTTGTGCAGATCTACGTGACGCTGGCCGCTGGTGGGCAAGGCCCGATTCTGCGCCATGACGCCCTGGCTGATGCACGGCTCACCTCTCGTGTTTTGTCCGAAACCTCAGCATGGCAGATTGCGGATATCCTATCCGGGATCACACCACCCACGGGCAGCACTTCAGGGGCGCTGGCCTTCAAAACGGGAACCTCTTATGGGCACCGCGATGCCTGGGCCATTGGTTTTGACGGGCAGCATGTCATCGGGGTCTGGCTGGGACGCGCGGATGGCACACCTGTTCCCGGCGCATTCGGAGGGGACGTTGCCGCGCCGCTTCTGACCGAGGCTTTCGGCCTGCTGAAACCCGAACTCACGCCCCTGCGCCCACCGCCACCATCAACACTGTTGGTTGGCGCGGCGCAATTGCCGCAACCGTTGCAACGTTTCCGGCCCCGCGCGGCGGCTTTCGAAACGGACCAAACCGCACCTGATCTGTTGTTTCCACCAGAAAACGCTGTGTTAGAGACTTTCGGGAGCCCTCTCACGGTGAAACTACGCGGTGGTGTCGGGCCGTTTTCCGTTTTGACCAACGGCGTGCCTGTCTTGACCGGGCAACGGCAGCGAGAATTCGAAATTCCCAATCCCGGACCCGGATTTACCTCACTTGTGGTGGTGGATGCACAGGGCCAATCCGACCGGGCCTCGTTCCGGATCGACCAGAGCGCGCCCGGTTCCCGTTAAAGAACAGCAATGGGCCAGCGTTAACGCCGCCCTTCCCGCAGCCAACCGCCCAGCAGAAAGCCTCCAGCCAGCAGCAAGACAAGCCAGGGCGGCAGCAACCCGGCCTGCGTGACATCCCGCGTCTCATACGCGTTGCGTGGGGTCAGACCGATCCAGCCCCGACCGGCGGCGGGGCGTCCGGCGCGTACGTTGCGGATCGACGGCAGCCCATCTTCCAACCGGATCACACCGCCCCGCAACCTGGCCAGCACCGGTTCAAGGACATCACCAGTCGCGATGGTGCGCTCGAACTCCTTCGGTGCAGCAGGGCCAAGGCCGATCACAGCCATGTGGTCGCCTTCCTGCAAACGATAAAGGCCGATCTCGGGGCCGTAATACTGCGCTTCAAACCGACCCGGAGAAACCTCTTTCAAAGTAATCTCCAACGTCTCGCCATTCGGCAAGGTGACTGTTACCGGGCCGACTTCTGTCCCGAGCGTCTGACGAATGATGCGCATGGACTGACCGTTGGCCTCGGCCCACAACGCCTCTTCTTCCAGTTCCGGTTCCTTCATCATCCAATGGGCCAGCCTGCGCAACAGCTCCAGCTGCGGACCCCCTCCTTCGAAGCCACGACTCCAAAGCCAGGCATGGTCAGACGCAAGCATCGCAACGCGCCCTTCGCCGACACGGTTCAGGACAAGCAGCGGACGATCCTCGACCCCGGTCATCAGCACGTCGCCCGAGCGATGTTTCACGTCGATCTGTCGCAACCACGCCCCCCAATCCTCGGATTCTCCAAGGTTGGTCGTGACCGGGTGACGATGCCCCAGATCACTGACCATCGGCACATATCGTTCCTCGATCACCCGCGCGGTTGGCTGAGCTGGCAGAACTGGCGCCAGGGGCGAGCGGAAGATGCTGTCGGCACCGGCGAAATCAGGTCCGGCGGCAACCAGGACCGCGCCGCCTTCGTTGATGTAGCTTGTGACATTGTCCAGATAGATCGCAGGCAGAATCCCGCGCCGCTTGTAGCGGTCAAAGATGATCAGGTCGAAATCGTTGATCTTTTCCAGAAACAACTCACGCGTCGGGAAGGCAATCAGCGACAGCTCGTCCACCGGCACACCATCCTGCTTTTCAGGCGGGCGCAGGATGGTGAAATGCACCAGATCAACAGAACTGTCGGATTTCAACAGGTTACGCCACGTGCGACCACCCGGATGCGGTTCACCCGAGACCAGCAGCACGCGCAGGCGGTCCCTTACGCCGTTCATCTGGATCAGGGCCGTGTTGTTGCGGTCGGTCAACTCGCCCTCAGCCTGAGGAACGGAAAACTGGATCACGTTGCGCCCGCCATGGGGCAATGTGACGGGCAGTTCGACATCGCGACCGATTGGAATGCTGAACTGTTCGGGCTCGCCCCCATCCACCGAAATTTCCAACGGTGCAGATGTTGCACCTGCGGGGGCAGCTCCGCTGTCTTCGACGCGCAGGGTCAAGGTCACCGATTCACCAATGATGGCGAAAGCAGGGGCGTTTCGGACAATAAGCCTGCGATCCCAGTCGCTTTCCCGCCCGGTTTGCAGCAGGTGCATCGGTGCGGG
Source organism: Ruegeria sp. CH2 (assembly GCF_056537065.1). NCBI lineage: Bacteria > Pseudomonadati > Pseudomonadota > Alphaproteobacteria > Rhodobacterales > Roseobacteraceae > Ruegeria > Ruegeria sp. CH2. Next base: position 69,828 of record NZ_JBQFQV010000002.1, read on the forward strand.
CAGATCCGGGGCCTGATCGACATCATGCACTATCCCGTCGGACACCACGAGGATACCGGCAATACGCGCACGCGGCTCTTCGGCCAGGGCCTCGTTCAGGGCTGCCATGATCTGCGTGCCCTCATCGCCTTCACCATCGCCGACCCGGATGCGGCGCAGTTCTGTATTGTCGCGTGCCTCGATCTCGGTGGCCAAATCCTCTGCGGCCATAGCCGTTTGTTCCACCCGGTCTGAAAGCGCCTGGCTGGCGCTTTCATCCTCGAACATCAGAACGATATCTGTCAGAGGTGCACGATCCTCGATCTGATAGACCGGGCCGGACAGCGCAGCGATGATCACCAGCGCCGCCAACCCACGCAAGGCCCATCCCGACAATCCACGCCACAAAGCCAGAACGACTCCGGCCACGGCAATCATACCCACGACAAGCAGCATCGCCCACGGGATCAGCGGATCGAAGATGACGGTTCCTGTCATTGTCCCAACCTGTCCAGAAGGGCGGGCACGTGAACCTGATCGGATTTGTAGTTCCCCGTCAGCACATGCATCACCAGATTGACACCAAAACGATTGGCCAACTCGCGTTGCCGTTCCCCGGCATAACCGCGCCCGACGGGCAACAGGGCCTGCCCGTGGCGATCCACCGCCCAGGCACCGGCCCAGTCATTGCCGCCGATGACCACCGGCGTCACATTGTCGTTCAGATTGCGGAAAGGCATCCCGTCGATCTGTTCTGCATCCAGCGGCGCGGCTTCAACCCAAACCTCGGTGCCTGAATATCGGCCCGGAAAATCCTGTAACAGGTAGAACGTGCGTGTCAGAACATGATCGCGCGGAATCGGCTCTAATGCAGGTATATTCAGCGGTCCGGCCAGTTGTTGCAGTTTGCGGCCATTTGGGCTGGAGGCACCGAAACCGGCGATATCCGCGTCACGCGTGTCAAACAGGATCATCCCCCCGGACCGCAGATAGGCGTTTAGCTTCACATAAGCCTCGGCCGAAGGTTGCGACTGGCTTGCTGAGATCGGCCAATAAAGCAACGGAAAGAACGCCAGTTCATCCCGTTCCAGATCAACACCAATGGGGTCTGCCGGTTCGACCGATGTGCGATAGAACAGGGTTTGACCAAGTCCCCGCAACCCGGCTTGCGCAATATCATCCACCTGAGCGTCGCCAGTCAGGACATGCGCCAATACCAGTTCGTGGGTCGCAGCCAATGCAAACTCGGTGTCCTCAGGCGTTTGTGCGTGACCTTCGGGGACCAGCAGTAAACCGGCCAGCGCAGCGGCCGTCGTTCGGGCCAAACCCAACCTGCCCGACAAAGCAAGCGATGCAATAACATCGACTGTCAGCAAAATCAGTGCAAGGCTGAGCAACAGACCGCCCAGTGGCGTTTCCGTACTGACCTCCTGCCCTTTGATCGGCACATTCGCGGGCCAGACAACAGGGCGCAGCTGAGTTTCTTCCGAAACGACGTTCAACGCCAACTTCTGCTTGCCACTTTCATAAAGACCTGGGCGCAGTTCCGGCCCGATCTGGCCCGATATCAGTTCAACCCCGTCGACACCGGCCAGGGTTCCGGCATCTGACAAGGTGCCAAACCCGTCCATGATTTGTACCGGCTCCCATGTTGTTCCCAGTAGCTGAGCCTCTTGCCGGGACTTTGCAGCCGAAGCCACGGCCAGCCGATCCAGCATTTCAACGAACAGGCCCGACAGTGGCAGGCTCGACCATTCTGCATCGGCGGTCACATGGAACAACACCACCTGCCCCAACCCCAACGCCTTACGAGTCACCAAAGGTGTGCCGTCAGACAGTGAGGCAATCACGCGATCCGCCAAGTTAGGGTCTGGTTGTGCCATGACCTGAGTGGAAACGACCACGTCATCAGGGATGTCCAGTCCATAGAAGGGCGAGGTTTCGGGGAATGGTGCCAAGGTCTTGGCCTCACCCCAGCTCATCGCGCCGCCGACAGATCGACCACCGCTGCGCAGCCGTGCAGGCAGCAGGGTGTCTTCGATGTCGCGCCCAAGATCGCTGGCCGCCATGCGCGGGCCGGCAAAGCGCAGCAACAAACCGCCCTGTTCGACCCATTCAATCAGGTCCGCCTTTTCCGGTTCCGACATCTGGGCCACATCGGACAGAACAATGACATCCGGATTGGCGGGCAGAACCTCGGGTAGGCCACCATCGACGAAATCCGCCGTGGGGCTCAGGACCTGAGTCAGATAATGCAGGGGTGACAGCAGCTCCAGACCTTCGCGGTTCAAACTCCCGGCAATCAGCGCGACCTCGCGCCGACGCAGGCTGTCATCGGTCAGGGTCACGGCCCCGGCAGACCTTTGGCCCTGGATTTCGAACCGCGTGATCCGCGCGCGGAGTTCGGATGGCAGCGCCAGATCGACCTGCGCCGAAGCGTTCCCGGCTTCAAGGGTCAGTTCCACTGAATGTAGCACACGCGCCGTTCCGGCCGGGTCGCGCCCTTGTGCCAATACTGTCACACGTTCCTCGGGTCCGGGGCCCGCGCGCTGCACTGTCAATTGGATCAACCCGTCCTGATAAGCGGCTGGCAGGATCGCCATGGGCCGGGACGCCGCCTGAAACACCACCACATCGCCACGAGCCTCCAAGCTGGAGACCAGCGCCGCATGATCTACATAATCCAGCCGGTCGCTGAACCAATGAGTATCAAACCCGCCATCAATTGATTTTAATGCCGCAATGGTCTGTGCGATCTGAGGTTCTGTCGGCTGCCATGGGTTGGGCATCAATCCCGGCAAATGTCCCCGCCAAGCCTCGGCCGCCTGAAAAACGGGTGTTTCCGGTTCGGTCAGGCGCAGGATAGCCACCGTGCGCCCTGCGCGGCCAGCCTCGGTCAGTTGCGCATCGATCTGATCCAGCGTGGCCGACCATCGGGTCGCGCCAGCCCAACTGGCATCCAGCACCATCAGCAGCGGCCCGGACCCAATCTCATCCCGCGACGGGTTCAGAACCGGACCGGCCAGACCTATGATCACCGCCGCAGCTGCCAGCATCCGCAGCAGCAACAGCCACCACGGCGTGCGGTCCGAAACGCTTTCGTCATCCTTCAGGCCCAAGAGCAACGTCACCGCCGGGAACATCCGACGGATCGGCGCCGGCGGCACCGCGCGCAGGATCAGCCACAGGATCGGCAGGGTCAGAAGACCCAGCAGCACCCATGGAGCGGTAAAGCCGATGCCCGCCAGAACCGTCATCGCGTTCCCCCGTCCAGCGCACGATATATCCACAACAGAGCCGCTTGCGCGCTATCGCCCGTGTGATGCAGGCCCATTTGCCAGCCAGTCGCCCGGCAAAGCTGCGTCAGCGCATCCTTACGGTGGGCGAGGCGTTGCAGATAGCGGTCCCGCAGCTCTGCCGCCTTGAGCGTTTCGTGCCGGACGGACCCCCCGACGCTTTCGAAAATCGTACGCCCACGATAAGGAAATGTCTCTTCGCCCGGGTCCAGCACCTGAAGGATTACGCCGCGAACACCACGGTCTGCGGCTTTGGTCAGGGCCAGTTCAACTTCGTCCATTGGACCAAGAAAATCCGAAATGAACACGGCACGGGCATGCGGGATCATGGCGCGATGTTCAGGCGGGGCGTAATCCGTTTGATCATCCTCGGACCAGGCTTGCGCGAGCCGGATGATCTGCGCATTGCCACGCCGGGGTGGCAAGGTCGTGCCTGTCAGGCCAACACGCTCTCCACCGCGGACCAGCAGGATGGACGTTGCCAGTCCCAAAAGCCGGGCGCGATCTGCCTTGGTCGGCAACGATTTGTCGGACGCAAACCGCATCGACGCCCCCTGATCGACCCAAAGCATTACCGATTGCGCGATCTGCCATTCGCGTTCCCGCACATATTGCTGATCTCCACGCGCCGAGCGGCGGTGGTCGATCATCCGGCGACTGTCCCCGATCTGTGCTGGGCGGTATTGCCAGAAATCATCCCCCATGCCAGAGCGCCGCCGTCCATGGTCACCCAGCAGAACGGTGCCCGCCAGATGCTCGGCCCGCGCCAAAAGGGGCGGCAGCCGCGATGCCTCGGCCTCGGATCTTTCGCGAAGGGTCAGCGCGGCATTCACGCTGCCGCCTCGGTCCGGATCAACCCGACAGCAGTCGAGTCGATCAGGTCGGCCAAACTGTCGCCGCGTGCCCGTGCCGCAAAGTTGAGAGCCATCCGGTGACTAAGCACCGGGCGCGCCATATCCAGCACATCCTCGGCATTGGGTGCCAGACGCCCCTGCAACATCGCACGTGCCCGAACCGTCATCATCAGCGCCTGTGCAGCGCGTGGCCCAGGACCCCACGCGACGGTTTCAGCAACCCGTTCGGATACACCCGCTTCTTCTGGGCGGAAGGCCCGCACCAGATCAAGGATCAGTTCGACAACCGAGTCCCCGACCGGCATCCGACGCAGCAAGACCTGCGCAGCCAGCAGTTCTTCCTTGCTGAAAATCTGATGTGCTTCGTCTTCGTCAACACCGGTCGTGGCCAGCAGAATATCCCGCTCGGTCTGGCGGTCGGGGTATTCTACATCGATCTGCACAAGAAACCGGTCCAGCTGCGCTTCGGGCAGGGGATAGGTGCCTTCCTGTTCGATCGGGTTTTGCGTGGCCAGAACGTGGAATGGCACACCAAGGGAACGGTCCTCACCGGCTACTGTCACCGTACGCTCCTGCATCGCCTGCAGCAGCGCGGATTGCGTTCGCGGGCTTGCGCGGTTGATTTCATCCGCCATCAGCAGCTGACAGAAGATCGGGCCGGGAATGAAACGGAAATGACGGCTGCCATCATCGGCCGTATCCAACACCTCAGATCCAAGAATATCGGCTGGCATCAGGTCGGGCGTAAACTGAATGCGATTGCCATGCAGCCCCATCACCGTTGACAGGGTTTCAACCAGACGCGTCTTGCCCAAGCCCGGCAGACCGATCAGAAGGGCGTGACCACCGCACAAAAGCGCAGCCAGGGTCAGGTCAACGACCCTTTCCTGCCCGATGAAGCGGCGGGTGATCGAGGCCTTGGCCTCTTGCAGCTTGTTTTCCAGCGCTTCGATCTCGGCTACGAGGTCGGCAGGTTCGTTCATGACTTTCCCTTCCGTGGACGAATATGATTGAAGTGTATCGCGCTGAGAGGAAATGGCAAAAGCAATGAGCGGACAAAAACCTGTGAAACCCTCGCCCGACGGATTGGCCGCATCGGTAAAAGCCGCCAAAACCCGGGGTTTACCGCCCGTTCACCTGTGGAATCCTCCGTTTTGTGGCGATCTGGACATCCGTGTCGCAAAAGATGGTACATGGAGTTATTTAGGCTCGCCCATCAATCGGTTCGAGCTTGTGAAGCTTTTTTCCTCAATTCTTAAGAAAGAAGACGGGAAATACTATCTGGTCACGCCGGTTGAAAAGGTGGGAATCACTGTCGAGGACGCGCCGTTCATCGCCGTGGATTTCGAGCAAACCGGCGAAGGTCGGACGCAAGACCTGACCTTTCGCACACAAGTGGACGACATCGCTGTTGCAGGGCCCGCGCATCCAATCCGGATTGTAATCGATCCTGAAACAGAAGAACCGTCACCCTACATACTGATCCGCACGAACCTCGAAGCGCGCATAGATCGCAAAAGCTTCTATCGCCTTGTCGAGATTGGCGGCCACCATGAGGGCTGGTTTGGTGTCTGGTCAGGTGGGCAATTCTTCCCGCTGATCCCTTCAGCCGATCTTGGCTGACCGTGGAGCGCGATCCTGGGCCAGCACGACGGCCAAGGCGACTACGCCCGCGCCCAGCGCACGGGTCCAGTTCCAGTCTTCACCCAGCATCAGCATGATCAGCATCACGTAAAACGGGGCGATATTGATGTGAAACGAAGCCAGCGCCACGCCCAGCTTTCCCACGGCCGAGATGAACAACACTTGGCTGAGCCCCAGTGATATCAAGGCATAGATCCCAAGCATCCCCCATTGCTGCCCATCAATGGCGGCGGTTGGCAGCACATCCATGCCCAGCTGGGCCGCCCCAAAACTCAGCACTGCGGCCATGAGCAACCCACCGACGAAAGTAATTGTACAGCGCCCGATCTGACTGAGTTCGGGGAAGTCGCGCGCAGTGGCCATGCTGCCCCAGCAAAACAGGCCCGTTGCAAGGATCGCCAGAACCGCGCCCAGCCCCAGCTGTTCGGGCGCGGCGGTGCTGGTTGCAATCAGCCCACCCAGAACCGACACCAGAACACCCAACGCAAAGGTCCACTTCAGCCGTCGGGTTCCTGCCATCAGCTCCAGTACCGTTGCCAGCAAAGGCGCGCAGGATGCAATGATCGCGACTGTCACCGGGTCCGTCATTTTCTGCGCAACGATCAGCAGAAACATGGCAAAGCCAAAACCAAAGCCGCCGACAACCATCGCCCGACCCCATCTTGCGCGTAACACTCTGCTGGGGCCATCCAGCAGGATCCAGACCGGTATCAGAACGGCAATCGCCAGCGCCAGGCGCGCGGTCAGCAATGCAACAGGGGGCCAGGTTTGCAGCAAAACTTCCGCCGCCGGGAACCCCGCTGCCCAGGTAATCATGGAGGCAACCGCCAGCCCATTCCCTGACAACGCAGGGTTTCGGCCACCAGACATAGCGGTAGTTGCCCCGCGTACGGGTTCCGGGCTCATCGCCATTGGATTCGGACCTTTTGTTAAGACGGCACCCGTAATGACGCGCCGTGCTGAGCGGACCCTTGCTGATTCGGTGCAAGCGATCTGGTCGATTTTCGACAATCTGTCGTTTTCGATCCCTTCCTCGAAAATCATCCCTTGGTTATGGTCGGATCAACACAACCACTGACCGCTCATGCCCAGATTTGCTGCCAACCTTTCACTGCTATTTACCGAAATGCCTTACCTGGAGCGATTTCAGGCTGCGTCAGATGCTGGGTTCACAGCGGTCGAGGTCTTGTTTCCTTACGACATCGCCGCGACGGAAACCCGCCGTGCCTTGCTTGCCAACGGGTTGGAGCTTGTGTTGATCAACGCGCCACCGCCCAACTACACCGGCGGTGCGCCGGGTTACGCAGCAATCCCCGATGGTCAATCGCGGTTCCAGTCGGACATTCGCCGTGTCCTGCGATATGCAGGGGTGCTACGCCCCGGCCTGATCCACATCATGTCCGGATACGCCACCGGGCCGGATGCATTGAGTTGTTTTGTGCAAAATCTGCAATGGGCCGCCGATTTCGCCCCACAGCAACAATTCACCATCGAGCCGCTCAACCCGGTTTCACAGCCCGGATATTTTTTGAACGATTACGATCTGGCAGCAGAGGTTCTCAACCAGGTGGATCGCCCGAATGTCGGCCTGCAATATGACAGCTTTCACGCCCATATGATCCATGGCGACGCGCTGGCTGTCTGGGACCGCTTTCATCCGCAGGTGGTCCATGCCCAAGTTGGCGCAGCCCCGGATCGCACGGAACCGGGTCGCGGACCAACGGATTTCAAGGCCTTGTTCTCGGCCATGGACGCGGCAGGTTATAGCGGCTGGATCAGCGCGGAATACACACCCTCAACTCAACGCACCTGCGACACACTCGACTGGATGCGGGACTTGCACTGGTAATTTTCATTCAGATACCGCACATCAAGGGCATTGCGACCATTAGGATGCCTGCCTTGATACCAGCCCGCTATGCCCGTGCCATTTTCAGCCTGATCATGTCCGGCCTCATGTCCTTGATTGTAACGGGGATCGCGACGGTCAAAGCAATCGGGTTTAACCCCGGCACAGTTGGCGACTGGATGGCGTCCTGGGCATTTTGCTGGCCCATTGCCTTCACCGTAATCCTGCTGTTTGGCCCGTCCGTGCAACGAATGGTGAACCGTATGGTCAGGCCGCAGGGCTGACCCGCTGCAAGGACAGCCCGCCGAGGCCTGATGAACAACGCCGCTAGTGCGCCTCGGCCCAGTTCGCCCCCTTCCCGGCATCCACGACCAGCTTCACATCCAGTTTGACCGCAGGATCCGAGGCGCCCTCCATCACGTCTCGGGCCACGTCGATCACCTGATCCACCGCATCTTTGGCCACTTCGAACAGCAACTCGTCGTGAACCTGCAACAGCATCCTGGCAGGCAACCCGTTGATCGCGTCCGGCATTCGCACCATCGCGCGCCGGATCACATCCGCCGCAGTACCTTGAATTGGTGCATTGATCGCCGCGCGGCGCGAGAACCCGGCATGTGGCCCCTTGGCATTGATCTCGGGCGTGTGGATCTTGCGCCCGAACAGGGTTTGCACATAGCCGTGCTCTTTCGCGAATTCGACTGTGTCGTCCATATAGCGGCGAATGCCTGGGAAACGTTCGAAATAACGATCAATAAAGCCCTGCGCCTCGGCCCGCGGAATGCGCAGGTTTCGGGCCAGACCAAAGCCCGAGATGCCGTAGATCACACCGAAATTGATTGCCTTTGCCTGACGGCGGATATCAGGCGTCATCTCATCCAACGGCACATCAAACATCTCGGACGCAGTCATGGCGTGAATGTCCAAATCGTCCGAAAACGCCTGTTTCAGAGCCGAAATATCGGCGATATGGGCCAGAATCCGCAACTCGATCTGGCTGTAGTCGAGACTTACCAACACATTGCCCGGCTCGGCGATGAAAGCCTCACGAATACGCCGCCCTTCTTCTGTCCGCACCGGAATGTTTTGCAGGTTCGGATCGGTCGAGGCCAGACGCCCTGTATTTGCTCCGGTGATCGAATAAGACGTATGCACCCGACCTGTGTCGGGGTTGATATGGGTCTGCAGCGCGTCGGTATAGGTCGATTTCAGCTTGCTCAGCTGCCGCCAGTCCAGAACACGTCGCGGCAGTTCATGCTCGGTTGCGAGGTCTTCCAGAATATCAGCGCCGGTCGAGTATTTGCCGGTCTTGCCTTTCTTGCCACCTTCCAGACCCATTTTGTCGAACAGGATTTCGCCCAGCTGAGCAGGCGACCCGACATTAAAGCTTCCTCCGGCCAGCTCGTGAATTTCAGCCTCTAACCCGGCCATTTTCTGGGCAAATGCGTTGGACATCCGGCTCAGGACATCACGGTCGACCTTGATGCCATGCATCTCCATCTCGGCCAGCACCGGCACAAGCGGCCGTTCCAGCGTCTCATAGACCGTGGTCACCTGCGCCCGGTGCAATTGCGGCTTGAACAGCTGCCACAAACGCAAGGTGATGTCCGCATCTTCGGCGGCATAAGCCGTGGCCTCGTCAATCGCGACCTTGTCGAAGGTAATTGCCGATTTTCCCGACCCCAGCAGCGGTTTGATCGGGATTGGTGTGTGGCCCAGATAACGCTCGGACAAGGTGTCCATCCCATGCCCATGCTCACCGCCATGCATGGCGTAGGACATCAGCATCGTATCGTCGATGGGTACCACGTCGATGCCATACCGCCTGAAGATCTTGGCATCATATTTCATGTTCTGCCCGATCTTGAGGACCGACAGGTCCTCGAGCATCGGTTTCAAAAGCCTCAGGGCCTCATCCAATTGCATCTGCCCTTCTGCCAAAGCATCCGAGCCAAACAGATCATCCGCTGATCCATCGCGGTGGGTCAACGGGATGTAACAGGCTTCTCCGGCCTCGACACACAGCGAAATACCCACCAGACCGGCAATCATCTCGTTCAGGCCCGTGGTCTCTGTGTCCACAGCAACCCAACCACGCTCATAGGCCTGGTCAATCCACTTTTGCAGGGCCGCTGCATCACGCACGCATTCGTATTTCGAGCTGTCAAACGGGATCACCTCGGCCTCGACCGCTTCCACCGCTGGCGCAGGAGCGTCGGCAATCACCGGAGCCTCAACCCCCAGCTTGTCAGCGATACGCTTGGTGAGGGTGCGGAACTCCATCTCAGCCAGAAACGCCAACAGCGTGTCCGCATCGGGGTCCTTCACCTCAAGGTCGTCCAAGGTGAAATCCAGCGGTGTATTCTCGTCCAGTTGAACCAGTTTCTTCGAAAGCTCGATCTGGTCTCGCATTTCGATCAGGGTCTGGCGGCGTTTAGGCTGCTTGATCTCATCTGCCCGGTCCAGCAGGGTCTCCAGATCGCCGAATTCGTTGATCAGCAAAGCCGCCGTCTTGACCCCGATTCCCGGCGCCCCCGGAACATTGTCGACGCTGTCACCGGCCAACGCCTGAACATCGACCACACGTTCCGGTCCGACCCCGAACTTCTCGACCACGCCATCCCGGTCAATGCGTTTGTTCTTCATCGCATCCAGCATTTCGACGCCGTCCCCGACCAGCTGCATCAAATCCTTGTCGGAACTCACGATGGTCACACGGCCACCTGCATCCCGCGCCTGAACGGCGAGGGTCGCAATAATGTCGTCAGCCTCATAACCCTCCATCTCCTTGCAGGCGATGTTGAACGCTTTTGTCGCCTCGCGGGTCAGCGGCATCTGTGGGCGCAAATCCTCGGGCATCGCCTCGCGGTTGGCCTTGTAGAGGTCGTAAAGATCGTTCCGGAAAGTATGAGAACCTTTATCAAAGATCACTGCCACATGGGTCGGCGCATCTGCCCCGGTGTTTCCCTCGACATATTTCTGCAGCATGTTGCAAAAGCCCGAAACAGCCCCAATCGGCAACCCATCCGACTTGCGGGTCAGTGGCGGCAGCGCATGATAGGCCCGGAAAATAAAGGCCGATCCGTCGATCAGATGCAGGTGACACCCTTTTCCGAAATTCGTGGTCATTTCGCGCCCTCTCTGATCGTTTGCGAAAACACTAATGCCACGGGCGCAACGATAGAGCCACCCGCACCGCAGCCGCAAACTTCATCTTTTCATAAATACTCAATGCCCACACAGGGCAACACAGGCTCAGGCGTCAGTCTGATGCCCGGCCAGAACATATTTGCAGTCGCAATAGGGGCATTCAACCCAGCCTGCGTCTTCTGGAATTTGCAGCCACACGCGCGGATGGCCCAACGCACCTTCGCCGCCATCACAGGCAACACGGGCGGTTTCGACGATCTTGGTTTCCGGCGCTTCGATGGTCACGGCTGGCGATCCTTCTTCGGTTGTCGGCCACGCGGGCATGTATTAGGTGCGTTTATGAGCGATGATCAAACCGGGGGCAAGTGCCACATGTGCGACGCGGCAATCAGGATCGAAGGGCTGCGCAAAACCTATCGCGGAGGCAAGGGTCAGCCCGAAAAGCATGCGCTGAAAGGCATTGACCTGACCGTCCCGCGCGGCTCGGTTTTTGGTCTGCTGGGCCCGAATGGTGCCGGAAAATCGACCCTGATCAATATTCTGGCTGGTCTGGTGGTAAAATCGGCGGGTCGCGTGGCGATCTGGGGCTTCGACCAGGATCAGAATCCACGCCAGTCGCGATCGGCCATTGGTGTAATGCCACAAGAGCTCAACCTCGACCCGTTTTTCACCCCGCGCGGCGCGCTTGAGGTTCAGGCCGGTCTCTATGGCGTTCCGAAATCCCAACGGCGCAGTGATCAGATTCTGGAATTGGTCGGTCTCAGCGACAAGGCCGAGGCCTATGCCCGCACTCTTTCGGGCGGTATGCGGCGGCGGTTGCTGCTGGCCAAGGCACTGGTGCATCACCCGAAAATCCTTGTGCTTGATGAACCCACAGCGGGAGTGGATATCGAACTGCGCCAGATGCTCTGGGCCAATGTGCGCAAGCTGAACGAACGGGGCATGACCATCATCCTGACCACCCACTACTTGGAAGAAGCGCAGGAGATGTGCGACGAGATCGCCATTATCAACCACGGCGAAAAGGTCGCGCAGGACAGCACGGCCAACTTGCTGGGCCGCTTGGACAGCCGCACCATGGTGATTGTGCCCGACAGCCCGATCATTGATCTGCCTGTGTCAGAAGGCGTCGAGGCAGCTCTCCGCGATGATGGCAGCCTTGTCCTGCAATACCGAAACATCCAGACCAGCGCCGAACAGGTTCTGGAATCGGTGCGCGCCGCGAATATCCGCATCCGCGACGTCCGCACCGAAGAGGCCGATCTTGAGGATGTATTCCTTGCCCTGACCTCGTCCCGTACCGAAGATCATCCGGCGGATGATCAGGATCAGCCACGCCGGGGCATCCACCGCGTCAAGCTTTAAGCCCGGTCTATTCGCGCCTGATAGCAGTTATTCCGCGCGGATCGCACGTGAATATAGGCAACGTCGGATCGGGAAAAGATATCCCTGACTTTTGCGCCGATCTGATCCGTCGGCGTGATCGCCCCAGTGCCATAGACGATCCTGTCATCCGTACCGTAGCCCTTGATCAGATAGTCGGGCGAGGTGGTCAGAATTTCGGGCAGCGCGTCTTCCTCGTACCGATCACATGGTGTTGCACACAAAAAGATCGGGCCGGTTTCCGCATAGGGATGTGTCTTTGAAAAAGGTCGATGTGCCAATATCAGCATCTCATCGCCCTCGGGGATATGTCGCAGGCAGTGGCGGCACGGGTTACCTGCACCCGTCGAAACAGCGCGTTCCGGCGTTGAACCATATGCATCCGCGCCACCTGCCTGAAGAGCGCGTACATCGTTGGTGGGCAAAGCGGTGATTTTGAACATCTCGGATCTCCTTTTTGCTGACCATGCCCGTGCGACCGGACCCAATCGACCCGTTTCCTGCGCAAAGGACTCGAAAAAGAACAAAACGTGAATATAATGTGGAATCGCCATGTATGCCGAGCTGTCGATCACGTCGAATTTTACCTTCCTCACCGGGGCGTCGCACCCCGAGGAGTATATGGAGCGTGCCGTCACCCTGGGCCTACCCGCCATTGCGATTGCCGATGACAACTCGGTCGCCGGGATCGTCCGCGCCCACACTCAGGCGCGCGAGCTCGCCCGCAAGGTCCGCGAACGGCTGGCGTGGGAGGCGCAGAATACCTCAATCGGGCCACCCTGCCCCGATCATATCCCCAAGCCGCCCTCCTATCCCATCCACGCGGTTCCCCGCCTGATCCCGGCGGCGCGACTGATCTTCACCAATGCGCCCATGGTTACCGCTCTGCCCCTGAACCGGCAGGGCTGGGCCAACCTGTGCCGCATCCTCTCCAAAGGCCGCCTGCGCGCCGATAAGGGCGACTGCATCCTGCACCTGTCTGACCTGCTCGAATTTTCCGATGGCCTCCACCTGCTGCTGTGGCCACAGGCGGCGGGCTCTCCGGGCGGCGCGGGCGCGTGGCGGACACAGGCGCAGCAGCTGACGCGCCGCTTTGCCGGGCGGATGCATCTGTTGATGCACCCCCGGTATGATGGCGCCGATAGCGCATTTTTCTCTTTATTAGAGACTGAAGCAAAACAGCTTGGCATCCTAACGCTCGCCAGCGCGACACCGATGATGCACCACGGCACCCGCCGCAAACTGGGCGATGTGCTGACTGCCATCCGCCTGCGTCGCAAAGTGGATGCATTGGGTCGGGACGCTTTGGCCAATGGTGAACAGCGCCTGCGCTCCGGGGCCGAGATGCTACGCATCTTCAAAGGTCATGAGGGGGCCGTTGCCCGCGCTTATGCGCTCAGCGAACAACTCACGTTCTCGCTGGACGAGCTGCGTTATGAATACCCCAACGAGGGCAGCACACAAGAAACCCCGACCCAGCGCCTGCACCGTCTGGCGCATGAGGGGTTGAAATGGCGTTATCCCGCCGGGGCGCCCGAAAAGGCGAAAAAAATGCTGGCGCATGAGCTGACGCTGATCGGCAAGCTGAAATACGAACCCTACTTCCTGACCGTCCGCGATATCGTCCATTTCGCCCGTTCGCGCAGCATCCTCTGCCAGGGGCGCGGATCGGCTGCCAACTCGGTCGTTTGCTTTTGCCTCGGCATCACCGAGGTCAGCCCCGAGATGGGCACCATGGTGTTTGAACGCTTCGTCTCCGAGGCGCGCGATGAACCGCCAGACATAGACGTCGATTTCGAACATGAACGCCGCGAAGAGGTGATCCAGCACATCTATGACCGCTATGGCCGCGAACGCGCGGGCCTCTGTGCCACGGTGGTCCATTACCGCGGCAAACGCGCCATCCGCGAGGTTGGACGCGCCATGGGCCTGACCGAAGATACAATCTCGGCGCTTTCCTCACAGCTTTGGGGCTTTTTCTCGGCCTCGGGGCTTGAGGCGCAACGGATGCGCGAAATTGGTCTCGACCCCGAAGATCGGCGCCTGAAACAGACTCTAATGCTGGTTTATGAGATCGACGGCTTTCCCCGCCACCTCTCGCAGCATGTGGGAGGATTCATCATCACCGAGGGTCGGCTGGATGAGCTTGTCCCCATCGAAAACGCCACGATGGAGGGTCGCACGGTCATCTGCTGGGACAAGGACGATATCGACAGTCTTGGCATCCTCAAGGTCGATGTCCTCAGCCTCGGGATGCTCACCTGCATCCGCAAGGCGTTTGACCTGATCGGCCAGCACCACCAGACCAGCTATACCCTTGCCACCCTGCCACCCGAGGATCCGGCAGTCTATGACATGCTCTGCAAGGCGGACAGCATCGGCGTGTTTCAGGTGGAATCACGTGCACAGATGAACTTCCTGCCGCGGATGCGGCCGCGTAATTTCTATGATCTGGTGATCGAGGTTGCCATCATCCGCCCCGGCCCCATTCAGGGCGACATGGTCCACCCCTATATCCGCCGCCGGAACGGTGAGGAGGAGGTCAGCTTCCCCTCGGACGCGCTGGGCGAGGTGCTGGGCAAAACGCTGGGCGTGCCGTTGTTTCAGGAACAGGCGATGCAGATCGCCATTGTCGGCGCGGGCTTCACCCCGGAACAGGCCGATCGGCTGCGCCGCTCGCTGGCGACCTTCAAGAAACATGGCAATGTCAGCGAATTCCGCGCGCTCTTTTTGCGCGGGATGAAACGCAACGGGTATGAACAGGATTTCGCGGAACGTTGCTTTTCCCAGATCGAAGGCTTCGGCTCGTACGGTTTCCCCGAAAGCCACGCGGCCAGTTTTGCGCTGCTGGTCTATGCCTCGGCCTGGATCAAATGCCACCATCCGGGCATCTTCGCCTGCGCCCTGCTGAATTCGCAGCCGATGGGGTTCTACGCGCCGGCCCAGATTGTGCGGGATGCGCGCAAACATGGGGTACAGGTGCGCCCGGTCTGCATCAATGCCAGCTTTTGGGACAATGTGATGGAGCCTGATGGCCATGGCGGGCTGGCGCTGCGGCTGGGCTTTCGCCAGATCAAGGGCCTGAGCGAGGAAGACGCCAGCTGGCTGACCGCCGCGCGCGGCAACGGCTACACCCAGGTCGACGATGTCTGGCGCCGCGCAGGCCTTGGACCATCGGTGATCGAACGGCTGGCCGAGGCTGATGCCTTCGCCGCCTGCGACCTGACCCGGCGCGAGGCGCTGTGGCAGGCCAAGGCAATTGCCACAGCCAAGCCTCTGCCCCTGTTTTCGCAAGATCTGGAGGGCGAGGCGCTGGACGAACCCGAGGCTTATCTGCCGCAAATGACGCTGGGCGAACAGGTGGTCGAAGATTACGTCGCCACCCGCCTCAGCCTGCGGGCGCACCCGGTGGCCCTGCTGCGGCATCTGCTGACGCCGGATGGGCGCGACAAAACCACCTCTGTTCCGTAACCCCGGAACACCCTATCTGCCGAAAACAGAGTCGAAATTCAGGCCGTCATGACCAGACCCATCCTTCCCCCGCGCTTTCCCGCGACGCCCGAGCAAATCAACGCGCAAGTTCGCGCCTTTTATGCCCGTGTCCGGCAAGACGCGGTTCTTGGGCCCGTATTTGCCAACCACGTCACCGACTGGCCCGCGCATGAAGACAAGATCGCCGCCTTCTGGCGCAATGCCATCCTGTATGAGCGCTGCTATGACGGCAATCCGCAACGGGTCCATATCGAACGGCCCGATGTGAAACCGAAATTCTTTGCCCATTGGCTGGATCTGTTCGAGGAGGTCGCCACCCGAACTCTGCCCGCGGAAACGGCCACCCCGTGGGTCGCCTTGGCCCGCCGCATCGGTGTCGGCATGAAGGCAGGTGTCCAATCCGCACGACAGCCCAAAGACGCGCCGCCGATCCTGCGATGATCCCGGATCATGGCGGCCATGCGATGTTAGCGATAAAATAAGGGCTATTCGCGCCCTCGGAATAGGGTTAAGCAGCACTACGGACAGCCGGGAACCCTGCCTGCGCTGCTATGATGTATCGTCACCAAACCAACATAGGCCGAGGCCGGATTGATGAGTGCTCAAAACAACACCCTGCGGGGGCTTGGCTATGCATTTCTGGGATTTGCCGTCTTTGCCAGCCACGACGCGCTGATCAAGGTGCTGGGCGGCACCTATTCAGTGATGCAGATCATCTTTTTCGCCACGCTGTTTTCGTTCGTTCCAATGGCCGTCACGATCCTGACCGACCGCACGACGGGAAACTTTCTGCCGCATCACCCATGGCTGGTTTTGCTGCGTTCGGGCCTGATGGTTACGGCCATGTCCTGCGCGTTTTACGCGTTTTCGGTTCTGCCACTGGCCGAGGTCTATTCCCTGCTGTTTTCATTCCCGCTGATCGTCACGGTGCTGTCGATCCCGATACTGGGTGAAGTGGTCCGCGTCCAGCGCTGGGCTGCGGTTGGCGTCGGCCTGATCGGCGTCCTGATCGTTCTGCGCCCCGGTGCAACGGATATCACACTGGGCCATATGGCCGCCCTGATGGCCGCCTTTTGCAGCGCCTTTGCCTCGGTCCTTGTCCGCAAGATCGGGAATGAGGAGCGCTCGGCCGTGCTGATCCTTTATCCGATGCTGCTGGCCATCGTCGTGATGAGCCTTGCCCAACCGGCTGTATATCAGCCGCCGTCCCTGCTGCATCTGGCGATGATGGCGCTGGTTGGGGTGTTCTCGGTCATCGCGCAACACCTGATCATTCTGGCCTACCGCGCCGCACCCGCCGGTGTCGTCGCCCCCAGCCAGTACAGCCAGATCATCTGGGCGACGCTGTTTGGCATGATCTTCTTCGACGAGCGCCCTGACATCTGGGTCGCCGTCGGTGCCAGCATCATCATCGCGTCCGGCGTCTATGTTGTTTGGCGAGAAAGCCGGGCCAACACCACCTCGGTCAACACCCCGGTTCTGCGGGTTCGGTCGCCGCGTTCAGATACCGGGGCGTCACGGCCTGGAAAGTAGGTCCAACAAAAACGGCGCGCCGATCAGCGCGCCTTGGTTGGAAAACTGTGGATTTTACTCTTAGTAGATAACCACCGAACGGATACTTTCGCCCTTATGCATCAGGTCAAAGCCGTGGTTGATGTCGTCCAGACCCATGGTGTGGGTGATCATCGGGTCGATCTCGATTTTGCCTTCCATGTACCAGTCGACGATCTTGGGCACATCCGTGCGCCCACGCGCGCCGCCGAATGCGGTACCGCGCCACGAACGGCCGGTGACCAGTTGGAATGGCCGGGTCGAGATTTCGGCCCCTGCAGGAGCCACGCCGATGATGATCGACTCACCCCAGCCCTTATGCGCCGATTCAAGTGCTGCGCGCATCACGCCGACATTGCCTGTGGCGTCAAACGTATAATCCGCTCCGCCCTTGGTCAGGTTGACGAGATACGGCACCAGATCGCCTTCAACTTCGGACGGGTTCACGAAGTCGGTCATGCCAAACCTTGTGGCCATTTCCACTTTGGAGGGGTTCAGGTCGACGCCGACGATCTGGTCTGCTCCGGCCAGACGCAGACCCTGAATGACGTTCAGGCCGATACCGCCCAGACCAAACACGATTGCGCGGCTGCCGATTTCCACCTTGGCGGTGTTGATGACCGCGCCGATACCGGTCGTGACACCACAGCCGATATAGCAGATCTTGTCGAACGGCGCGTCCTCGCGCACCTTGGCCAGGGCGATTTCAGGCAGAACTGTGTGGTTCGAGAAGGTCGAGCAGCCCATGTAGTGCAGGATCGGATCGCCATCCAAGGTCGAGAAACGAGAGGTGCCATCGGGCATCAGACCCTTGCCCTGGGTTTCCCGGATCGCCTGACATAGGTTGGTCTTGGGGTGCAGACAGTATTCACACTCGCGACATTCCGGCGTGTAAAGCGGGATCACATGATCGCCCGGCTTCAGGCTGGTTACGCCCGGACCCACTTCAACCACCACGCCTGCGCCTTCATGGCCCAGAATGGCCGGGAACAAGCCTTCGGGGTCGGCACCCGACAGGGTGAATTCGTCGGTATGACAGATACCGGTGGCCTTGATCTCGACCAGAACCTCGCCCGCCTTGGGGCCTTCGAGGTTCACATCCATCACTTCCAAAGGTTTGCCTGCCTGAATGGCGACGGCGGCACGGGTACGCATGCTACTTATCTCCCTGTCACTTTTGCCCCGACCCTGCGTCAATTACAGGGTGTTTTCAACCGTGCTTTCATGGCAGGTTGGCTAATTAATTGATATTGCAGAAACGACATTGCCAGAATGAGGAACGCCAATGCACCGATTTTTCCCGATCCTGTTCTTTCTGGCGGCCTGTGCTGAAACCCCGCCCGCGCCCGAAGACGCTTTGCTGCCGCCGGAACCTGCCCCGGTCGATCTGGCCTTTTGTCAGGGAGAAGATTTTTCCGATACCGTTGGCCAGCCGGTTTCGAACATTCAGGCAAACCTGCCCGCACGGTCGCGCGTGCTGGGCCCGGATGGCATCGCCACACAGGATTACCGCATCGACCGGCTGAACGTGTACGTGAATGGTGACGGGATCATCCAGCGGCTGACCTGCGGATAAGGGCGGACTCGACTCAGGCATCGATTCTCACCTAAGAACAAAGTAAGAACATTGTGGTGCCTGCAAATGCCCAAACGCCGAATACTTTCGCTATGGTTCCCTCGCCTGGGGGCTGAACGGCTGATCCGCGCTGCGCGGGGGTTGCATACCGGGCCTTTGGCCATCGTGGCCGAACAGTCGAACATGCAGGTTATTACCTCAGTGAATGCCGATGCGCAGGCTGTCGGGCTGCGTATCGGCCAGCCGGTGCGGGATGCTCATGCCATGTGTGCCAACCTGATCACGCGGCACCGTAACGCCCCGGCCGAAGCCGCGTTCCTGGCCGCGTTGCGTCGCTGGGCGGGAAAGTTCAGCCCATGGGTGGCCGAAGAGGCCCCGGACGGGCTGATCGTCGATCTGTCAGGTTGCGCCCATCTGTTTGGCGGAGAGGAGGCGTTGCTGAACGTTCTTGAAACCGATTGCGCGGATATGGGCCTCAGCGTACAGATTGGCATCGCCGACACGCTGGGCGCAGCCTGGGCTTTGGCGCGCTATGCGGGGCAGGCGGCCACATCCGACCGCAATGGCGACGCCATCAGTCAGGAGGCCCGTGCCACCCGCGCCCGGGCGGGTAAACGGCGGCACTGGACCAAAGGCGGCACCGCGCCGCAAGTGAGGGCCCTGGGTGGAGGCGCGCGGATCGCACCGCCGGGTCAATCTTATGGCGCACTCAGCCCCCTGCCTATCGCCGCGCTGCGATTGGAAGATCAGGTTGTCGTGCAGCTGAACCGTCTGGGCCTGCGCCGCATCGGCGATCTGCTGGGTCAACCCCGCGCCAGCCTTGCGCGGAGGTTTGGACGCGGGCTGGTTCTGCGGTTGGATCAGGCCATGGGCAGCGCGCCCGAGCCTGTTTCGCCCGCCCGCCCGCCGCACCATTTCGCGGTGCGGATGACCCTGCCCAACCCGATTGGTCTGGTTGAGGATGTCATGGCTGCGGTTGATCGGGTTCTGCCAACGCTTTGCACCAAGCTGGAAGAAAAGGGGCGCGGTGCCCGCACCCTGCGGCTGGAGGCGCACCGCGCCGATCAGGCAGCTGAGGTTATCGAGGTCGGCCTGGCCCGCCCAACTTACGATAAATACCGCATTCGCCCTTTGTTAGAGATGAAAGTTGACAAGATCGACGCAGGCTACGGCATCGACATGCTGCGGCTTGAGGCGGTTCAGACAGAACCCATCCACGCCCGTACCGTGGCCGGCCATGCCGAAGCCCGCCGTGTGGCCCGCAACCGGCTGGCGGGCAACACCGCCGTGGATGATCTGATCGGCAAGCTGGGCGCGCGGGTGGGGCTTGAGGCGATCACCCGGCGCCATCCCGCGGCCTCGCACATCCCTGAGAAAACGGCGCAAACGCTGGCGGCGGCATGGTCGGAACCTGCCCGCGACTGGCCTGCGCCGCCACGCCCCCGCCCCCTGCTGATGTGGCAGCCTGAGCCGGTGATGGCACCGGAAACCCCTGACGTGCCCAGCGCCTTTCGCTGGCGCGGGCGTAACTGGCAGCTGGCGCAGGCCACCGGCCCGGAACGGATCGCACCGGAATGGTGGCTGGATGACCCGAACTGGCGCAGCGGCGTGCGGGACTACTGGGTTGTGGTGACACAGCAGGGCGAGCGGTTGTGGCTGTTTTATGGCCATGGCGGAACCATGTCTGCAGGCTGGTTTTGTCACGGGCAGTTTGGTTAGGGTCTATTTCCCTCGGTACACCAACAGATCCGGCAGATAGTCAATCAGACGGATAAACCACGAGAATGGTGCAGGAAAATCTGTACGGAAACGGCGCCGCAACATCGCCTTGACCACACGATCCGCCGCATCCTCGGGGCTCATCAGCATGGGCATCCTGAAGCTGTTTTTCTCAGTCAGACGGGTCTTGATGAAGCCGGGATTAATGATCCGCACGGTCACGCCGGTGCCCGCCAGATCATGGCGCATCGTTTCCGCCAGGGAAATCAGTGCCGCCTTGCTGGCCCCATATCCGATGGCCGCTGGCAACCCGTGATAGCCCGCGAGCGACCCGATCAGCGTAATATCCCCCCGACCTGCCTTAACAAGGTCCGAGACGGTTTCACCCAACACACGCAAAGCACCCAGATAGTTTACATCACCCATCCTGAGCGACGCCTCTGTATCCCAATCCGCCGAGCGCACGGGGTCATACGCGCCGGCATTGTAAACCAGCCCATCGACCAGACCCGCCTCGGCCACAGCCCCGCGAACAGAATCTAAATCAGTGACATCGCACCGGATCGCACGGGCATTGGGAAGCTCGGAGCAGATGTCGGCCAAACGTTCAGAACTACGCGCCGACAAGATCAAATGCGCGCCCCTGTCGCTTAGCGCATTGGCCAAAGCACGACCCAAACCTTCGCTTGCGCCGATGATCCAATAGGTTTTTCCGTCAAAGCTGCTCATGCGCGGGCCGATTCAGTCATGTTTCATATTCTACGGGCCCGTGACGTAGTTGGATCAAATGCGATCGCGCTTCTGACAAAACTTCCAACCGGATTGATCCAGCTGCACCTACCCCGCGTATTCCATTCTAAGAACCACTTAACGAGGCTGGAATGTTCGACGAAACCCAGGGCGTACGGAAGAAAATCGCAGTTGTTGGTGCAGGTATTTCAGGCCTTTCAGCCGCCTACTACCTTTCAGAAAACAATGACGTGACCCTCTATGAGGCGGAACCGCGTTTAGGTGGCCATGCCCGCACAGTCATGGCCGGGAAGAACGGCGATCAACCGGTGGATACTGGTTTCATCGTCTTCAACTACGCAACCTATCCTTTTCTGACCCGACTTTTTGATGAGCTCAATGTTCCCGTTATCGAAAGCGAAATGAGTTTTGGTGCGACAATCGACAATGGTCGTATCGAATATGGTTTGAACAATCTGCGCACCCTGACCGCGCAGAGGCGCAATCTTGCGCGCCCCGCCTATTACAAGATGATTGCCGACATTCTGCGCTTTGGCAAAAAGGCTCCGGAGGCTGCAAGAGACGACGACACCACGATTGGTGAGCTGGTGGATCAGCTTCGGCTAGGACACTGGTTCCGCCACAACTATCTGATGCCCATGTGTGGGGCAATCTGGTCAACTCCGGTTGAGCTGGTGGATCAGTTCCCTGCACGCTCATTGGTGCAGTTCTTTCGAAATCACGCCCTTCTGGCCAGTGGCCGTGCAAGTCAACACCAGTGGTACACAGTTAAAGGTGGCAGTATCGAATATGTCCGCAGGATCGATGCCGCCCTGCGGACACGAGGGGCGGCAATCCGTTTGGCCAGTCCGGTTCAGAACATCTCCCGGAGTGATACAGGTGTCACGGTCCGCAGTCAGGGTGCGGTGGATCAGTTTGATGAGATCATCCTGGCTACCCACTCTGACCAGTCGCTTGCCATTTTGGGCGGGAATGCCACCCCGGCGGAAACCGCTGCGCTGGGCGCAATTCGGTACCAACCCAACACTGCCACCCTGCATTGCGATCCTGGCCAGATGCCAAAGCGGCGTGCGTGCTGGTCCAGCTGGACCTATCGATCACAGGCCGGAGACGTAGGCGTTACATATTGGATGAACCGACTGCAGAACATACCGGACAACGACCCGCTTTTTGTGACGCTGAACGCCTCGGCAGAGATTCCAGCGGACAAAATCTATGATCAGGTCGAGTTTGCCCACCCGGTATTCGACAAAGCCGCCCTGAAAGCACAGGGGCATATTCGCGAAATACAAGGACAGAACCGAACCTGGTTCGCCGGTGCGTATAACCGGCACGGATTTCACGAAGACGGGATTGCCAGCGCGATGCATGTTGTTGAGCGGATAAATGGCACCCCGCAAACAATCGGAGCTGAATATGCCATTCTTGGACAAGATCCGGCCATCTCTGTTGCCGCCGAATAGCGGGATGCTGCGCGCGACCCTTTTGAGCCTTTCCTTGCTGGCCCCCACTGGGTTGATTGCCTCGCCTGTGACGGAAGAGTTGGATGGTGCACAACTTCGCGGAACTGCAACCTTCCGCTATCTCGGGTTTCCGATCTACGACGCCAAGCTTTACACACCCAAAGGTGCTTCGTTCAGCTGGAGTGAAGATTTCGGGCTTCAGCTGACATACCGTAAAAGCATCAAGAAGAATGCGCTGGTCAACTCGACGCTCGACGAGATGAAACGCGTCGGCCACCCTGCCCCGATTGGCGACCAACTGGATGTATGTTTTAAAGGTGTCACCAAGGGTGACAGCTATCTGGCGGTGTCCGACGGGCCAGACAAGGTCAGTTTCTGGCTGAACGGTCGAAAGACCTGCACAATGGCATATCCGGGCATCAAACGCAGTTTCATGTCGGTTTTCCTTGGCGAAAACACGCGGTCGGCGTCCTTCACCCGAATGCTTCAGGGAAAGTGATGCTTTACCCTCGGGTCAGCTTGTATGCGCTGATGCTCGCTGCGGCGGGCATCCCGCTATACATTCATCTGCCGCGTTTTGCGGCGGTGAATCTGGGCATTGGACTGGGGGTGATCGGTACCGTCTTGCTGATGATCCGATTGGTCGATCTGGTACAGGACCCACTGATCGGTTGGGCGATAGATAGATGGCCCGGTGGCCAGCTTGTCTTTGCGTCCATGGCAGCTCTCGGCCTTGCCATTGGATTTCCGGCGCTGTTCAGCCTGCAACAAGGCGCAGATGTACTGACATTGATTGTTCTTCTGATACTGTTGTTTTCGGCTTATAGCCTGGGGACTATCCTGCTCTACGGGCGTAGTGCGACGCTAGCAAAACGCGCAGACGCGAAGGAGTTGATGACCCTCGCCGCTTATCGGGAAGGCGGACAACTGACAGGCGTTATCATCGCGGCAAGTGCCCCTGCCCTTTTTGTTGCCGCCGGAGCCCACGCGCAAGGCTATCCCGCATTTGGTCTGTTTCTGGGTCTGCTATCGGTCGCAACCCTTTTGTTGACTGTTCCGATCTGGCGGCGGCCCCCAATCACCGGATCCGGTCTGTCTTTCGCAAGCCTGGGCAAGGCCGGGGGTTTGCGCCTTCTGGTGCTGGCTTTGATCAACAGCCTGCCTGTGGCCGTCACATCGACCCTGTTTCTCTTTTTCGTAGAGGACCGTTTGCAACTGCCCGGCAAAGCCGGACCGTTGCTGATCCTGTTTTTCCTCAGCGCGGGCGCAAGTGTGCCGCTTTGGGCAAAGCTCAGCAACAAAATTGGCTCGAAACAGACACTGATGATTGCGATGCCGCTTTCCATCGCGGGATTTATCGGTGCCGCCACACTGAGCGCTGGGAACCTCACCGGTTTTGCGTTGATTTGCCTCGCCTCGGGTGCCGCTCTGGGCGCGGATATGGTCGTGCTGCCCGCCATGTTTTCGGTCACTTTGACACGAGCCGGTCTTAACGCGTCCACAGCGTTTGGTATCTGGTCCTTTGCTGGCAAGCTGGGCCTGGCCCTGGCAGCCTTTATTACCCTGCCATTGCTGGAGCGCAATGGCTTCACCCCCGGTCAAACCAATTCCGCCCAAGCGCTTGATGCACTCAATCTCGCCTACGCGATGCTGCCCTGCATCCTGAAACTTGGGGCCTTTGGAATGGTCCTGACCCTGCCAACCGAGGTCACAAGCAAATGAATGCTTTCGCCATCATCCTGCTGGCTCTGCTGATTGCAATGTTTGTCCGCGCCCGACTGCTGAGCTTTCGTGCGCAGAGCCCGTCAGACTATGCCGGTACCGGGCCCACTTTTTCGCTGAAGAAGCATCTGAACGGTGAAATCCTGTCCGAAGGTCTGATCTATGGCCCCAATGGCAGGATGTCGAACAGCTTTGTGGCCCGCATGGTTGGTGAGTGGAATGGGAACACAGGCACACTTTCCGAGTTTTTCACGTACTCAAATGGCAAAAAGATGAACCGTAAGTGGTATCTGACGCTGGGCACCAGAAATACGTTTACGGCAACGGCAGAGGATATCGTTGGCGAAGGTCACGGCACGATATCCGGCGCAACGATCAAGCTGACCTACAGGATCATTCTGCCCAAGGACGCAGGAGGACACACGCTGGATGTTACAGACTGGATGTATTTGACAGAACAGGGCGTTATCATGAATCGCTCCGAGATGCGTAAGTTTGGCATCAAGGTTGCTGAGCTCGTTGCAACAATGCGCCCAACCCCCAAATCACATCCGATCCACGTAGGTGGCGCAAATGAGTATAGCATCACTTCAGAAAGGCGGCTGGTGCAATGATCACAGGTCGCTCTCTGATTACATGCGTTTCCGTCGCAAGCTTTGCACTTCTGGTTGCCTGCTCTGGCAAACCGAAGGTTCCGACAACCTTTCTGTCTGAACGGCAGCTGAACCTCGAGGAATTCTTCGACGGAAAGACCGTGGCTTACGGGCAGTTTCAGGATGTACTGGGGAATGTTCCACGCAGATTTGAAGTCGATATCGACGGCACATGGGACGGGGAAACCCTGACACTGGTCGAGGATTTTATCTACGACGACGGCGCAACCGAACAGCGCATCTGGACGCTGACAAAGACTGGCGATGACACGTGGACTGGTACTGCGCCCGGTGTGCTGGGAACCGCCAGCGGGACCGAGAGGGGCGACACCTTCAACTGGAAATACAAGATTGACCTGCCTGTCAAAGATGGCACGATGCGCGTCAGTTTTGACGATTGGATGTGGCTGCTGACCGAGGACCGTCTGTTAAACCGCGCTTACGTCTCACGCTTTGGCATACGCCTCGGCGAAGTTATCCTGATCTTTGAAAAAGAATAGATTCCGCTATTTCCATCCAGACGTTGCCCATCAATAAAATATGAACTCGTCCACCGGCACTTGTACCAGACGCCTTGCTGCGTCTGCCATGTTTACATTTGGCCCATCTGGCGTTGCAGAGTCGTGGTGGGCTCCGTCTTCAATTTTCAAACGGGCGCGCTCAATCTCGCCCCACAAGAAAAAAAGACCGTCCCGTTTGCCGACAAGACCGGCAGGTATCGTGGTCCGCAAAACACGAGTTTTTGCCTGTGACATCTGCTCTCTTACTGCCTCCGGTGTTTTCCACCTTTTGCAGAAAATCTACCGGTTATTTCGGGAAAAGCCAATTTTTTATGGGCAAAACCCGATTTTCAACCCCCCGTTGACAGGGGTGCTCGCAGCTCTCGCTGAAGGGTGTTGTCCTGACTGAGTATTTGCAGTCACCGCCGATTGCCACACTTCGGTTGATGGCGGGTTCCCCCGCCTTGTCGTCAGTGGTCCATGCTTTGACAACCTCTCGGCTATGGAACGCCCCGGATCATGCAGTCGACTGCTCTGACACGATCTCTCCGAACCGCGTAAAGAACTTTGCCGACAACTTCTTGGCGGTTCCCGCAATCAGCCGACTGCCGAGCTGAGCGATCTTGCCACCAACATCAACCTTCGCCGTGTATTTCAGTACGGTTTCGTCACCTTCTTCGGTCAACGAAACGTCTGCGCCGCCTTTGGCAAATCCAGCCGCCCCGCCCTTGCCTTCACCCATCAAAGAGAACCCGTTTGGTGCATTGGCCGTGTCCAATGTGACCTCACCCGCAAAGCGCGCTTTGACCGGGCCAATTTTCAGAACAACTTTCGCCTCAAGATCGGTTGGTGATTTCTGCGTCAGTTCCTCACATCCCGGGATGCATTCCATCAAAATGTCGGGATCGTTAAGCGCGCGGTAAACGACGTCGCGTGGCGCTGCGATACGGATTTCATCAGTCAGTTCCATTCAGGTCTTTCCTTTGTTCAACAACATCTTGGAAATAGGCGCATTGCAGCCGTTTCTATCCTTTGAGCCAGCCACGCAGGCCACATGTGGCAAAGGTGTTCAAGCAAGCTTTTCATCATGCGACACCTTTGCTGCCTTTTCACCGTTCCGCCACATCACAATCTCGGCCAAAATCGACAGGGCGATCTCATGCGGATCTATGGCATGTATGTCCAACCCCGCCGGGGATTTCAGGCGCGCAACTTTCAAAGGGTCCAATCCCTGGGCGATAAGCTTTGCAGTCAGCGTAGCTGCCTTGCGGCGACTGGCCACCATCGACACGCGTGCCGCATCGGTTTCCAATGCAGCCTTCAAAGCGGATGCATCGCTGCGCCCCTGCGCAGCCACCACGACAAAGTCCCGCGGCTCCACACCCAGCGCATCGACATGTGCCAAGGCAAACCGCACATGGTTTCCAGCAATATCAAGCCCATCCTCGACAGCCGTGCGAAATCCGGCCAGCGATCCATGCGCTGCCAGAGCTTTGGCAATCAACCCCTCGCCGAAAATCACCAGCCGGGGCGCGTGTTGATAGGGTTCGACCAAAAGATCGACTGTACCACCGGACGGGCACCCACTTTTGAACGTTTGAACACCATCGGGATCCGTCATGTTCACCACCTTTTCCGAAGGTTTGACACGGATAATCTGCGGTGCCCCGGACGCCCAAGCTTGTTGCGCCGCGGCCCGGACTGCGCGCTGCACACAAGCCCCGCCTAGATGCCCCAGGATTTCACCCGCCTGGGTAATCGCCGCCTTCCCCCCAGCTTTGGCCGAGGTCGCATCCGCCGTGCGCAAAACCGTCGCCACACAAAAGGCCTCTCCGGTTCCGCGCAGCTGATCGATGGTGTCAAAAATGTCGAAATTCGCCAAGGTCAGACTCCTTTCACAGCTTTTGGAACTGCGGCTCAAGCGCTGCCAATGCATCCAGTGTATTGGCCGGCAAATGCGCATCCAGATAGGGTTCAGCCGCCTGCATCGCTGCCGCAATAGGTTGATAGTCCTTCCAGCCCTTCAAGGGGTTCAGCCAGACGATCCGGCGTGCCTTGCGCCTGATACGCGCCAGCATATCCCCCAGAGCCTGCGGATCAGAACTGCAATATCCGTCCGACAGGATCAGGACGACAGTACGCCCGTTCAGTGCCCGCGCGCCGTATCCCGACAGAAATCGCTCCAGACTGCCGGAAATATCGGTACCGCCGCCGAAGCCTTCGGCCATCAGCGACAATCGCCCCGCAGCCCGGAGGGTGTCATGGTCGCGCAACGCATCTGTTACCCGCATCAATCGCGTGTGAAACAAATACGCATCTGCCTCGATCCCGCTGCCGGTCAACCCTTTCAGAAAAGCCAGAAACACGCGTGAGTACGCGGTCATCGAACCACTAACGTCGCACAATGCCACAATCCGCATCGGGCGCGGTGGCCGCGCTCGGCGATACAGGTCCAGCGGCTCACCGCCACGCGCCAGACTGGCGCGCTGTATTCGGCGCATATCCAGAACAGCCCCGCGCAACGCCCGTTTCCGGCGGCGCGATCGCCTGTCCCGAAATGCCCGCGCCAAGGTCAGCGCGGCTGTTTCAGCCTGTTTTAGGGCCTCTTCGTCCATCAACTCTCGCAAGTCCCGGCGTGACAGGTTGGCCGTTCGCGTGGCGATCAACTTGCCGTCCACCCCTTCGGCTTCCCCTTCACCGCAGTCAGGCAGAGTGGCCTCTTGCTCCGACCCGGATCGTGGTTCGTCCTCACCCTGAGTTCTGGTCTGCCAGATCATTGGCTTGGCGGACTGCACCCGCACATGCTTGTTTTTCGCTTTTCCCGAACGCTGTGCGCCAGCGTTGAACCAATAGGCGTCGAACAGTTCATCAAATCGGCGCCAATCTTCCGCATCTCCGGTCAATACCGCGCACATGGCTTGCCGGGCCTGTTTGGCATCCGTTGCATCCACTTCGGACAAGGCGGCAAGCACGTCCCCCGCATCCGACGCCCCCAATTGCATACCGTTCATTCGCAAATGCGCTATGAAACCCGACATACGGTCGGCAAGACCCGAGGCCCGAGAGGGAAAGCGCGTAACCTGCATCACGCGACCTTTCCAATCAGGCGATCCATCACCTCGGGCGGTGCCGCATTGTAATCTGCGGCAGTTTTAAGCAAACACACCAGCGTCGCCTGGACGTCTTCGCGGGATTTGGCCAGATCATTGACACCCAACCCGGACAGGGCTGCTGCCCAATCCAGCATTTCGGCGATGCCCGGTTTCTTCTCAAGATCTTCCTGACGCAGCGCCTGTACAACACCGATGATCTGACGCGCCAGAATCCCCTCGATTTCAGGCAGTCGCGCCCGCAGGATTGCCAGTTCGGTCTCCCTCGAAGGATAGTCAAGAAAGCTGTACAAACACCTTCTGCGCAGCGCATCCGACAAATCCCGCGTCCCGTTGGCCGTCAGAATGACGACAGGCCGCACATGTGCCTGCACCGTTCCCAACTCGGGTATGGTGATCTGAAAGTCTGACAGGATTTCCAGAAGATAGGCTTCGAACTCCTCATCCGCCCGATCAATCTCATCAATCAACAGAACCGGAGGTTTCGTTTCCGAGATAGCCTCTAACAAAGGCCTTTTCAGCAAATATTCATCCGAAAACAGCTGCGCCTCAGCGACGCCGCCTTGCGCTTCGCTCGCCCGGATCGCCAATAGCTGTCGCTGATAGTTCCATTCATAGATGGCATGACTGGCATCCAGACCTTCGTAGCATTGCAGACGTATCAATCGCGTATCGCGCCAGGCTGCCACCGCTTTCGCAACTTCGGTTTTCCCCACACCCGCCGGCCCCTCCAGCAACAACGGGCGCCCAAGTTTCTGCGCCAGATGCAGCGCCATGACCAACCGATCATCGGCAACATAGCCCTGCTCGGCCAACCCGTTCTGCACGTCGTTCAAGGTCAAAACCAGGATCCTATCTTCATCTGGCCCCAAATATCCCGGGGGAGGTTCGGAGGGGGCAGAGCCCCCTCCGTCGGTCGGACCGGCAACAGCCGGTCCGATCCCAATCACCCATGCATCCCCAGACCATTGGCAATCTTCCAAATCCGCCAGTGATCGTGCGGCATATGGCTCTGCACCAACCCAAAAGGCCGGAACGCGTCATGCACTGCGTTCGAGAACGCAGGCACACCGCCGACATTCGGGCTTTCCCCCACACCCTTTGCGCCAATCGGATGGTGCGGGGATGGGGTCACCGTATGGTCAGTGGTATAGTTCGGCGTCTCCCACGCGGTTGGCAGGAAAAAGTCCATCAGCGTACCGGTTTTCACATTGCCCATGTCATCATAGGCAATCTCCTGACCCATCGCGATGGCCAGTGCCTCGGTCACACCCCCATGGACCTGACCCTCGATGATCATCGGGTTGATCCGGGTGCCGCAGTCATCCAAAGCGTAGAACTGCCGGACCTCCCATTCACCGGTATCCACGTCAATCTCCATGACACAGATATAGGCCCCGAACGGATAAGTCATATTCGGCGGGTCGTAATAGCTGACGGCCTCCAGACCCGGCTCCAGTCCAGGAATGGCCTGATTATAGGCGGCGAATGCGATTTCCTTCATGGTCTTGAACCGCTCAGGAGCGCCTTTGACAGCAAAGCGATCCACGTCCCATTCGACGTCATTGTCATGCACCTCCAGCAGATAGGCCGCGATCATCTGGGCTTTTGCCCGAATTTTGCGGGCCGCCATCGCCGTGGCCGCACCAGCGACCGGAGTAGACCGGGACCCATAAGTCCCAAGCCCGTAAGGTGCGGTATCCGTGTCACCCTCTTCCAGCGTGATGTCATCGGCGGGCAGGCCGATTTCACTGGCGATGATCTGGGCAAAGGTTGTGGCGTGGCCCTGCCCTTGACTGATCGTCCCCAGCCGCGCAATCGCTGATCCGGTCGGATGAATGCGAATCTCGCAGCTGTCGAACATTCCCAGCCCGAGGATATCGCAGTTCTTCACCGGTCCGGCCCCGACGATTTCCGTGAAATGTGTCAGGCCGATGCCCAGCAGCTTGCGCGTTTTCCCAGCCTTGAAATCTGCGATCCGCTGCGCCTGTTCCGCCCGCAGACCCTCATAGTTCACGGCCTTCAGCGCCTTGTCCCAGGCGGTGTGATAATCGCCCGAGTCATATTCCCAGCCCAGCGCCGACTGATACGGGAACTGATCTTTGCGGATGAAGTTGATCCGGCGCAGCTCGGCCGCGTCCATGTTCAGCTTGATGGCCAGAACCTCGATCATGCGTTCGATGAAATAGGCAGCTTCGGTTACGCGGAAGGAACAGCGATAGGCCACACCGCCCGGCGCCTTGTTGGTATAGACACCATCCACCGCCAGATAGGCAGTCGGGATGTCATAAGACCCGGTGCAGATATTCATGAAGCCGGCAGGGAATTTGGTCGGATCGGCACAAGCGTCGAAACCACCATGATCCGCCGTGGTGTGACACCACAATCCGGTGATCTTGCCATCCTTGGTGGCGGCAATCTTCCCCTGCATCCAGTAGTCGCGGGCAAAGGCAGTGGACATCAGGTTTTCCATCCGGTCCTCGACCCACTTCACCGGCTTGCCGGTAACGATCGAGGCCACCACCGAACACACATAGCCTGCGTAAGCCCCCACCTTGTTGCCAAACCCACCACCGATATCGGGGCTGATCACGCGGATATTATGCTCGGCCAGCCCCGAAATCAGAGACACAACTGTCCGGATTGCATGGGGGGCCTGGAACGTCCCGTACAGAGTCAGCTTGCCAGTCACCTTGTCCATCGACGCCACGCAACCGCAGGTCTCAAGCGGGCACGGATGGGTGCGGTGGTAATAGATCATCTCTTCGGCGACCACGTCCGCCTCGGCCAGCACAGCTTCGGTCGCGTCCTTGTCGCCCTGTTCCCACGTAAAGATGTGGTTGTGATGTTTGCGCGGACCATGTGCGCCTTCGGTCTGACCTTCCAGGTCTTCGCGGAGCACCACGTCCGACTTCAACGATTCGAACGGGTCCGTGATGACAGGAAGCTCTTCGTATTCGACCTCGACCAATTCAACGGCATCCGCCGCGACATAGCGGTCTTCGGCGACGACATAGGCAACTTCCTGACCCTGGAACAGCACCTTGCCATCGGCCAGCACCATCTGCTTGTCACCGGCAAGTGTCGGCATCCAGTGCAATCCCAAAGGAGACAGGTCTTCGGCGGTCAAAACGGCGATCACGCCGGGCAGTGCCAAGGCCGCCTCTTTGTTCACGCTGACGACGCGGGCATGGGCATAGGGGGAGCGCACAAAATCGCCAAACAGCATCCCGTCCAGCTTGATGTCATCGACGTAATTACCCTTTCCTTGGGTGAAACGCACGTCCTCGACGCGCTTTCGGGCGCAGCCCATACCTTTGAGGTTGGCAGCGCGTTCTTCGGGGGTCAGAGTCTGGTCGTTCATTCCGCGGCCTCCTTCTGAGCATTGAGCAAATCAGCCGAAGCCGAGATGGCCTTAACGATATTCTGGTATCCGGTGCAGCGGCACAGGTTTCCGGCCATGCCGAAACGGATTTCCTCCTCGGTCGGGTTCGGGTTTTCCTGAAGCAGACGATGCGCCCGGGTGATCATGCCCGGCGTGCAGAACCCACATTGCAGCCCGTGATGTTCGCGAAACATTTCCTGCAACACTCCAAGGCTGCCATCGTCATTGGTCAGGCCTTCAACGGTTGTGATCTCAGCACCGTTTACCTGCGCTACAAAGGCGGTGCAGGATTTGACCGACTTGCCGTCGATATCAACGGTGCAGGCCCCGCAATGGCTGGTTTCACACCCGATATGTGGGCCGGTGATTTTCAGGTCTTCCCGCAGGAAGTGGATCAGCAGCGTGCGCGGCTCGGCCAGACCTTCAACCTGCTTGCCGTTTACGGTCAGTTTGACATGCATTTTCGACATTGGTTCCCTCCCCCTCAGCCCGCGCGGCTTTGCGCACGGTCGATGGCGCGGCGCAGCACCACGGCTGCCACGTGTTTCTTGAATTCGACAGGGCCGCGGTTGTCAGCGACCGGATCGATTGCGTCTAGCATTGCGGCAACGCACCCTTCGACATCGCCCGCAGCCAGCGCGGTGCTGGCCTCATCCGACCAGATGGGCGTGTCGGCCAGATTGGTCATCGCAACCGAGGCCTGACCGTTGCCAACCATCACAGCCGCAGCGGCGGTCGCATAATCTCCTATCTTGCGCTTTTGCTTTTGATAGGCCTGCCCCACGCCTGCACCCGGCACAGGGATCGAAATCCGGATCAGGATTTCTTCGTCTTCGCGGGCGGTGAAATACGCGGCCTCATAAAAATCACGCGCGGCAACTGTCCGGTTCCCGTCCGGGCCGGACAACTCGAACGAGGCGTTCAAGCATTGCATCAGACCCGGCATGTCATTGCCCGGGTCACCATTGGCTACATTGCCACCGACAGTGCCCATGTACCGCACTTGCGGATCCGCAATCTGAAGCGCCGCCTCGCGGATCAACGGAATGGCTTCGGCCAGACCGCTGTGGGTGATCAGCTCGTGCTGCGTGACCATCGCACCCAAAGTAACGGTGTCAGGCCCGACCTCTATCCCCTTAAGCTCTTCAATGGCCTGAAGATCGACCAGATGACCCATCTCGGCCATGCGAAGCTTCATCATCGGGATCAGGCTGTGCCCGCCCGCGATCACGCGCGCCTCGTCGCCATATTCCTGTAGAATGCCGATGGCCGAGGCAATGTCGCCTGGCCGGTGATACTCAAAGCCGGCTGGTATCATGTTTTTCCTCCCTGGGTCCGGGCGATATGCCTTGGGGGACCTGAGGTAAGGAAAGAACGGCGGATTTAACTGATCCAGTTAAGGAAAACGGAGCGCGCGGCTTGTTTCACGAAATGCGAAAGAACTGCACGAGTTGCGCCTAGACCCCCAGTGCCTCGCGAATATCTGTCAGGCGGGACCGGCTGACCGGCACCTTGCTCAGCGCGTCAACACCATCGAAATAACAGGTGCCGTTGTCCTTGTGACGTTCAAATCGCGAGACGTGTTTCGGGTTCACCAGATAACTGCGATGCGCCCGCAGGAACCCTTCGGGCAAAAGCCGCGTTTCCGCATCGGTGATCGACCAGGGGCAGAACAGTTTCTCTGCATCCATATAGAGTACCGTGTAATGCCCTTCGGCCCGAATTGCGGCGATCCGCGCGGGATGCGCAAAAAAAGTCTGGCCTTCGCGCTCATACGGAACACCAGCGCGCATTGGGGTGGGTTCCGACACAGGTCCTGAGGCAGGTGCAGTCACGGGCTTTGGCTCTATGAACGTAATACCGGTCAACAGGAAAGCACCACAGATCAGAAAGACGGATACCGTCACCCCCATTGCCAAAACCTGATTATCCAGCGCTGGACCCGCCCCGCCGAGGCTGTCGCTCGCGACGAAATCAGTCAGGCCCGTGGCAACAAAATGCATGGTGAACACCGCCAGCCCGAAACAAACCGTGCCAAGCAGGATGTTCCGTTGTGTCCGGTTGCCATAAGCCACCCAAATTGCAGCCACCGACAAGATTACTGATGCCAGTGCTGACAGAGCAACATCGAAAATGTCATAGACGGGGCGGCAAAGCTGCATACCAGCCATCCCGACAAAGTGCATCGCGACGATGCCCAGCCCGACAATCACACCAGATCCGATCATCGTCTGAACCGAGCGAGGCCGGAAATGCAGCAGCAGCAACGCCAGCCCGACCATCAGGATCGCGACCAGTGCCGACATCAGAGTGATCAGGGCATCATAGTAGAACAGGATTGGCAGTTGCAGCCCCAGCATCGCTACGAAATGCATCGACCAGATGCCGCCGCCCAGAATGACAGCGGCCAATGCCACCACGAACTTGCGCTGCTGGCTATCCAGCCTTGACGCGCCATGCGTCAGGTACAGACCCGTGAACCCGGCCATGAGCGCCACGGCAAGCGAAGCCACCACCAACCAAGTGTTGTGAGAGTAGTCCAGCATTTGGATTTGAACGCCCTCCCCGACGCGAGGATGACGTTAGCAAACCGAATTGATTGCGACAATTCACAGTTAGCAACAGCAGGGCTCAGACCTGTTTCTGAGCCTCTGCGTCGTCCGCGACCTCTACGGCATCCACTGAGACTTCAACCACATCATCGTCCTCCGCAGGCTCGACTGTTTCGGGTTCTTCGGTCTGGTTTTCAAGTGCGCCGACGATCAGCGGCAACATGTGAACCCCGGTTGCTGTTGCAATCTCGGGTGTCTGTGGTGTCTGCCAGCTGAGCGTATCGAAGCTGTGGCAGTTCTGACAGACAGGTCCCCATTCGGGTTGAATGTCATGACAGTTGTCGCACACCCATTGCGGGCCGCGCGGCGCGTTCAGTGCCTTGGCAAGCCAACCTTGGACAACGGCGTCCGTGGCACCCTCGCCGCGCTCAACAGCAGCCATCAATGTATAGGCGCGCGCATCACCCCGTTTTTCGACAACATCACCCAGGGCACGGCGGGCTTCGGGAAAGTCTTCGGCCACAATGTTCAGCTCGGCCAGGATCAAACGAGTTTCCATGTTTTCAGGATGAATGCGGGTCAGTGCCGTGAATCGTCTGACCCGTTGTTCCGGAGTTTCATCCGGCGCGATCTCGGCAAAGGCATGGGCCAGATCCGGATGTGGGCGAACCTCCCACGCTTTTTTCAGGATCTTTGTCGCTGCCCGCGACTTGCCCTTGGCGATATACGCGCGGGCTGCCATGGCGGCGGCGGGAACCAGATCGGGCGACAGGCGATTGGCTTCGATCGCGCGCTCCTGTTGCTCGACAGTTGCGCCTTCATCCAGGATTCCCTTGGCTTCGGACAGCGCCAGAACCGCATCGCGGCGTTTGAAGACGTCGCGCGGCAGATACCCTGCTTTCAACTTGGAAGTCAGCGTCGACCGGGCACCGGCCCAATCCTGCGCCTTGGTCTGCAAATTCAGTAGAACATCCTGTGTCTCTTCGTGGCGGGGTTTGATGGCCAGTGCCTTTTCGGCCAGCTTGCGGGCGGTTTCATCATCTCCCTCGGCAAGCTTCTGTTTCATGATACCGCGCACCCCGACAAATCGGGTCGCACTGTTTGTCACCAGTTTCTTGTAGGTGTCCGAAGCTTTCTTGGTGTCACCCGTCATCTCGGCAGCCTGCGCCACCAGTAGATCCGTCAGTTCCGGCTTGTTCAACAGCTTTTCGGCTTTACTGGCCTTGGTCATGGCAATGCGCCCCTCGCCCGAGGCCAACGCCATCAACCCATCGGCCAGCGCCTGATAGCCGCGCTGTTCCCGGCTGCGGTCGAAATAACGCGACAGGGCGGTTTCGTCGCCGTTGAGGAATTTGAGCGTCGCAACCAAAAGGCTGAGCAGTTTGAAGAACAGCCAGACCGCAAATACCAGAACACCCAGCGCAATCACCGACTGAAGCGGCCCAAGGGTGAATTCCGTGCCCGCGACCGTGATCTGCACCCCACCACTGGTTTGCATCAGGAAGTGACCGCCCAGCGCCAGCAGGCCGATAATCGCAACAAAAACGAGGATCTTAAACAATGACCACAGCATGGCAGGTCCTTCAGTTCGAGTTCAGGCTGGAAGCCAGCGTATTCACGGCGTCAACGGCGGCGGCTCGTATCCCGGCCGCCTGCTCCCAATCGGCCATCGCAGCCCGCGCCACTTCGGGAAGTGATTTCAGTTCATTCAACGCTTTGGTCAGGTCGCCATCTGCCAGCGCAGCCTGCGCGCGCGACAGAACAGCGTCTGGACCATCACCTTCCTGAGGCGTGACGGAACGGGCGCCCGTTTGGCGTTGCAGGAAGGCGACCAAACCCGTTCCTTTTTCAGCCTCGCGCGCCTCGGCCAATGCATCTCGCGCCGCAGGCTCGAACGACGCCCGAAGCGCGGTCAGTGTTTCCACGCCTTTTTCCGACGGGCCGGACAGGGCGTCCGGCACATTCACGCCGCCTGCCTTCAATTCAGCAACCAGTTCCGAAAAAGGCTGACCGGTATCCAGCTGCCCACGCAGGCGCGCCAGAGTGGCAGCATTCGTTGCGGCTTGTGCTTCTGCCGAGGCTTTCGCTTCAAGGGCCTGAGCGTCCGAAACCATTTTTTCGACTTCAGCCCGTTGCGCTGCCAGCGAATCCTGAAGTTTCTTCAGTTCCGCCTCAAACGCGGCGGTTGCCTCGGGCGAGGCAGTGGAGGCAATCGGGGCTTTTTCCAGCGCAGCGATCCGGTCCGTCAATGGCGCGACCTGACCGGACAGCGCATCGACCGAGGATTTTACCGTGCTCAGGTCGCCTTCAACCGGTGTCAGCTTGTCCGACAACGTTTTGACCTGATCTGCCAGTCCAGACACATCAGGGCTGTTTGCAAGCGCCTGTGACAGTTTGGCGATCTGGTCCGACTGCTCTGTCAGCTTTGCTTCCAGCTCTGCCAGCGCTCCCGAGTTGTCCGGGCTGGTTGGCAACAGCCCTCCGTTGCCCAGCGCGAAACCTGCAACGGCAGCCAGCGCGCCCCCCAACAGGGCCGGAACGAAACCGCCACGTTTTTCAACTACGCGTTCGACGGTCTTTTCAGTGACCGGGGCTTCGGCTTCGGCTTCGGCTTCGGCTTCGGCTTCGGCTTCGGCTTCGGCTTCGGCTTCGGCTTCGGCTTCGGCTTCGGCTTCGGCTTCGGACAGGTCTTCTTCTACAGGTTCAGTCGGGTCAACAGGCGTATCGTCCTGCCGCAGATCAGTTTCAACTGCATCATCCGCTAGGAGGGGTTCCACCGGCTTTTGATCGGATTTCTTCTTACCAGCCACCGCAATATTCCCCTTATCGAATCCAAATTCAGATGAATAACAGCCCAGGTTAAGTTAATCGGGGACCTCGCCTCCCTCAACCCGCAACACATGTTTCGCAAGCTTTTTAACAGCTTTACGCATTTTCTTCGGTGTCGGATGTTTTGCGATCTTCAGGTGCTCATAGCCCAAGGAATAAAGGGGATCAGCCGTAGCCTGGCTGATCGCAACCAGCCAAAGGGGGGCTGATCCGGCCCAGATATCGGCAAAATGTCGCGCCGTACGCGGCGAGAAAAGCGGAGCAATAATAGGCTGATCTCCTCTGGCGGCCTCGGTTGCCTCGGGTGTTAGCGGCAACAATCGCTGCTGATAGACCGGCTGTTCCCGAACGGTCAGACCAGATTCGGTCAGGCTGCCAGCGACATTGCCCCGTGTATGCTCACCCCGCAGGTGCAAAAGGGGGCTTTTGGGCCGATGCTTGAGCAGATGCCCGACCAATTCTTCTGCCGTGGTTCCAACCATCTTGGCCTGCCACCCATACCCTTTCGCGGTACCGGTTGTTGCGGGTCCCACGCAATAGGCCGGCAGAGTGCGGTCAACACCTTTCGAGACCGCCGCATTCACCGCATTGGCCGATGTAAAGATCAGTCCCTTTACACCTTTGGTATCCACCGCAACTGGCAGAGGCCGGATTTCCATGATCGGCGAATAGAGGACCTGAACCCGGGATCTGACGCCGGTTGGCAGCTGCTCGACAAACCTTTCCGAGGCGGAGCGAGGGCGGGTCATCAACAAAAACAACGTGTGGCGCCTTGACCCTTCAGGATTGTTTGCATCCGCGCAGGGTGATACCCCGCCGTATATACATGATGCAACGGATCAGGGTGATGGTGCAAACACTTACCGTATTGGGTTTGGAAAGCAGCTGTGACGACACAGCCGCAGCGGTCGTGCGCCAGACCGAAGGTGCCAAAGCCGAAATCCTGTCTTCTGTGGTGCACGGTCAAACCGATCTGCACAGCGCCTTTGGCGGTGTCGTGCCCGAGATTGCGGCCCGTGCGCATGCCGAAAAGCTGGATGTCTGCGTCGTGCAGGCGCTGGAGGCCGCTGGTCTGTCACTTCGCGACCTGGACGCCATTGCCGTCACCGCCGGGCCCGGTCTGATCGGAGGGGTCATGTCCGGTGTCATGTGTGCCAAAGGGCTGAGCGCCGCCACGGGCCTGCCGCTGATTGGCGTCAATCATCTTGCCGGTCACGCCCTGACACCCCGCCTGACGGACGGCATCGCCTTCCCTTACCTCATGCTTCTGGTGTCGGGCGGCCATTGCCAATACCTGATCGCCCATACCCCCGAGCAGTTTACCCGCCTGGGCGGCACCATCGACGATGCGCCAGGGGAAGCCTTTGACAAGACCGCTCGCCTGCTGGGCCTGCCGCAACCCGGCGGCCCGTCTGTCGAGGCTGAGTCCCGTGATGGTAATCCCCAGCGGTTCCGCTTTCCCAGGCCACTGCTCGACCGGCCCGGCTGTGACCTGTCTTTTTCGGGGCTGAAAACAGCGTTGATGCGGATGCGCGACCAGATCGTGGCCGATAAGGGTGGGCTGACCCGTCAGGACCGTGCTGATCTGTGCGCAGGGTTCCAGCAGGCCATTGTGGACACATTAGCCGAGAAAACCCGCCGCGCGATTGATCTGTACCTTGATCACAACCCTGTTGATCCCGTTGTCGCGGTCGCAGGTGGGGTGGCGGCGAATTCGGCCATTCGGACAGCGTTAGAGTCTGTTTGTGCCCAGAAAGGTGCCCGGTTTACGGCACCTCCGCTGGCTTTGTGCACGGACAATGCCGCGATGATTGCCTATGCGGGTCTTGAACGCTTTCGCACCGGCGCGCGCGACGGTCTGGACCTGATTGCCCGCCCCCGCTGGCCGCTGGATCAACGCAGCCCGGCCATGCTGGGCAGCGGTAAGAAAGGGGCCAAGGCATGAACATATCTGTCCTGGGATCCGGCGCGTTTGGTACCGCTTTGGCGATCTCGCTATCAGGCAACGGGCCGGTAACGCTGTGGTCCAGAAACGCCGATCAGGCGCGGCAGATGCACGAGACGCGCGAAAACTCCACCCGGCTGCCTGGGGTTTCCTTACCCACGAACATCGCCGTAACCGCAAATATCGCTGAGGCGTCGAAGGCTGACATTCTGCTTTTGGCTGTTCCTATGCAGCAATTGCGCAGCGCCTTGCAGGATCACGCCCCGGTGCTGCGCGGCAAGACATTGGTCGCTTGCTGTAAGGGGATAGAGTTGGATTCTGGCCTCGGGCCCGTTGCGGTCATCAGGGATGTTGTCCCCGACGCCCCGATCGCTTTGCTGACAGGACCCAGTTTTGCTGATGACATAGCGCGCGGTTTGCCCACTGCGTTAACGCTGGCTTGCGGTGATACGAATCTTGGCAAAGCATTGCAGACCAAACTGGCCACTGCGAATCTGCGCCTCTATCGGACCACTGACACCATAGGTGCTGAACTTGGCGGGGCGCTGAAGAACATCATGGCCATCGGTTGCGGCGCAGCAATCGGCGCGGGGTTGGGGGACAGCGCCCGGGCCGCGTTGATGACTCGCGGTTTTGCGGAAATGCAGCGCTTTGCCACCCTGCGTGGCGCGCGTCCTGACACCCTGATGGGCTTGTCCGGGCTTGGGGATCTGGTGTTGACCTGCTCCTCAGAACTGTCCCGAAACTACCGTTTTGGCCTTAGTTTGGGTCTGAACCAACCATTTGACCAACATACTACCGTCGAAGGCGTCGCCACTGCGCGCGCCATGTCAGAGATTGCCGTCAGGGAAAGGCTGGACATGCCCATCAGTACAACTGTGGCGGATCTCAGCCATGGTGCCTACAGTGTAACCGAGGCCATCCAAAATCTGCTCAATCGCCCACTCAAGGAGGAATAACATGCAGATCGCACTCATCGCCCGTGACAAAGCCGGGGCACTGCAAACCCGGCTGGACAATCGCGCGGCCCATCTGGCCTATATCGAAGAAACGGGTGTTGTATCGCAGGCAGGGCCGCTGCTGGATGGCGACGCCATGATCGGTTCGCTGGTTGTGCTCGACGTCGAAGATCTGGCTGCTGCGCAAAACTGGGCAGATAATGACCCCTATGCAAAGGCAGGATTGTTCCAGTCGGTTGAGCTGATTCCCTGGAAAAAGGTGATCGGCTGATGGCGTATTGGCTTTTCAAGTCCGAACCTTCGACCTGGAGCTGGGACCAGCAAATGGCCAAGGGGGACACGGGCGAGGAATGGGACGGTGTGCGCAACTATCAGGCGCGCAATTTCATGCGTCAGATGGCCATTGGGGATTGGGGGTTCTTCTACCACTCTCAAAAGGACAAATCGGTTGTGGGTATTGTCGAGGTATGCGCCGAGGCACATCCCGACAGTTCCACCGATGATGAGCGCTGGGAATGCGTGGATATCAAGGCCATCCGACCATTTTCCAAGCCCGTGACACTGGACCAGATCAAGGCCGACGAACGGCTTTCCGACATGGTGCTGGTGAAAAACTCTCGTTTGTCGGTTCAGCCGGTAACAGACGATCAATGGAAAGTGGTCTGCGCCTTGGGTGAAACGCAGCCGGATTGACCTGCCGTTCTGTATCAGGTGCAAAACTTCTCAAACGTCCGGCAAGGTGTTATGTTTCCAAGGGCTACACCGGGTAGGGATCTGAAGGTTATGATTGCTCTGGCCGTAACCGCTTGGTGTTGTTCGGATAAATTCGATATGTTTTGAAAGTTTGAACCCCGTGTCTGACACTGAAAACGGCAACGGGACACTCGATAACACCGTTGCTGCGAAAAGCACGAAAACCTGGGAAGCGCGCCTGAAAGAGGCGCGGGAGAAGCGCGCGTCGGTGCTTGCGAAGGCGCAGGAAGAACCTGTTTCGACATCTGTCCAGACAGACAATCCTCCCCCTCCGGATGATACAGATACTGAGCAGATCGTTTCCGAGCGGGTCCGTTCGCTATATCTGGACAAACCGCGCGTCAGAAAAAAACGGAAAACTTGGGTCGCGTTAGTACTGCTTGCCCTTTTGTGTGGGGCCGCCTTGCAATGGGTCGTTGCAAATCTTTTTGATGACTGGCCATCCGCAGACGCAGAAGATCAGGCTGTTCTGAATGCGCTTTCTGAAACCTTTCTGGTCCCCGAAGAACCGCCTGAGGCTGCAACCACCAGCCTGCCGGACCCGAAAGACGCCCCTTCGCCAGAGGATCTTTTGGTTTCAGGGGCCTCCGAGCCTGAGCCTTTCTCAATCCCCGCCGACGTCAGCGAACCCTTGGACAAGCCAAATAGCGAGTCCGTCGATCCGGTAATTTTGGATCAATCCGATGCAACGCCCGCCCAGGAACCGGAAAACACTGTCATGCCGGAAAGCGAGTTTGCAACCGGCCCGAATCCTGAAGCGGCAACGGAGAAGCCGGAAGTTTCCTTAACGCCGCCCAAGATTTTCATTCCTGCACAGATGGAACCCATGTTGGCCGTCGCAACTGCTTCAGACATTCAAGCCGCGATTCCAGCCCGGTTTGATCCACGATTTCGCAATCTCAATCCGCTGAACAAGGGCGGATTATCGCAGACATCACAGATAGCCCATGATCCCAT
The DNA here is from genome assembly GCF_056537065.1 of Ruegeria sp. CH2. NCBI lineage: Bacteria > Pseudomonadati > Pseudomonadota > Alphaproteobacteria > Rhodobacterales > Roseobacteraceae > Ruegeria > Ruegeria sp. CH2. Next base: position 111,899 of record NZ_JBQFQV010000002.1, read on the forward strand.
TCCGCAAGAGATCGACACACCCGCCAATCGACCCTACACCGAGGTGAAACCGCTTCTTTTGGCGCCAGCCATTGGTCTGGAGGTCTCGCTTTTTGTACCGTCGAGAGTTTCGCAAGAGACCAGCAACCGGGCATTGGAACTGCTTGCCCGAGGTCAGGCAACGGTGGTGGCAACAGCTCGGGTGGGATACCGGGTCAGAGAAACTCAGGTCCGGTTTTACCATCCCGATGACGCCGAAAACGCCGCGATAGCCGCCGATGCACTTGGGGGTATCGCACGGGACTTCACAAGCTCGGGCAGCAAGACGCGCCCGGGGCGGATCGAGGTTTATCTGGAAGGCAGCGGCGGAAATGCGGACGACAATTCAACCGTTCAGCCTGACAGCGCAGAAAACCTTATCGCGCGTATCCTAAAAGAGTTCAGATAAGTAATGAGGGAAGGCCCTGACGATGCAGAACCTTCCCTACCCCCGCGTGCTCCCTACTCACCACACGCGTATGGAAATGTCTGGTTCTGACCGTCCTGGTCACGGTTTGACCTTAGCCCACCCGCGCCCAGCATTTCAAACGCCAAGTCCTTAAAAAACAACTCAAATACAAAACGCCCGCCGGGAAGGCGACAGGCGTTTCAGGAATGCGCGGAAAGATCAGCCGTAAACGGCTTCTTTTCCGAAATGCCTGGTCAGCATGTAATAGACCACGGCGCGGTATTTGTTGCGCTCGGACATGCCATAGGTTTCCATGGCTTTGTTGATCGCTGCCATCAGCTCGGGACCATCGGACAAGCCCAGTTTCTTGATCAGGAAGTTGTTTTTGACGGTTTCCAACTCGGACTCCTGGCTGGCTGCAACAGTTGCCGCATCTGCGTCATAAATCGCCGGGCCGCAACCGATTGTGACCTTGGTCAGCAGGTCCATATCGGGGTTCATCCCACATTTGTTTTTCAGATCTTCAGCGTATTTGGCGATCAGCTCGTCGCGCTTGCCCATGTCCTAATCTCCTTAATCCGTTAATCCGGCACCAATCACCGATAGCCGAGATTAGACGTGTCACAGGTCTGCCAAAAAGGATAAAAAACTGCGTTTCCTCCCCCTTAACGGGGGCTGGAAGGCACAGAATGCAAGACCTATCTGCAGTACCCCCAGCCAGAACCTTGCAGGTGGAAATGATCCGCGTGCAAGCGATTGAAGTCCGGGCCCAGAACCACACGAAACCAGTCGCACGCGCCCCGCCAGATCTGTCGCAGGAACGCGGGTTCGGCGCCAGAGCCGTGCCAGTCCTTTAACAGGGTCAGCACGCGGCCATCGCTCGTCTCTACACCGATGATATCGATCGAGTCCGCACGGGCATGGCTGCTCCATCCGTTGTTTTCACCCTTCAGGGTGCGCATGCGCCTGCAATTGTAACTTCCGACATGGCGCAATCGGGCAATACCGGTTCCAAGCAGTTCGTGCGCGACCGGCTGCACGACATGGTGTTCCCACATCGCCAGCCGCAATGTCGTGGCGCAACTGGTTTCAACGGCTTCGATATGCGAGGTGGCCAGTCGGGTCAGAAGGCCGCGTGCGGCAATGCCACAGTTCTGGTCAATGACCAGATCCTCCATCGCCTCGAAATGAACCCCCGCTTCGGCCAACGTAGCCCGACACTGGGTTTCGTCCGCCACGGCGCGGTTCAGTTGATACCTGGTGACCGGCGTGACCGGCGCGCTGACTTTCAGGTCGCGCAACGGGTTCCAGTGCGATGGCACCGGTGTCTTTGGATGCGCCAACAGCACCCAGCCGCCGCCGCCCAGCACGATCACCACAACCAGAACCCTGAAAACAAAGAACGCCGCCGAGTAAAGAAACCGGCGGCGACCGTTGTTCTGCGTCATCGTCAGACGACAATCAGTAGCGGTAGTGTTCCGGCTTGTATGGACCTTCCGGTTTGACACCGATGTACGCCGCCTGATCCGCATCCATCTTCGTCAGCTTCACGCCGATGCGATCCAGATGCAGGCGGGCCACTTTTTCGTCCAGATGCTTGGGCAGGATGTAGACCTTGTTCTCGTACTGGTCACCTTTGGTGAACAGTTCGATCTGTGCCAGAACCTGGTTGGTGAACGAAGCCGACATCACGAAAGACGGGTGACCTGTGGCATTGCCAAGGTTCAGCAGACGGCCTTCAGACAGCAGGATCAGACGGTTGCCCGAAGGCATCTCGATCATGTCCACCTGCTCCTTGATGTTGGTCCACTTGTGGTTCTTCAGGCTAGCCACCTGAATCTCGTTGTCGAAGTGACCGATATTGCCAACGATGGCCATGTCCTTCATCTCGCGCATATGCTCGATGCGGATCACGTCCTTGTTGCCGGTGGTGGTGATGAAGATATCCGCGCTGGCAACTTCGTCTTCCAGCAAGGTCACTTCGAACCCATCCATCGCAGCCTGCAGCGCGCAAATCGGGTCAACTTCGGTCACCTTCACGCGCGCACCTGCACCGCGCAAGCTGGCGGCCGAGCCCTTGCCCACGTCGCCATAGCCGCAAACCACGGCAACCTTACCGGCCATCATGGTGTCGGTGGCGCGGCGAATACCGTCAACAAGCGATTCCTTGCATCCGTATTTATTGTCGAATTTCGACTTTGTGACCGAGTCATTCACGTTGATCGCCGGGAACGGCAGGTGGCCGTCTTTCACCAGCTGATACAGACGGTTCACGCCGGTGGTGGTTTCCTCGGACACACCCTGAATCTGGTCGCGCATCTTGGTGAACCAACCGGGGCTGGCCGCCATACGCTTGGCGATCTGCTTCTTGATCACCTCTTCCTCTTCCGAACCCGGAACAGGGATGACGTCTTCGCCTGCCTCAGCACGCGCGCCCAGCAGGATGTAAAGGGTCGCGTCGCCACCATCGTCGAGGATCATGTTCGGACCGTCTTCAAACAGGAAGGATTTATCCAGATAATCCCAATGCTCTTCCAGTGTCTGACCCTTGATGGCGAAGACAGGAATGCCCGCCTCGGCAATCGCGGCGGCGGCATGGTCCTGAGTCGAGAAGATGTTGCACGACGCCCAGCGCACATCCGCACCCAGCGCAACCAGCGTTTCAATCAGAACGCCGGTCTGGATGGTCATGTGCAGCGACCCAACGATACGCGCACCTGTCAGAGGCTTGCTGTCCCCATATTCCGCACGCAGGGACATCAGTCCCGGCATCTCGGTTTCGGCAATATCCAATTCCTTGCGGCCGAACCCGGCCAGCGAAATGTCTTTAACGATATAGTCCACGGCCATCAGGCGCTCCATTTTCGGTAAGTCATAGTCCCGGCTGCCCCTAGCATTCCTTGGGGCAGGTGGCAACTTTGAAGACTGTTACCGGAAGCCTGGTGGCCGCTTTCAGCTTGGCGTGCCTTCGATTTTTATCTTTGGTATCGCTTCAAAAAAATCTGTGCCAACGGCAACAATACAGCTGATTCCGTTCGCATTGGTTACCAAAACGGTATAACTGCCCGTTTCCTTCGAGGCCCAGACCTCCATCACCGACTGTGCGCTGCGTGTCTTTTGCAAACCGCCAAAGGCCAATTCTTCGGCGTAGTTTTCCTGCAATTTGGCGACAATATCGTCGCGTTCTGCACAGCTCCGGGCAAAAGCTGGTGGGGCGGTCGCGGCCATACCAAAGGTCAGGGCAATGGCAAACAAACGCTTGAACATGACATACTCCTATCGTTTCGCGTTTCACGGTCGAGAGGAGCACACCGGGAGAAGCATGTGCCCCCCTCGGTTTTGATGTCGGGATCATGGCGCGCCGTTTCAAAGCACAAATGCTCAAGAAACTGTTGGCAGCAAGTGATCCAGACAGGTACATCATAACACAAAAATATGGCGCAATCGCGTCCGGTCAGGCGAGGCATAGCAAAATGGCAACACAACCCAGAGCATGGCAGCGCATGTTATCGGGGCGTCGGCTGGACCTGCTGGACCCGACCCCGGTGGATATCGAGATAGAAGATATCGCGCACGGGCTTGCTTTTGTGGCACGTTGGAACGGGCAGACACGCGGCGATTTCGCCTATTCCGTGGCCGAGCATTCCCTATTGGTTGAGGAACTCTTCGGAAGAATTGCGCCCAAGACACCCGTCAAATGGCGGCTGGCAGCCCTGTTACATGATGCGCCGGAATACGTGATCGGCGACATGATTTCGCCGGTCAAATCCGCTGTGGGCCCCGGTTACGGCGCCTTGGATGACCGTCTGGCGGCAGCAATTCACATCCGCTTCGGCCTGCCAGCCGCGGTGCCGAAAACGGTGAAGCGGCAGATCAAGAAAGCCGACAAGATCAGCGCCTGGATGGAGGCCACCCAGATCGCGGGCTTTTCCGAGGCTGAGGCGACGAAATTCTTTGGTCGCCCGGATAAAGCGGTGATGGAGGGATTGGAGATTACGTTGAGACCACCGGTCGAAGTAAGGAAAGCCTACACAGATCGGCACACAGTGCTTCTCGCGCTACTTTAGCGACTTGCAACCTGAACAGCTAAAGGAAATGGTGAAATGAGCGCGAAACGGTCGATTGGGAACCGGATCTTGCTTGCAACAAATTTGGTGCTGATCCTGGCGCTAGCAGCCGTGTTGATCAGAACTGGGTATCTGGCGAAGACAGTACGCAAGCTTACCGGAGCGCATACTCCCGTCACAGAAACTAAACACTATCAGACAATGGTGTGGCTGCACAAACGACCGATTTCCCAAGCTCTAGCGTCACCGAATATTCAAATCGCATTTATTGGTGATTCCATCATCGAGGGATGGCTAACCAGCAACATCGTTTCAAACGCATTGAATCTGGGAATCAGTCGGGACACAACCCAAGGCTTAATAGCAAGGGTACACCCGGAGCTCATCACTCATGTTCCGGTCTGGTACTTGGGTGTTGGGGTTAATGACGCCCTGAACGACACACCTCTGGAGGAGGTTCCGAAATATGTTAAGCAGTTAGCGGATGTGTTCACCTCCGTAGACAGATTGATCTGGCGTGCCGTTCTGCCTGTCGCAAGCGAAACTTGGACTATCGAAAACGAAACGTTTCGAACCACCTACAACATTGCAGCACAACAAGCTTGCTTGGAGATGGGAAACTGCACGTTTCTCAACTCCCCTCCCGGGTATAGTGATAACATCGATAAGTGGACATCGGACGGCCTACACCCCAATCCAATCGGTTATCGTCACCTGACACAGCAGCTTTGCGCTGAAATAAAGTGTTCCCTTCAGTGACGCTGAGTGGGGTTTTTTGCGGTGATTAGGTTATAGTCTCAACGCGGGCTGCGTTTCGCTAGTATCCGCTGCAAGGTCCGGCGGTGCATGTTCAGCCGCCGTGCGGTCTCACTGACATTCCGGTCGCACAGCTCATAAACCCGCTGGATGTGCTCCCAACGCACGCGGTCCGCGCTCATCGGGTTTTCCGGCGGCGGGGGCAATTCGTCACCCTTGGCCAGCAGCGCATTGGTGATGTCGGTGGCGTCGGCGGGTTTCGACAGATAATCGGTTGCGCCGATTTTTACGGCAGCAACCGCAGTCGCAATCGCCCCGTACCCGGTCAGAACCACGACCCGGCTGTCAGGGCGCTTTTCGCGCAAAACCTCAACCACATCCAGACCGTTGCCATCCTCCAGTCGCAGGTCAACAACCGCGTAAGCCGGTGGGCGGGCGGTGGAAATTGCGCGGCCTGCGGCGACGGATCCTGCGGTTTCAACCTCGAACCCACGCTTTTCCATGGCCTTGGCCAAACGTCTCAGGAACGGCTCGTCATCATCCACCAAAAGCAAGGATTTGTCAGGGCCGATATCAAGCTGAGAACTGTCTGCCATATGTTAGGTCTTTCCGCTATTTCATGCCTTTGGCTTAAACATGAGTAATAGCAGCGCAGAAACAAAGGTCAAACAACCTTGTTAATGCGCTGCCTGGTCCAGAAAGCACCCGACCCTGTCCGCCATCTGTTCGGCCGTGTCATCGCGCTTGAAGAATTCAAGGAAACCATGTTCGGGCGTCACCAGATATGTGAAGGTGGAATGGTCAACAAGGTAGAATTCGTCGCTTTTATCCTGTGCCTTGTAATAGGTCTTGTAAGCCTTGCTCGCCGCCCTGACCTGTTCGGGTGAACCGGTCAAGGCAATCGTTTTGCCGCCTAAGTTAAAGGCATAATCATCCACAACCTCGGGCGTGTCCCGTTCGGGATCGATCGAGATGAACAGCGCAGTGGCCGACTGTCCGCGCTGGTTCAGGATATCCACGGCCTCAACGTTGCGGGACATGTCAAACGGGCAGACATCGGGGCAGAATGTATAGCCGAAATAGACAAGTGTGGGTTCGGTGATCACGTCCTTGTCGGTCACCGTCTCACCTTTGCCATTCACCAGTTCAAACGGCCCGCCGATAGCAGCGGTCCCCCCGGCGATCTGCCCGGATCGGCACTGTGCAAACTGGTCTCCGGATCCGCCCCCACGCGTCAAAAGCCACATCGCACCTAGGCCAATAGCCAGAACGAAAGTTGCAAGAATTGCGTATAGGCGGGTCATTTCGGTTTTCCGGTCGCAAGGGGTTGTTGATCGTTCCGGCCGGGACACCTATCAAGATGACCAGCCTTTGCAACAGGACATAAGCGACCGATGGCAGATTCCAATCAGACTTTTTGGCGCGGCCAGGAACGCAGCAGCTGGATCCGCCTGCGCACCCTGATCCTGTTGAGATGGGTTGCCATTTTTGGTCAGATCACCGCCATCACCGTGGCCCAGAAATACTATCATGTGCAGCTGGAACTGGGCCTGTGCTATCTGGCCATCGGGATCTCGGTCATGGGTAACCTGACTGCCATTCTGTTGTTTCCACAGAACAAGCGGATGTCCGAGTTCGAAAACTTCCTGATGGTTCTGTTCGATCTGCTGCAACTGTCGATCTTGTTGTATCTGACGGGCGGTCTGAACAACCCCTTCGCCCTTCTGCTTTTGGGGCCGGTCACGATTTCCGCCAATGTCATGAGCACACGGTCGACCTTGATAGTTGGGGCTGTTGCGATTGTTCTGACCACCCTGCTGGCGGAATTCCACCTGCCGCTGCGGACCAACATCGGAGTGTTTCTGGACATTCCGGAAATCCTGCTGTTTGGCAATTGGGCGGCTATTATTATCGCCATCGTCTTTATCGGTGCTTATTCTCACCGCGTCAGTTCCGAGGTTCAGTCCATGTCCGAAGCGCTGGCTGCCACCCATATGGCGCTGGCCCGCGAGCAAAAATTGACCGATTTGGGTGGCGTGGTAGCCGCTGCCGCGCACGAGTTGGGCACCCCCTTGGCCACGATCAAACTGACAAGTGCGGAACTGATCGAAGAGCTGGACGACCGTCCCGACCTCAGGGAAGACGCCGCCTTGATCCGCGAGCAGGCTGATCGGTGCCGCGACATTTTGCGCGATATGGGTCGTGCCGGAAAAGATGACCTGCATTTGCGGCAGGCTCCGCTTTCGACGGTGGTGAACGAAGCCGCCGAACCGCATGTTGACCGGGGCAAGGTCGTTCATTTTTCTGAAGGCCCGACGCAGGACGGAGACGTGCTGCAACCCTCGATCCTGCGAAAGCCCGAGATCATTCACGGGCTCCGCAACCTGATCCAGAATGCCGTGGATTTCGCCCGCGCGAATGTCTGGGTCGAAGCCGAATGGACAGACAGCAGGATCACCGTCAGCATCATGGATGACGGGCGCGGCTACCCGTCGCACATGATTGGACGCATCGGTGATCCCTTCATGCGCCGCAGACGGGCCGAAGCCGACCTGCGGACCCGGCCGGAATACGAAGGCATGGGACTGGGACTGTTCATCGCAAAAACGTTGCTGGAACGCAGCGGTGCCGAGCTGAAATTCGCAAATGGCACGGACCCGTATCAGCATCTGACTGATCACAAGGACAGGACAGGCGCGATCGTCAAAGTCTCGTGGCCGCGCAACCTGATTGACGCGCAAAAGGGTGACACGCCGGTTCCATCCGGTTCCAACAAACGCATTCAAGTATGAGTTAAGGAGCCGTTAACCTATCCTGCCCATAGTCAGCCGGGGTTTGTTCTACCTTGGGGATATTCATGGCCGACTGGATCATTCTGGCCGCGATCAGCCTGGTATCGGGATGCTTTGCCGTGCAGTGGTTATTGCCACGCCAGACGCGACGCGACGATGTCTTTGGTTTGTTTTCGACAACATCCCTGTTCGATGCGGTATTCCTGTTTGATGGTGATCACCTGATCAGCCACTCCGATATCGCGCTTGCCGGGTTCGAACATGTTGGAAGCTGGCAGGACTTGCGCCGCCTGCTGCAAAGGGATTTCCCCACCTTCCCCGAAACACCCGAAAAGGTTCGCGATCAAAATGTACTGGTAATCTCGGCCATTGATTGCACAGTCGAACGCGAAGTCGTGTGTGAATGGATCGACGGGATTGTCCGCGTGCGTCTGCACGAACCGGCCAGAATATCTCCGACTGGGTCAAGCACGCTGAGTGAACCGAGCCGTCTGGCCATGGAACAGGCCCCCTATCCGGTATGGTTGCTGGATCACAACAGCCAGGTGCAATGGTGCAATGCGGCTTATGTCACGCTTGTTCGCCGGGCGCGTGGTCAGGATGCCGATCTGACTGCCCCGCTGTTTCCGGGCACCTCTGATGCGCCGTCGCTTGGAAAATCAAGGGTTTCGGTAGATGTGACTGGGACCAACAGCAAGTTGTGGTTCGACCTGACGCAGATCGAACAGGAAAACGGGCGGTTATGTTACGCCACAGACATCAACGCCATTGTCGAAGCGGAAACCGCGCAACGCAAGTTCGTGCAGACCATGACCAAGACGTTTGCTCAACTTTCGATCGGCCTGGCCATTTTCGATCGCAACCGGCAACTGGCGCTGTTCAACCCGGCCCTGATCGATCTGACCACGTTGCCGCCGGATTTCCTCAGCTGCCGCCCGAATATCAGCAGTTTCTTCGACCGGCTAAGGGATCAGCACATGATGCCAGAGCCCAAGAACTACCGTACATGGCGGCGTCAGATGAACGACCTGCTCGAAGCGGCCGAGGGCGGCAATTACCACGAAACATGGTCGCTTCCCTCTGGCTCGGTTTATTCTGTAAGCGGCAGGCCGCACCCCGACGGGGCTGTTGCGTTTCTGTTCGAAGATATTACGGCCGAAATCACGTTGACGCGCCGCTTCCGGTCCGAGATGGATCTGATGCAATCCATATTGGACAAGCTGGCCGATGCAATAGCTGTATTTGCCGATGATGGCACCCTGGCCCTTACCAACTACGCCTACGAAAAGCTTTGGGGCGACGCACAGGAAATCGGCTTTCAGACCGACACGGTCACCGATGTCACGCGGCGGTGGCAGGACCATTGTGTTGCTACGCCGATTCTGGGAGAGATCCGGGATTTCGTCGAAATGCGGGATAACCGGGCGGAATGGACGGCTGAAATCCGGATGCGGTCGGGCATTACTTTGGACTGCACGGTTTCACCGGTTCATAACGGTGCGACGATCGTGCGGTTTGCACCCGTGGATCTTCTGACAAAAACCGCCCCGTTGGAACAGATCAGCGCCTGAACCGGGGTTGCAGCCGATTGGGCAGAACGTCATTGTGGCGCCATGACGACGCCCCCCCAAACTCTGACCTTCAGATCGCCCGATGAAACCGCAGATTTTGCGACCCGTGTCGGGTCTTCGCTTGATGCCGGGGATGTCCTGTTGCTTAGTGGTGCAATCGGCAGCGGCAAGACGCATTTCGCACGCAGCCTCATTCAATCACTTATGCCTGAACCGGAAGATGTGCCGTCACCCACATTCACTTTGGTTCAGACCTATGACACCCCTGCCGGTGAGATCTGGCACTGCGATCTTTATCGGCTGAACGCGTTAGAGGAAGTGGATGAACTGGGTTTGGTCGACGCCTTTGACACAGCAATCTGCCTTGTGGAATGGCCGGAAAAGCTGGGCGCACTAGCCCCTGCCGCTTCGTTAAAGCTGGCCTTCGAAACAGACCCTGACACAGAAGATACCCGCCACGTGTCCTTGTCATGGACCGATCCGAAATGGGTAAAAAAGCTGGAGAGTGCAGGATGACAAACAGGACAGTCCTGGCAGAGGCCCTTATTGCACAAACTCCTTGGGCCGGGGCAACGCGTGCACCACTGGCCGGCGACGCATCGAACCGCCGTTACGAACGCGTGACCGATCCGGTCAGTAGGCGAACGGCTGTCCTGATGGATGCGCCACCAGACAAGGGCGAAAGCGTCGAATCGTTTGTGCGTGTTGCTGAGTATCTGCGTTCGATTGGCCTGAGTGCGCCCGAGATCTACGCAGAAGACGCTGAATATGGATTTCTGCTGCTGGAAGATCTGGGTGATGATCTATTTGCACGTGTTCTGAAAAAAGACCCGTCCAAAGAACGCCTTTTGTACGAGGCCGCAACAGACGTGTTGCTTCACCTGCATCAGGCCCCATTATTGTCGCTACCGTCCTACGACCCGGCCCTGATGACGGATCTGGCGGCGCTGGCGCTTACGAAATATGCCGCTGGAATTCAGGGCAATGTTGATCAGGACGTTCTGGACCGGTTCGAACTTCGGTTTGCCGATATTCTGCACCGAGAAACCTCTGGGGACAAAGTTGTTATTCAAAGGGACTATCACGCGGAAAACCTTCTTTGGCTGCCCGAGCGCGACGGCTTAAGGCGCGTCGGATTGCTGGATTTCCAATTGGCCATGCTGGGGCACCCCGCCTATGATCTGGTGTCCTTGCTTCAGGACATTCGCCGCGATGTTTCGGTCGGAACAGAAATGCAGATGATCAACCGCTATATTGCAGGGTCAGGTATGGATGATCACGAGTTTCGGACCGCGTACAGCGTATTGGGCGCGCAGCGAAATCTTCGCATTCTTGGCGGTTTTTCGCGGCTGGCAACCGATTACGGCAAGCCGCAATATCTGGACATGATCCCGGCGGTCTGGTCGCACCTCATGCGGGATCTGGAACACCCTGCCCTTGTTTCCGTGGCCTCGCTACTGCACGACGCTCTGCCCCGACCAACACCTCAGAATTTGGCCAGGCTGAGGCCGCAATGACCGGATCACCCTTTGCCGTAATGTTGTTTGCCGCCGGATTTGGCACCCGTATGGGCGCGTTGACCAAGGACCGACCCAAACCGCTGATCGAAGTGTCCGGGCGCCCCCTGATCGACCATGCGCTGGATCTTGTCGACAACCTTGGCCCTGTTCGCACAGTTGCAAACGTGCATTACCACGCCGATCAGCTCGACGCGCATCTCGGGCCCAAAGGCATTCTGATATCGCGGGAGGAGCCGGAGATCCTGGAAACTGGTGGAGGGTTGCGCGCAGCCCTGCCATTGCTGGGAACCGACCCAGTGTTCACCCTGAATACTGACGCAATCTGGTCCGGCCCAAATCCATTGAAACTGCTGCAAAACGCATGGGATCCGGCCCGCATGGATGCGCTTTTGATGTGTGTTCCAACTGCGCAGGCCATAGGTCACGACGGGCCCGGTGATTTTACCGCTGATCGGGCGGGGCGGATCACGCGTGGGCCCGGCTTGGTTTACGGGGGCGCGCAGATCCTCAAGACACAAGGATTGCACGCCATCTCGCAGCCGGCGTTTTCGTTGAACCTGCTTTGGAACCAGATGCACGACCAGAGGCGTTTGTTCGGTATCGAGTATCCCGGGCGCTGGTGTGATGTGGGTCGCCCCGATGGGATCGCTCTGGCCGAGGATTTGCTTGCCGATGTTTGACCCCGAACCCCTTCCCCGCGTCTTCGCTGTTCCGCCCGGTACGGATTTCCCCAAGGCGTTGGTCGACGGTCTGAAGCGGCGTTGTTCAGGCCCGCCCGAGGCTTTGGCGCGGGTGGAACTGGTGTTGAACACGCGACGCATGGAGCGGCGCGTACGTGATCTGTTCAATCAGGGGCCACCTTGCCTGCTGCCCCGCATCTCGCTGTTAACCGATCTGGGGGACAGCGCTGATCTGGCCCATATTCCACCTGCCATTCCGCCCCTTCGGCGGCGTCTGGAACTGACGCAGCTGGTAGCCAAATTGTTGGAACAACAACCAGATCTGGCCGCGCGGTCGTCGGTTTTTGACCTGTCCGACAGTCTGGCGGCGCTGATTGACGAAATGCAGGGCGAAGGTGTGTCACCGGACACGATCCGGGGGCTGGATGTCAGCGACATGTCCGGCCATTGGGCGCGGGCTCAGACCTTTATCGGTATCGCAGATCATTTCATTGACACGGGCTCGCAGGTGATGGATGCGCAAGCCCGCCAACGTCGCGTGGTCGAAAACCTGATCGCCCGCTGGCAGACCGCCCCCCCCCTGCATCCGGTTATTCTGGCCGGGTCAACCGGTTCGCGCGGCACCACGCTGATGCTGATGGACGCCGTCGCGCGCTTGCCGCAGGGGGCGCTGGTACTGCCCGGATACGATTTCGACCAGCCGGATCACGTTTGGGAAGGGTTGGATGATGCGTTGACTTCGGAAGATCATCCGCAATACCGGTTTCGCAAGTTGATGCGCGGGCTGGGCCTGTCACCCGGCCAGATCACCCCCTGGACAGACCTGAACGCCCCCTCGCCTGCCCGTAACCGTCTGGTTTCCCTGGCTTTGCGCCCGGCCCCGATCACCGATGCCTGGATGAGCGAAGGCCCGAAACTGGCTGATCTACTCGGCGCAACCAAAGACCTGACACTGGTCGAGGCGCAATCACCGCGGGACGAGGCTTTGGCCATTGCCCTGCGCCTGCGACAGGCTGCTGAAACCGGTCAGACCGCCGCCCTGATCACGCCCGATCGCATGTTGACCCGTCAGGTCAGCGCCGCGCTGGACCGGTGGAACATTCTGGCGGATGACAGCGCCGGCCTGCCGCTGCAACTCTCGCCTCCGGGCCGGTTTCTGCGACATGTGGCTGGTCTGTTCACGCGCCGTCTGGAGGGCGAGGCGCTGCTTACCTTGCTAAAACACCCTTTGTGCCATGACGGCAGTGAACGCGGTAACCATTTGCTGCACACGCGTGATCTGGAACTGGACCTGCGCCGCAATGGCCCGCCATTTCCGGATGGCACCAGCCTCGCAGCATTTGCAGTACGCAAAGAAGCCCCCGAAAGCTGGGCCCACTGGGTTGTTCACCACTTCTGCGATCAACAGATCTGTGGCGAGTTGGCGCTTTCCGACTGGGTAGATCGGCTCACAACACTTGCCGAGGCGATCTCGGCCGGCAGTGCAGGTGAAACCGGCACGCTTTGGGACAAGAACGCGGGTCAAAAAGCGCTGGCAGTGCTGAATTCCCTCAGGGATGAGGCGCAACATGGCGGGCCGATGACAGCCCATGATTTTGCCGATCTTCTGGGCGCGTTGCTTGCAGGGGAAGAGGTCCGCGACCGCGACGCGCCACATCCGCATATCATGATCTGGGGCACACTCGAAGCGCGGGTACAAGGTGCGGACCTGTTGATCCTTGGCGGATTGAACGAAGGCAGTTGGCCAGAAGCTCCGGCTCCTGACCCCTGGCTGAACCGGCAGATGCGTGACAAAGCGGGGTTGTTGCTGCCCGAACGGCGGATTGGCCTGTCGGCGCATGATTTTCAACAGGCCATCGGCGCGCCCGAGGTCTGGCTAACCCGCGCAACCCGCTCGGACGATGCGGAAACGGTGCCGTCCCGTTGGGTGAACCGGCTGACAAACCTGTTGCAAGGCCTGCCTGAGCAGGGTGGCCCCCAAGCGCTGGCCGAAATGCGCGCCCGTGGCCAAAACTGGCTGAATTGGTCCGACGCTCTGGAAGACGCGCCGCGCATTGACCCCGCGCAACGCCCATCCCCGCGCCCGCCAGTTGCCGCGCGTCCACGTCACCTGTCAGTAACGGAAATCAAGCGGCTAATTCGCGATCCTTATGCCATCTATGCCAAGCATGTGCTGCGTTTGAAACCTCTCGACCCGCTTGTCCAGGCACCCGACGCGTTGCTGCGGGGGATCGTAATCCACGAAATCCTCGAACATTTCGTCAAGGATAGCGTGCTCGACAACGCCTTGCTGACGCGTGAGAATTTCCTGAAGCGCGCGCACGCATTGCTGGAGCAGCATGTCGCCTGGCCCACGGCGCGGCACCTGTGGCTTGCGCGACTGGAACGGAACGCAGACGACTTTATCAGCGCCGAACTTTCGCGCCGGGGTGATGGCGGGCCAGTGGCCTTTGAAGCGGCGATGAAGCTGGTGCTGAACCCGCTGGATTTCACCATAACAGGGCGCGCCGACCGGATCGATCACAACAGCCGGGGGGCCTTGCGGATCATCGACTATAAAACCGGCGCGCCTCCGACAGAAAGCCAGCAGTCCAAATTCGACAAGCAATTGCTGATCGAGGCCGCAATGGCCGAGCAGGGCGGTATCGAAGGGCTTGACCCGATGGCGGTGGCAGAGGCGATCTTCATCGGGATGGGTGGTGCCTATAAAGAGGTGCCCGCGCCGCTGCTGAAAGAACCCGCCGACAAGGTTCTAGCCGAGCTGAAAGAGCTGATTTCGGCTTATTTAGAATCTGATCAGGGGTATTCGTCCCGCCGAATGCTACACAAGGATACGGATATCGGTGACTATGATCATCTGGCCAGGTTCGGCGAGTGGGACCGGACAGCCGAAACGCGCCCCGAGGATTTGACATGAGCGCGCGCAACGAAGCAACCGAACGGCAGGTGCAGGCCGCGCGACCAGATGCCTCGACCTGGCTGGCCGCCAATGCGGGGTCTGGAAAGACACGGGTTCTGACCGATCGGGTGGCGCGCCTGCTGCTGGGTGGCGTCCAACCGCAGCACATTCTTTGCCTGACCTATACCAAAGCCGCTGCCAGCGAGATGCAGAACCGGTTGTTTGACCGTCTTGGCAAATGGGCCATGCTGGAAGATGCCAGGCTGCAAAAGGACCTGGCCGAATTGGGCGTGACTGGCACCATCGATTCAGATCGATTGGCCCAAGCGCGCACCCTGTTTGCCCGCGCCATTGAGACGCCGGGTGGCTTGAAGATTCAGACAATTCACTCTTTCTGCGCCTCGTTGCTGCGTCGTTTCCCGCTCGAGGCCGGGGTCAGCCCGCAGTTTTCGGAAATGGAAGACCGTGCGGCAGCTTTGCTAAGGGAAGAAATTGTTGAAGATTTTGCAGAAGGCCCGCAGGCCGGGCTGATCGAAGACGTGGCCCGGTTTGTCACCGATACAGGCTTTGACAAGCTGACTGCGGCGATCACCCAGAAACGCAACCTGTTCGCGCAGCAACTGGATTGGTCTGATCTTCTGCAACGCTTCGAACTGCCCTCGCATTTCGACGATAATGCGTTGTTCCAAAGCGTTTTTCAGGGTGGTGAGGTCCAGCTGATCCAATCAATGCTGCCCGTATTGCTCGAAAGTGGAGGCAATAATGCCAAGGCTGCGGCAAGGCTGGCAGGGTTCACCGACGCACGATTGGCTCACTTGCCCATGCTGGAAGACGTGCTGCTGACCGGAAAAGGCGCAAAAGAACCGTTTACCGCCAAGATCAACGGCTTTCCCACCAAACCCCTTCGCGAAGGTGCGCTGGCGGACCGGATGCCTCAACTCGAAGCTCTCATGCTGCGGGTCGAGGCCGCGCGTGAACGCCGACTGGCGCTGGTTGCCGCCCAGAAAACCGCCGTTTTGCACCGCTTTGCCGCTGCATTTCTACCGGAATATGAACGCCGCAAGCAGTTGCGGGGGTGGCTGGATTTCGACGACCTGATCCTGCGCGCACGTCAGGTTCTGAATGACCCGGCGGTGGCCGAATGGGTGCTGTACCGTCTAGACGGGGGTATCGACCACATTCTTGTCGACGAAGCGCAAGACACCAGCCCTGATCAATGGGATGTGGTCGAAAAACTGGCTCAGGAATTCACCAGTGGGGAAGGGGCCCGATCAGGGGTCGAGCGCACGATTTTCGTGGTCGGCGATAAAAAGCAATCGATCTATTCCTTTCAGGGCGCCGACCCGCAGGCTTTTGACCGGATGCAGGAAGAGTTTGACCGAAAACTCGCTGAATCAGGCTCTAAACTGTGGGATTCGACGCTGGAATATTCATTCCGATCCTCCAGCGCGATCTTGTCTCTGGTCGACACGCTTTTTGAGAACCGCGCCGATGCGGGATTTCAGAAGGAAAGCCAGCACCGCGCCTTCAAATCCGATTTGCCCGGTCGGGTTGATCTTTGGCCCGTCGTCGAGAAAGTCGAAGACGCGGAAGAGGGGGATTGGACCGATCCGGTGGACCGGCCCGGATCGCGGCATCATACCGTTATTCTGGCCGAACGGGTGGCTGAGACGATCAAAAAAATGATCGATGACGGCGAAACGATCCCTGAAGACGGGGACACGCAGGGCCAGTTTGTTCGACGCAAAGTGCAACCGGGTGATTTTCTGATCCTTGTGCAACGCCGGTCCGACTTGTTTGCCGAAATCATTCGCGCCTGCAAGGTTGCCGGGCTTCCCATCGCCGGGGCGGACCGGCTGAAAGTGGGTGCCGAACTTGCGGTCAAGGATCTGGCTGCGCTGCTTAGCTTTCTGGCCACGCCCGAAGACAGCCTGTCTCTGGCAACGGTTCTGAAATCCCCACTGTTCGGATGGTCCGAGCAGCAGCTTTTCGATCTGGCCCATCGGCGGGAGGAGCAATTCCTGTGGGCTGCTTTGCGCAGACGTGCCGACGATTTCCCCAAAACCCTGGCCGTGCTGAACGATCTGCGCAGTCAGATCGACTTTCTGCGCCCCTATGACCTGATCGAACGCATTCTGACCCGACATGACGGGCGGCGAAACCTGTTGGGCCGACTGGGACCCGAGGCAGAAGACGGTATCAATGCCCTGCTGTCGCAGGCGTTGGCCTACGAGCGGACGGATATCCCCAGCCTGACGGGATTTCTGGTCTGGATGCAGACCGACGATCTGGAAATCAAACGACAGATGAGCGGGGTCGGCAATATGATCCGGGTGATGACGGTGCACGGCTCGAAAGGTCTGGAGGCTCCGATCGTCATTCTGCCGGATACCGGCAAACGTCAGCCGCCACGCGACGCCGAAATCATGGTGGCAGACGGGACACCGCTGTGGAAGGTTTCGGCAGACCAATCGCCAAACCTGATCACTCACGCCCGGTCAGAGGCGCGCACCCGCGAGGAAAACGAGCGGCTTCGCTTGCTATATGTGGCTCTAACACGGGCCGAAAAGTGGCTGATCGTGTCGGCGGCGGGTGATCTGGGTAAAGATGGCAACAGCTGGTACCAGATGGTAGAGGCGGCGATGGAAAAGGCCGGGGCAACGCAACTGCCTGGTTCAGATACACGTCGGCTGTCCCATGGCGACTGGGATGGGTTGCCATTGGTCGAGCAGTCAGTTGCATCGGCCAAACATGCAGAACTGCCCGACATGTTCCTGCACCCCGCACCGGAACGAGTTGTACCGGCGGCCTCTATCAGCCCTTCGGATCTGGGTGGGGCCAAGGCGTTGCCGGGTGACGCTGGTATGGATGAAGACGCTGCTAAACTGCGCGGAACCCGCGTGCACCTGCTGCTTGAGCATCTGCCCAAAGTCACGCAGAACCACTGGCCAGAGCTTTGTGCCCGCCTGCTGCCCGACATGAGGCAAGAGGATCAGGGCGCATTGCTGACCGAAGTCACAGGCGTACTGACATCCGAAAGCCTGCGACACATTTTCACGCCGGACACATTGGCCGAAATACCTGTTACTGCCGACCTGAACGGGCAGCGAATGTATGGGATTGTCGACCGCCTGATCGTGACAGACACCGATGTCCATGTGATTGATTTCAAATCAAATGCCACCGTTCCGAACCGGGTCAAAGATTGCCCCGAAGGGTTACTTCGCCAAATGGGCGCGTATGCGCAGGCCCTGTCGCAGATCTATCCAAACCATAAGATACGCACCGCAATCCTCTGGACAAGAACGGCAAATCTTATGTGGCTGCCACACGATCTTGTGACGGATGCCCTGGCCTGCACCCAGATATCTTGACCTTGCCTACTGCCGCCCCTACCTTCACAACCCAAGCGCATTTCATTCAGGAGACATAATATGTCGACCGTAGCCGTCACCGACGAAACCTTTGACGCCGAAGTCAAGAACTCGGACGTTCCAGTTGTAGTGGATTTCTGGGCCGAATGGTGCGGACCCTGTAAGCAGATCGGTCCGGCACTGGAAGAGCTGGCCGCCGAATATGGCGGCAAGGTCAAGATCGCCAAGGTGGACGTGGACAACAACCCGAACTCTGCCGCCGCCATGGGCGTGCGCGGCATTCCGGCGCTGTTCATCTTCAAGGACGGTCAGGTTGTATCGAACCGCGCAGGCGCTGCCCCCAAAGCCGCGCTGCAAAGCTGGATCGACGAATCCATCTAATCTGGCGATAACGAATTGTTCGAAAGGCGCCTCTGATCGGGGCGCCTTTTTTGTTGAATCGGCGGGGAAACCAATGGCGAAAACGCGCGTTCTTGTAGAATTCGGGATGGGCACATCCCTGCGCCGAATGGACTATACCGAAGCGTCGCTGCGGGCGATCAGGGACGCACTGTGGCACAACTCGGTCAATATGGCCGAACTGTTTGGTTTCCCGAAAGAGGCGATGATCATCGATGCCGAAATCGGCGTGCAGCAGCCGGATCAAGTGGATACCGACGCCCTCAAAGCCGTTTTCCCTTATGGCCAGCCCAACATTACCGTCACAAAGGGTGGGCTGGACATCGAAAAACCGCATGGCGACGGCCACACGGTCATCGCCAATGCTGCACTGATCGTTTCTTTCGACATGGAACCGACGCAATGAGTGAAAAGCGGATCATCCTGGAAATGGGCACTGGCAATGACCTTTATGGTCAGGATTATACCAAAGCAGCCCGCCGCGCGGTTCAGGACGCGCTGCATCATTCATCCATCACGCTGTTTTCAAAACTGGGGATCGATCACAACGAAATGCGCGTGCGCGTGACAATCGGCGTTCAGAATCCGGAACAGGTGAATTGCGAGCTGGTTGCTGTCGACTTGCCACGGGGCCGGGCCGAGGTTCGCGCGGTTAAAGGTGGTATGGATATCGCCGATGAAGAAGCTGGCACTCTGCACGTCATTGCAACTGCCGCGGTCGAGGCCTTTTTACCCGATCTTGCCGGGAAATACGCCCAGGGCTGAGCAACGAAAAAGCCGCTCGGAAATCCGGGCGGCTGGTTCGGTTTGACGATCTGTCGGTTGGATCAGATTTTAGCGATATCCGCGCGGCTCAGACCGATATCGTCCAGCTGCGTGTCGCTGAGTTCCGACAGAAGGTTCCGTGTTTTACGGGCTTCATTCCATGCGACAACATTGTCGAATGCATTGATGAAAACGTCCGCCACGTGCAGGATGGTAGCTGCTCCGAGCGGCGCATGAATATTAGCTGTAGTTGCCATGTGCGCAGTCCTTATTGAAGAAACAGCCGACCCGTCGTCGGTTGTGAGCCTCATCTAGTACCGCTTGGCCGGACTCACAATTGCTGGTCCGGTAACCCCGAATTGCATTTTTTGCATATCTTTTGGGCAGTTTGGCAATGGGTTGCGCCAACAACCGGTCCGGCCCATATATACCGCCAGCAAAAGCGGAGACGATCATGGCAGATAACGACTTTCCCGGTTGGCACGGCACAACGATTATCGGCGTCAAGAAGGACGGTCATGTCGTCATTGCCGGCGACGGTCAGGTGAGTCTGGGTCAAACCGTGATCAAGGGCACTGCGCGCAAGGTGCGCCGCCTGTCTCCCGGAGGGTTCGAGGTCGTGGCAGGTTTTGCCGGATCGACAGCGGATGCCTTCACATTGCTGGAACGGCTCGAAGCCAAGCTTGAGGCTACGCCCGGCCAACTGGCCCGCGCCTCGGTTGAACTCGCCAAGGACTGGCGCACCGACAAGTATCTGCAAAAGCTTGAGGCGATGCTGATCGTGACAGACGGCAGGGATCTGCTGGTCATCACCGGGGCAGGGGACGTACTGGAGCCCGAACACAATGTGGCTGCCATCGGGTCGGGAGGCAACTTCGCTCTGGCCGCCGCGCGTGCCATGATGGACAGCGACAAATCCGCAGAAGACATCGCCCGGCAATCCATGGCCATCGCAGCAGATATCTGTGTCTACACCAATGGCAACCTGACGGTTGAGACGATCTCAGGCTAAAAGCGCCTTGATCTCTTTGCCTTTCCATCGACGGTGCATGCCGACCAGCCCCAGGACCGCCGCTACGACCACGATGTAATAGGGAACGCGGATATCGATGCTCATCAACCCGCCACCGATCAGTGACATGATCCCCCCCGCAAGACAGAACACGGCGGTGGCCACGCCCATGGCCCAGCCCTGATCCGCCTCGCTGACGCTTGAGGAGAACAGGCCCAACAGCGTTGGATAGGCGATGCCGAACAGGAAATAGAAGAAAAACACGGGGACATAGCTGAATACACCGCTTGGGCTGAAGGCAAAGGCAAACCCGCAAATGACCATCACCACAAGCGACGTGTAAATGATCGCGTGTTTGCTGAACCTTTCCTGGGCAGGCTTCACCAGGAACGTACTGGAAAAGGCCAACGCCACACCGATGACAACCATCGCCACGCTGCCCCCGATGACCCCATACCCGAATGCGCTGGTCAGGAAATTGTCGACAAACACGTAGAATGTGACATTGGCGATCATGAAAAACGAATAGACTGGCAAGATTTTCAGAACCAAAGGGTGTTCGCCAACTGCGATCAGACTGTCGGTAATATCGCGGGGACGAAACACAAAGGGCTCGCGCTTGGTTCGGGTGTCCTTGAAAAACAGAAGCACCAGAAGAATCGCGATCAACACCAACACGAACGCGCCATAGAACGGGGTTTTCAGCGTGGCAAAGCCGCCAAACAGCGCCGAATCCGACAAAACCGCGCCGATGATCGGCCCGCCGACAAGGCCAAAGCTGACACCTGTCACGATGTAGCCCATGTTTCGGTCCCGGTCAGACGCGTCAGTGCTGCCATCGATCATCGCTGCCTGCGCGATGGGCTGATTGCCCGCAGTGAACCCGGTAATCGAACGGCCGACGATCAGCAGAAGCAGGTTATTGAGATAAAGCGCCACAATGGTCAGCGCATATCCGGCCAACGCCCCCCCAAGGCAGACCAGCAGCGCATTCTTTCGCCCGATCGAGTCAGACACTTTCGAGACATAAACAACACCCAGAAACCACGACAGGAAAAAGCATCCGATAACCAGACCGTAGTAAAAATGCCTGCGGCCCACTGGCGTGCTTTCCGGCAGGAAACCCGAGTTCGTTTCCATGATCAGCGAATTGATGATGGGAAAGACCAGACCTTGCCCGATCAGGTCCACAAACACCACAAACAACAGGGTAATCTTGGCAATCTTCGTCATTCTGTATGCTCCTGACGCTCGTAACCCTGACGCAACCGTAACAGAGGGTTCGTGTTTTCCCCAAGCAAAGGATTTGCAAACCGCATGAGGCATTGTTAACCAACGCGGCCAAGACCCGCGGTTTGCTTGTTTTCGTCAAAGCCATGATTACCTAGACCGCATCACGCAAATACGACCGAGAGGATTGCCCTTTGACCGACCTGACCCCGCGCGAGATTGTCTCGGAACTGGATCGTTTCATTATCGGGCAAAAGGATGCCAAGCGCGCTGTGGCCGTTGCCCTGCGCAACCGCTGGCGCCGCAAGCAGTTGCCGGACGATATTCGCGAAGAGGTGTATCCAAAGAATATCCTGATGATCGGCCCCACCGGTGTCGGCAAGACTGAGATCAGCCGCCGCCTGGCCAAGCTGGCGCGCGCACCCTTTATCAAGGTCGAAGCCACGAAGTTCACCGAGGTTGGCTATGTCGGCCGCGACGTGGAACAAATCATCCGCGATCTGGCCGATGCCGCCATTCTGCAAACACGGGAATTCATGCGCGAAGACGTCAAGGCCAAAGCCTATCAGGCCGCCGAAGACCGCGTGATTGACGCCATCGCTGGTACGGATGCCCGTGAAGGCACACGAGAGATGTTCCGCAAAAAGCTCAAGGCGGGTGAACTGGATGAAACGGTCATCGAACTGGACGTCGCGGACAGTTCAAACCCAATGCCGATGTTCGATATCCCAGGACAACCTGGCAGTCAGATGGGGATGATGAATCTGGGCGATATCTTTGGCAAGGCGTTTGCCGGGCGCACTGTCAGGAAACGTCTGACTGTCGCCGAAAGCTATGACGTACTGATCGGAGAAGAGGCAGACAAGCTGCTGGACGATGAGACGGTCACCCGCACCGCATTGGAATCGGTGGAACAGAATGGCATCGTTTTTCTGGACGAGATTGACAAGGTCTGTGCCCGCACAGAAGCGCGTGGCGGTGATGTAAGTCGCGAAGGGGTGCAGCGCGACCTGCTGCCCCTGATCGAAGGTACAACCGTCTCGACAAAACACGGTCCGGTGAAAACCGACCACATCCTGTTCATCGCATCCGGCGCGTTCCATATCGCCAAACCGTCAGACCTTTTGCCCGAGCTGCAAGGCCGTCTGCCCATCCGGGTAGAGCTGCGCGCGCTGACCGAGGAAGACTTCGTGCGCATCCTGACTGAAACCGACAACGCACTGACCCGGCAGTATACAGCCCTCATGGCCACCGAAGAGGTCACGGTTGGGTTTACCGAAGATGGTATTGCCGCCTTGGCACGGATCGCAGCCGACGTGAACCAGAGCATTGAAAACATTGGTGCGCGGCGACTTTACACAGTCATGGAACGGGTCTTTGAAGAGCTGTCATTCACTGCACCAGACAGGGCCGGAACAGAAATAACTGTCGACGCACAATTCGTGGACGACAATCTGGGTGAATTGACCAAGTCGGCGGATTTGAGCCGTTACGTTTTGTAGCAGCTCGGATCCGATACTGCCGCTTTTCCCTTTTGCCAACTGGAAGCATGGCGGTTTGTCTGAGGCACGCCACGTTGGAGGCACGTGGCGATCGAACCTCAACTGGGAAATTGAGGCCGAAATGCCTGGACAATGCGGTCTCAGGGGGCAGGTGTTTAGCGTTTTTTCGCCAAAACGTACCCAGTGGTAGTGGAACAACCTTGAAATTGCGCCCTTAAGTTGACACTAGGCACTTGCATTTGTTGGCAAAGGTTATCTGATCGTGTCCATCACTCCTGTTCTTCTTTGCGGTGGTTCTGGCACCCGTCTTTGGCCGCTGTCCCGGAAATCCTATCCCAAGCAGTTTACAGCGATCACCGGGGACGAGACCCTGTTTCAATCCTCGGCCCGGCGCGTGTCAGGGTCGGACTATGATGCACCAGTAGTGGTGACCGGATCTGATTTCCGGTTTATCGTGACTGAACAATTGCAGGCGGCTGGCATTGATCCAGGCACGATTCTGATTGAACCTGAGGGGCGCAACACCGCGCCGGCGGTTCTGGCGGCAGCCCTCCATGTGGCAAAGTCCGACCCCGAAGCCCTATTGCTGGTTCAGCCCTCCGACCATGTTGTACCTGATGCTGACGCCTTTCGTGCAGCCGTGGCTGCAGGTGTGCCAGCAGCCCAAGCCGGGCAGTTGGTAACCTTTGGGATAACACCGGATCGGCCCGAGACCGGCTATGGCTATCTTAAACTGGCTGGAGCACCGGAGGGCACCGCTCCTGTCAAACTCGACAGCTTTGTCGAGAAACCAGATGTTGAAACCGCCTCTGCGATGCTGGCCGACGGCAAGCATCTGTGGAATGGTGGCATTTTCCTTTTCAGGGCCTGTGACGTCATCGCCGCTTTTGAAACCCACGCCCCGACACTGATGGCTCCGGTCCGGGCCGCTTGCGAAGCTGCCAAAACGGATTTGGGTTTTCTACGGCTGGACCCAGAGGCCTGGAAGCAGGCCGAAGATATCTCGATCGACTATGCGGTGATGGAAAAGGCCGACAACCTGAGCGTTGTTCCATTTTCTGCTGGCTGGTCTGACCTGGGTGACTGGGGTTCGGTTTGGCGTGAGGCGGGACCGGATGACAACGGAGTTGTGGCCACAGGTAATGCGACCTCAATAGACTGTAATGACACGCTTTTGCGTTCTGAGGCGGGTAATTTGGAAGTGGTCGGCATCGGCCTGAAGGACATAATCGCTGTGGCTACATCCGACGCGGTTTTGGTGGCGGACAAATCCCGTGCGCAAGACGTGAAGAAGGCTGTCGAGGCGCTCAAAGTAAAAGGCGCAAGCCAGGCCACCATTTTTCCCAAGGATTTCCGCCCGTGGGGTTGGTTTGAAAGCCTGGTGGTTGGCGGACGTTTTCAGGTCAAGCGTATTCATGTACACCCCGGCGCAGCACTATCGCTACAAAGCCATCACCACCGGTCCGAACACTGGATTGTTGTTGAGGGAACCGCGAAGGTGACCGTCGATGACGACGTCAAGCTGGTCACTGAAAACCAGTCCGTATACATTCCGCTTGGCGCTGTGCATCGCATGGAAAACCCAGGCAAGGTTCCAATGGTGCTGATCGAAGTGCAGACCGGAAGCTATCTGGGCGAAGATGACATCATCCGCTATGAGGACGTCTATTCCAGGGTCTAGGACACGGTTGGATAACCGCTTTAGACTGACCGGGTGGCCGAAGGAAAACGGAAATGGAAAACGATCTCAATGCAGCCAAGAAGCGGCAGGTTGTCTATGACCTGACCGAGGTGCTTTTAGCCTCGACCGGTAAGCTGCGTTATTACGGGATCGCCAGGGTCGTTGCCGAGATTGGCGCTGAGCTCAGAAAACAGGACGCGTCCGTCAGATTCGCCGTTTTCTCGCAGGGTCATAATGAACTTCTAGAAGTATTCCCAACCATACGAGCAGATGGTGGCGTAGACCTGAACGTTCCAATCGGTATCCGGCAATTGCGCGTGCGCAGTCACCACTACACCAAGTCAATTATGAGGGATCTGGTGCTGGCGACCGTCAGACCGCTGGTCGGGCGCAGAAACCGCAAAGCCTGGGAGGCGATAGCCCCAGACATGACGCCCATCGACATGTCTGGAAAGGCGTTGGTGAGTTGTGGGCGGCCCAAGTTGATCGTTGAAATCCTGTGCACTCTGGATCGTAAAGGGGTGACTTGCGATATCATTCCATTGCTGCATGACATGATCCCCATGCACGATTTTGAACACCAGCTGGCAAGTTTCCCGCGTAACTTCATAGGGGATAACCAACTGCTGGTTTCCCGGGCCAAGGCGCTGTTAACAAACTCCGAATTTACGCGACAGGAAGTTCTGGACTTCTCCGAAAAAGGTGTTCTGCCGGAAGCGCCAGAGGTCTACGCAGTCCCGTTGGTTCATGAATGCCCCGAGGGAACCGAGCAATCCGAGCAAGATATTCCGGATAATCCATATATCATGACAGTTGGATCGATGCTGGGCCGCAAGAACCTGGATGTCGTATTCGAAGCATTGCGCATTCTGAAGCGTGACGGGAAAGACGTACCCACTTTGGTTCTGGCAGGGGCGTTGCGTCACAAAACAAGCACCTATCTGCAATCAGACGAATGCACAACGATCCGTGAGCACGTGGTCTTCCGCGAGAACCCCAATCAGACAGACCTTGTAAACCTGTACAAGAATGCTTTGGCACTTGTCATGCCTAGCCGAATGGAGGGCTGGGGTTTACCCGCCGGTGAAGCCTTGTGGTTTGGTACACCAGCGCTTTGCTCTACTGCGGCGGTTCTGAAAGAAGTGTGCGGAGATCTTGGTGTCTATTTCGATCCAGATCGGCCTGATCAACTTGCAAACCATATCACAAGGCTGCTGACAGATCCGGAGTTCGCTCAGAACCTTCGCGCACGCATTGCTGCGCATAAACCGCAGCTTCGCACTTGGTCGAACGTTGCAGCGGACGTGCGAGCGGTATTGCAAAGACTGGACTAACGGGACCGTTACCCATCCCGGCAATAGAGCCCATAAACTTTGAAAGGACTGTCATGCCTGGCAATTCCCCTCTAAAATGTCACGTGGTTTTGGTCCAATCGACCTCGGCGCTGCGCGCAGGTCTCAGCATTACTCGGCATTCTGTCAGGCAGACGCCACACTCGCCGTCAAGAGTCAGCCCTTCTGTTGTGTGAACCTCAATTTTCCAGAAAAGCGCGATTACTTGCTCATGAAGTCGAGTTAGTCGCAAAAGCCCTTAAAATCAGTACACTTCGGTATTACTGCGAAACAATCCAAGAAGATGAGACCACTTCATCTGGCAGACTGCATGGAGAGTAAGCTATGAACGCCCCTACGTTTAACCAAGATGGCAAAAAAGTATTCTTCGATATCTCAGGACTAATCGACTATATCAAAAAAGTTGATCGCTACTCAGGCATTCAGCGTGTTGTTGTTGAGTTGATCTCTGAGTTTTCTAAACTAAGCGATCCAAAGCTTGTTTACCTTTGTTGGTGCGATGCAAACTCCGGTGTTCAGCGCTGTTTGCTTCTGGAGGAAATGGGTCGAGAAACCCTTACGTCGCCAGCTAAGCTGCGGCAGATTTTCTATCCTTGGAAATCCGCGCGCTCAAATCTTCCAATGTTGGACGGGTACCGGAACCGCCCTGCAAAGTATTTCTTCCACCGCACCAAATTGGATGTGATGAGCTTTCTCCGAAGAGAGTCCGTATTTCGAAAAAAGGACATGTCATCAGAGATGTGGCGCGCGGCCCGGCGGAAGAAAGCACCAGTCGAAACCTCGGGGTCTCGCCGAACCGAGCAACCTTTGTTCGATGTGGCAATAGAAGGTGACCATCTTGTGCTTCTGGACAGCAGTTGGCTGGCGCGCCACACTCAGGCGTTCAAAAAGGCGAAAGCGAATGGGATGGAAGTACATTCGCTGGTGTACGATCTGATCCCTATCGTGGCACCACAGTTTACAGCTGGAAGCATGCCTTATGTATTTTATGACTGGCTTTTAGACAGTCGGGAGTACACAAGCCGCTACATGACAATCTCTGAGGCGACCCGGCAGGATCTTTTACGCTTTTTTCAAGCACACGATATCCAGAGAAATGCGACCGCTGTTCCCTTGGCGCAGGCGGGGTTGTCCAAGATTGGGCTCGAAGACGAGAATGCCCAGAAACAAGGGCCCGTGTCTTCGCGGATTTCGTTCGACGCTTTCCCCCATCTTGAAGACGCCAGCCAGCTAAGTGTCCACCTGCGGAAAATTATTGGTGAGCCTTATGCGCTTTGTGTTGGTACGGTCGAACCACGCAAGAATATCTGGCGCACCGCGATGGCGTGGAAGTACCTTGTTGATCAGGGCCATGTTGATCTGCCTAAGCTTGTGTTTGCCGGCCGCAAAGGCTGGCTTACAGACGAGTTCGATAACCTATTGGAGGGGACAGGCGATATATACGGCTATGTAAGCATGGTTGACGGACCAACAGATGAGGAGCTTGGCGTCCTTTACAAGAACTGCCAGTTCGTGCTGATGCCGAGTGTTTACGAGGGATGGGGCCTGCCCGTGGGCGAGGCGTTGGCCTACGGAAAAACGGCCGTAGTCGCCCAGAATAGCTCGCTCGTCGAAGTAGGAATGGATCTTGTTGAATATTGTGATGCAATGAGCGTCCAAAGCATCGGCGAGGCCGTCTTAAGGCTCAATAACGCTGCCCACCGTTCAGAACTGGAAGAAAAAATCAAAACCGCGCCACTGCGCAGTTGGTCAGATGTGGCTCGGGATATGGGGCGGGCAATGTACGCACCCAAAAAAACCGATGCATATTGACGTCTTTCACGACTTATCGCAGGCCCAATCTTTCATCAGAAAGTCCGCGCTCTTGGTTCTAAGCTTGGGTTCGCAGGTTTCAATTCCAATACAGAGCTTTGAATTGGCCAGTTTTGTAGCCCTTGCGCGTGAAATAATACTAAAGCGGTCTTGCACACACTACTAAGTTGACAAAAAAGCACTGCTCATGTCGGCCAGGATTTTCCGACAGGCAAAAGACAAAACAGAAAGGGATTAAGAGTGACAAAAACTGCTATCGTCACAGGTATCACAGGACAGGATGGTGCCTATCTCGCTCAGCTGTTGCTGAACAAGGGTTATAACGTCGTGGGGACCTTCCGTCGGGTTGTTTCCACGAATTTCTGGCGCATTGAAGAGCTTGGTATTCGTAACCATCCCAATCTGGATCTGTCGGAACTCGACCTGACTGACATGGGGACAATGATCCGGCTTATTCAGAAGGTGGAACCGGATGAGATCTATAACTTGGCGGCTCAAAGCTTTGTGGGCGTCTCGTTTGAACAACCGCACACAACCGCACAGATCACCGGCGTTGGCGCACTTTATTTGCTGGAAGCTATCAGAATAGTGAACCCCAAAATCCGGTTCTACCAGGCTTCCACTTCCGAAATGTTCGGCAAGGTTCAGGAAGTACCGCAGCGCGAGACGACTCCGTTCTGGCCGCGCAGCCCCTACGGTGTTGCCAAACTATACGCGCATTGGATGACCATCAATTATCGAGAAAGCTACGATATATTCGGCAGCTCAGGCATTCTGTTCAACCACGAAAGCCCTTTGCGAGGGTTGGAGTTCGTAACACGCAAAATCACTGACGCGGTTGCCAAAATCAAACTGGGTCAACTTGATTGCCTTGAGCTGGGCAATCTTGACGCAAAGCGCGATTGGGGGTTTGCCCGGGACTACGTGGATGGCATGTGGCGTATGCTGCAAGCTGATGAACCCGATACATTTGTACTGGCGACCGGTCGCACCGAGACAGTGCGGGATTTTGTCGCCATGGCTTTCAAGAGCGCGGGTATCGAGCTGCGTTTTGAAGGTGAAGGTGAGAAAGAAGTGGCGGTGGACGCCGAAGGCAGCCGCGTTCTTGTGAGGATTAGCCCCAAATTCTATCGCCCTGCTGAAGTGGATTTGCTGATTGGCGACGCGAGCAAGGCAAAACAAGAGCTTGGTTGGGAGGCGACAACATCTTTGGAGGAACTCTGCCAGATGATGGTTGAGGCGGATCTTGCACGTAACGAAAAGGGTGTGTCCTTTTGATGCCGGCACCCCGAGTTC
The DNA here is from genome assembly GCF_056537065.1 of Ruegeria sp. CH2. NCBI lineage: Bacteria > Pseudomonadati > Pseudomonadota > Alphaproteobacteria > Rhodobacterales > Roseobacteraceae > Ruegeria > Ruegeria sp. CH2. The sequence goes on from NZ_JBQFQV010000002.1 coordinate 141,034, forward strand.
TGATTACCGGACGCTATGGCTTTACCGGACACTATGCCGCAATAGAGCTTGCAGAAGCAGGGTGGGACGTTTGGGGCATCGGAACAAATCCGGCCCCCAAGCCTGATTCCCAATATCTGGAAGCAGATTTGACAGATTCATCGGGTCTAGAGCAGGTCATTACCCATGTCGCTCCGGACGCGGTGCTGCATTTGGCAGGGGTCGCATTTGTGGCACACGGAACCGCCGAGAGCTTTTATCAGGTCAATCTGATGGGGACGCGGTGCTTACTAGAAGCGCTTGCCAACACCGGACATGGCCGCAAAGCCGTCGTTCTGGCCAGTAGCGCGAATATCTATGGTAACGCCGCCGTGCCATCCATAGGGGAATCTACCCCCCCGGCACCTGTTAACGATTACGCGGTTTCAAAACTTGCAATGGAGCATATGGCCCGGCTGTATAACGACCGTCTTCCTGTCGTTATTGCCCGACCATTCAATTATACCGGTCTTGGCCAGGACCCCAAGTTTCTTGTTCCCAAGATCGTTTCTCATTTCCGGCGTAAGCAGCCACAGATAGAATTGGGAAACCTGGATGTCGCGCGGGACTTTTCCGATGTACGCGATGTTGCGCGAGTGTACAGGTTGCTTCTGGAAAACGCACCCGAAGGTGAAACCGTGAACATCTGCTCCGGTAAAGCAACCGCGCTGGCGGAGATTCTGGACATGTGTCGAACCATAACCGGCCATGAGATCGAGGTGGTGTCTAATCCTGCCTTTATGCGCGCACAAGAAATCAAGGTTCTGATGGGCGATCCCACACTTCTGGAAAACCTGATCCCGATCGGCATCCGTCACACTCTGGAAGAGACGCTGAAATGGATGCTGAAGGAGTGACCTGAAGCATCTCGATTGCCGCCGCCAGAGGTTCTTGGCAGAACAATCGGCCGTAGCATCCGGATACCATCGCCAACGGGATCGTATATGAACTGCAGGAAAAGGTGATTGGATCTCTGATTCACATCACCGTTTATGGCCGTCTATTTTCTGATCCAGAACGGCTTGGGGTCAGAGTGATATCAGATTACGGGTGTTTTGATCCTTCGCCGATCACACCTAAGCTGGCAGATCCTCTGACCTAATACGTAACGCGAAGGAACGCGTGATTTCCGAGCCAGAAACGGGATGACCTCTGTCCTGACTTGTACTAACAATCAGGTAAATATCCGAGAAAAGCGCGATCATCTCGGACAAAACTATGCAAATGTGAAAGTACGGAGTATGACTGACACCTTCTATCGCGATTTCGAGGCACGATTTCGTGGCGATCCTTCTCTTATTCGGGAGCGTTTGCGAGTATACCAGCCCTTCCTGTCGCCACTCGCCGCTCAGAAAGGGGACGCACAGGCGCTTGATCTGGGATGCGGTCGAGGTGAATGGCTGGAAATTCTGGAAGAGGCTGGCCTGAGTGCACGTGGCGTCGATATCGAAAAGGGGATGCTTGATATCGCTCACCAAAAAGGTCTGGCGGTTGAACAGATGGAGGCGCTGCCGGCGTTGAAAGCGCTGCCAGACAACACGCTTGCCCTAGTGTCCGCATTTCATTTGATCGAGCATCTGCCTTTTGACGATATTCGCGAACTGGTAACAGAGGCGCACCGTGTTTTGCGCCCTGGTGGGCTTTTGATTTTGGAAACACCCAATCCGGAAAATCCACTTGTTAGCTTGGTCAATTTTCATCTTGACCCTACGCACTTGCGACCGCTGCCTCCGGGGTTAACCAGTTTTCTCACCGAGCATGTCGGGTTCGAGCGCAACGTGATTCTTCGTTTGCAGGGCAGTGAGCCAAGAGAGGAAACAGCTGCTCATTTGATCAGTCTTTTCACAGATGTTTCGCTTGATTATGCAGTGGTAGCACAGGTTGATGGACCAGAGATCGGTGCTCTGGATGAGGCGTTTTCGCTTCGAATTGGGATGGACCTGATCCAAGGTGTCTACCGGTTTGACAGAGCATTATCAGAGATTCACCGGGCGCTGGGCAACGTTCCACCTCTCGCCACGGAAGTGTCGAGCCTTCGCGATGATATCATGCAACTGCAAAGAGCGCACACAATGACCCAAGTTCAACCCAAGCGTGGAGCGCTTGAAAAAATGCTGTTCTGCACAACGAACGGGCGTCCAGTCCGGACATTGCGGAGGCTGCTCTTCCACGCGAGCGGTAAGCCGCGCGGGATATTTCGTAGGTGGGTATTGAATCACGACGGATCTCCTCGGCGCCAATTCCAGCAATGGATGGCAAGCCCGGAATATCTGGCGCTACACTGGCCGACGAGCCAACGCTTGAACGCAGCACCTAAATCCTCAGAAGACGATGGCAACGGGGCAACTTTCCTTTCAGGGGAGGCTGAAATCTCGACAACAAAATGGGCTTCACCCGAACCCTTCGTGCAAAACTCGGAACTCGTCATGTCGCGCGGTGCCGAAGGAGGGCACTGGATAACGCACCGAAATGATTCCGTGATTGGCGGGTCTCTTCGTCAGACTGGCCAGTTCCAGGAGCACGCCATTGATGATGTAATGCAGATTCTTGCCCAAAATGGGCATGAAATCGCGACGTCATGTTTCGTGGATATCGGAGCGAATATCGGCTCCCATTCGATCCATGCGGCACGGCGTGGTTTTGACCGCGTTATCGCTTTTGAACCAGACCCGCAAAACTTTCGACTTTTGCGCGCTAACACATTCCTGCATGAGGTAGATCACAAGGTGTCCTGCCACCAAATGGCAGTATCGGACAGAAACGGCACGATGCAGATGGAGCTCTCGCCTTCCAATTTCGGAGACCATCGCCTTCGCGTCTCAGGCGACATCGCGAATAATCTACATGATGAGGGCGATTGGATCCTTCAGGATGTGCCGGTTCGGACCTTTGACAGTTTAGTCGAGGATGGCCTGCTGCCTGAAGACGGGCCCGATTTGATTTGGATCGATACGCAAGGGCATGAAGGTCACGTGCTGGCCTGTGCAAAAAGAATGGCCACAATGCGTTGCCCGGTTGTGCTTGAGTTTTGGCCCTATGGTCTTGAGCGTTCCGGGGGTTACAAAATGTTACGCGACGCAATCGCATCACGCGACGATATCCGGGTCATTGATCTTGGCACATCTAACCCGAATAGCCTAAACCAGCTATCTCTTGATGCGCTTGATCAGATGTACGAGGCATTGCGGCAAGGCGAGTCCAAGGCCGGTTCTCCGCATACTGATCTTTTGCTGATGCCAAATCTTACAGGCTCTTGATACCATTGTTACAATTCAACTACGGAAACCTATCGTGAAACTGCGTCGGGTCTTATCGCGCTTCTTGCATTCTTCCGAAACGCTGCCTTTGTCTGCGCCGGCCCCGCAGATGACTGCAGCTCATCTCGCTGAAATTGCGGAGCGCCAGGAACGGTTACTGCTGGCCACTGGGCAGGTTGCTGCCCGGCAGGTTCAGGCGATGGAAAGGCTTGAATGTATCGCCGACGCAGAATTCCGCATCCATTCTCAATTCGGGGAAGATGGCATTATCGAATGGTTGGTCTCGCAACTGCCAAGCATACCACGCGTCTTTGTTGAGTTTGGAGTTGAAAACTATACCGAAGCGAATACGCGCTTTTTGGTGCGCCACAGGGGGTGGCGCGGTCTGATCATGGATGGGTCAGCCGCGAATATTGCGTATGTTCGGGCAGATCCAATCCACGTCTTCAATGACATAACGCCCGTTGAAGCCTTTATTACTGCGGAAAATATCGACACTCTGCTGATCGAGCACGATCTGTCGGGCGAAATTGGCATTCTTAGTGTCGATATTGACGGCAACGACTATTGGGTGCTGGATGCGATTAGCTCCGTATCTCCGGCGATACTGATTGTTGAATACAACGCGATCTTTGGTGATTTGCATAATCTGACTGTCCCTTACGATCCGGGCTTCGAACGTTTCTCGGCACATTATTCAGGCCAGTATTATGGTGCATCTCTGGGTGCGTTCAAAATGCTGGCCGCTGCGAAAGGGTATCAATTTGTCGGAACAAACTCGGCCGGCGTGAACGCATTTTTTGTACGTGATGACCTCGCCTCACATATCACATCAAAACTTGATACATTTCGCGCATGGCCATCCCGGCACCGGGACTCGCGGGATGAAAATATGGCAATGTCCTTTTTTCGCGGGCTCGATCGTGCAGAACTTATTTTGGATAAGCCTGTTATCGATCTGTCGTCGGGCAAGACGCTGACCCTCCGAGACCTGGGCCCGCTTTACAGTGATCACTGGATAAGCGAAATGTAGAGACCTTAGCCAACCTTGGAACCGCTGACCTTAATTCAGATAGCTGGATCGCGTTACCTAAAAGTGTATTCCATAACAATTCATTAGGTAGATTTCAGTGTATTTACTGTTTGGAGTCGGTCTTCGGAATCACGGCTTTCGGCGGTCGCGGTTTTGCTCAGCTCCGAAATGCTGCTAAAGGCGGCACGATGCCCGGAAACTTGTTTACTGGATAAGTTAAATCTTTGTCTTCAAGTGTGTAGGGGCCGGGACGTCCACAGGAGCTCACTCTTGTTTTCGTCACAACCCTCTGGCCTTTGGGTGCGCCTGTTTGCGTGTAGCCAGCCTTTGCCTGCATGTTCTGAGAATCGAATCATGTTTCAAAATCCACATACTTTTGTGAAAGCGTGGATATTTGGGTTTTTTTGTTTGAGTATTTGTTGATTTGTAGGATTATTGTGGGATGTGTTGAGATGAGATCGAGGCGAGACCGCCAAATGGTCGTTCCTGATTTGTAACCGCTCCGGGATCGCAATCATCGTTAAACAGGATAGAAACAAATGCTGAATCCAAAGACGTCACAGACCGATGAAAGCACCGACCTGCTGTCTCATGCGGTAAAGATAGCCGACTTGGCCAGCGAAGCAGCGCGGGGGTATTTTCGTGGCGCGCTGGGGGTTGAGTTCAAATCGGATGAAAGCCCGGTGACACAGGCCGACAAGGGTGTTGAAGCGCAGGTTCGCGCCTATCTTGGACAGCATTTTCCCGATCACGGCGTCTTTGGCGAAGAACATGGGTTCGAGGGTCAGGATTGTCGCGAGGTTTGGATCATCGACCCGATCGATGGAACCCGGTCATTCCTGTCCGGCCATCCGCTGTTTGGATTTCTGTTGGGGCATCTGGTTGACGGTAAACCGGATATCGGCGTGATCGGAATGCCGGCGATAAATGAAATTTTCACCGGCGTTGTTGGCCGGGGCGCCACGTTGAATGGCCGTGAGATCACGACTTCGGCCCAAACGCGGCTGGATCAGTCCATTCTTTTTGTAAACGAAGGGGACAAGATCTATCGCGATCATCCGGCGTTGTTCGACAGGCTGATGCAGTCTGGACAGACCAGACGGTTCGCCTATGATTGCTACCCCCATGCCCTGCTGGCGGCGGGCCATGTGGATGCTGTGATCGACTATGACCTTCAGCCCTATGACTACCTGCCAGTGATGGCCGTGGTAGAAGCTGCGGGTGGGGTGATGACAGATTGGCAGGGTCGGCCGCTTGACCTGAACTCCGACGGCCGGGTGATTTCCGCGGCAACACCCGAGCTGCACGGGGAAATGCTGGACTTGGTGAACGGGTAGGATCATGGCGATAGTAAGCTTTCTCATCAGCCTGGCCGGAGCCACGATGCTGCTGCTTTACGCAGTGCGGATGGTCCGCACAGGGATCGAGCGCAGCTATGGGGCTTCGTTCCAGCGCCTCATGACGGGCCAAAGCCATTACGCGCAGGCGTCAATGGTCGGCATTGTAATGGCGGTGGTTCTGCAAAGCTCGGCAGCGGTTGCCCTTTTGACATCGGGTTTTGCTGCTGGGGGGTTCCTGACCTTTCCCACCGGCCTTGCAATCGTGCTGGGCGCTGATCTCGGTTCGGCGCTGATCATTCAGGTTTTGTCGTTCCAGCTGGGTTGGCTGATACCGTTGCTTCTGGCGGTTGGTGGGTATCTGTTTGTCAAGACCGAGGCCAAGAAGCCCCGGCAATTGGGGCGCATCCTGATGGGGATTGCGTTCATCCTGATCTCATTGCGCTTTTTGCGCGAAGCCATGGACCCGATCCGGGACAGTGCTTTTTTGCCTGCCGTCGCCGAGTATCTGGCGCGCGACTATATTACAGCGTTTCTGGTCGGCGGCGCGCTGGCCTTTGTTATGCATTCCTCGGTCGCGGCGATCCTGATGTGTGTGACGCTGGTCCAGATCGGCGCAATCCCATTTGCTGCCGGGCTGTCGCTGGTATTGGGGGCCAATTTCGGTTCAGCTTTCATACCTGTTTGGCTGAGCAGGGGGATGGAAATGCCTGCCAGGCGCATACCCTTTGCCAACCTGGCCTTGCGCGGCAGCTGGGCGATAGTCACCCTTTTCGCAGCGACTGCGGCACTGCGTGCTGGTGTTCTGGGGGATTTGCAGGGCGGTCAGATGCTGGTCAATGCGCATCTGGCATTCAATGCCTCGTTGCTGTTGCTGGCGCTGCCGTTCTGCGGGCGATTGCGCGCGCCGTTCGAGCAGTTTTTTCCGGACCCGAAATCTGCGAACGCGCTGGCCCAGGCAGGTCGCCCGGCCAGCGCGCTGGATGTGCGCACCGCCGGCAGCCCCTCCCAGGCGCTGTCCAGCCTCAAGCGTGAACTGCTGCGGATGAGCGATCTGGTCGAGTCGATGTTCCGCCCGTCACTGGAATTGTACCGCAGCGGCGACAAGGACCAGATACGCGCCGTAAGGGACATGGACGAAAATGTGAACGACTGCCTGTCGGGTATTCGAAAATTCGTGGCCGCCATTCCCGAGGAGACATTCGGAAAGCAGAACGCAAAAGTGGCGCGCGACCTGATGGAATACGCAATCCGCCTGGAAACTGCGGGCGACGTTGTTGCCAAGCGGTTGACTGTTCTGGCGGGCGACATGCGGAAAAAGGGCGCTTCATTTTCAAAAGAGGGCTGGTCGGAACTGGTTGAGATGCACGAAGGCATCCTGGCCAACCTCAAACTGGCCTCAAACGTTCTGATCTCGGATGATCTGGAAAGCGCCCGCCTGCTGAGCCTTGAGAAAACCGAAATCAAACGGGCCGAGCGTGACAGCCGCAAACGCCACCTCAGACGTTTGCAGCATGGCAGTACGGAAAGCTTTGAAACCAGCGATATACACCTGGAAACCCTGCGCGCGTTCCGTGAATTTAACAGCCATATCGCTGCGGTGGCCTATCCGATCCTGTATCGGAACGGGCAATTGCTGGAAACCCGCCTGATCGAAGAAATGCCGCACAAGGAACAGGACGAGGATACGGAGGTCTAGGTCCAACAGCACCGGTAGAGATCGGTTTCGTACGGATGCGGTCTGTTACAGATTGTAACCGCTCGGGCCAGTTTCTGCCGCTTTTTCGCGTCGTCGTGCTGGACGCGGGATTAGAATAAGATAGCGTGTCGGCAATTGGTTCCGGGGGCTGTCCGTGCTGCGTTTCTTAATCTTCATTCTGTGTCCGGTCGTGCTGGCGGCATGTGTTGACCGGACTGTATCCGAAACGCTTCCATCAGCATTGGAAATCGGAACTCCCGAAACGGTTTTTGCGGCCACGACGCGTGCGCGCGAGCCCGATGGCGCGTATGGATTCCGCCGCGCAGAACGCCTGCAATTTCTGGAAACGACCGTGTCGATACCACCGGGCCGTTCACCGGGAAGCCTTAAATTTTCATACGCAAACCCTGACCCGAGAAAACAGTTCGTGCTGGCAGAGGTAGATCAGCTAAGCGGGCCGCAACAGCTGAAAGACAGGCTGAGTGGGGCCGAGGAAGTTACGATTTTTGTGCACGGCTATAACTCCACTCAGACAGAGACATTGTTCCGGGCCGCTCAGCTGTCGCATGATATCGGCATTCCCGGTCAAATCCTTGTCTATTCATGGCCCAGCCGCGCGACAGGCTATGGTTATGCCTATGATCTGGACAGTATGTTGTTTGCCCGTGATGGGCTGGAAGAAACCATTCGTCTACTCAAGTCCATGGGGGTCAAGCGAGTAGCCCTTGTGGCGCATTCAATGGGCGGCGCGCTGGCAATGGAGATGATACGGCAAACCGAACTGAAACAGCCGGGCTGGGCAAAGCGAAATCTGGAAGGCCTTATTCTGATATCGCCCGATCTGGATGTGGATGTTTTTCGGTCGCAGATGAACAGTATCAAAAATCCTCCTGATCCTTTTGTCCTGATGGTGTCCAAGAAAGACAAGGTCCTGAACGTCTCCGGCCGGTTGAGGGGAACCGCCGATGGTGAAAGGCTGGGCAATATCGGATCGGCCGAGAAGCTGTCAGATTATCCGATTGAAATCCTGGATACGACTGCCTTCAACAGCGATGCGGAATCCTCCCATTTTGTGGCTGCTACTTCTCCGGCCTTATTGACTATCCTCCGCTCTGTGCGCCGGGTCAGCGAAACATTTGGGCGCGATGACCGGCGCGGGATCGACATTCTCGTGCCGCCAAGCCAGCGCAATCCTGCTGGCGCCACAGAAATCGTGCTGACTGAAACCGGCCAGGCCCAGGTAAGTAATCCGTGACGCGGGTTTCCCTGCACCGATTTCTTGCGGACAACGCGACCTGGCTTGGGGCCGGCGTTCTGCTGACATTTCTGTCCAGTTTCGGGCAGACCTTTTTCATCTCGGTCTTTGCTGGTGAAATCCGCTCGGAATTTGGCCTCAGCCACGGCGCATGGGGTGGGCTGTACACGTTAGGCACGACCCTGTCCGCCGTCGCGATGATCTGGGCCGGAGGGTTGACGGATATCTTCCGCGTACGGGTTTTGGGCCCGGTTGTGCTGGCGGGACTGGCGTTGGCCGCGATTGCAATGGCGCTGAACACCTGGCTGCTGCTGTTGCCGTTGGTGATCTTTTTGTTGCGGTTATTTGGGCAGGGGATGAGCACGCATCTTGCCGTGGTCGCAATGGCGCGCTGGTTCACGGTTACGCGGGGCAAAGCGCTTTCCATAGCGTCCACCGGCTATGCGCTTGGCGAGGCGTTGCTGCCGCTGATCTTTGTTGGCGCCATGGTTTATCTGGATTGGCGTTGGCTGTGGGTTGCCGCGGCGGGCATCACGGCGCTGGGTATTCCGGTTCTGATGCGGCTGCTACGAGAAGAGAGAACTCCACAAAGCCTCGCCAACGCGTTTTCAGCATCGGGAATGCAGGGAAAACACTGGACCCGCCGGGACGCTCTGTTCCATCCACTTTTCTGGTTCATGGTGCCATCAGTGCTTGGGCCATCCGCATTTATCACCGCGTTTTTCTTTCATCAGGTTTATCTGGCTGATGTGAAGGGGTGGCAGCATATCCAGCTGGTGGCGCTATTTCCGATCTTTACCGGAATATCCCTGCTATCCATGTTTGCATCGGGCTGGGCGCTGGATAAATGGGGAACCGCCCGGATCATGCCCTACTATCAGCTTCCGATCGCACTTGGGTTCGTCATTCTGGGCACAACCAATTCAATCGGCGGCGCAACCCTTGGGCTGGTTTTCCTGGCTTTGACCGTTGGGGCAAACAGCACGTTGCCCAGCGCATTCTGGGCCGAATTCTACGGAACCCGACATATCGGTGCGATCAAGGCGATGGCCGCGGCTGTCATGGTTCTGGGATCGGCCATCGGCCCCGGCCTGACCGGCGTTCTGATTGACCTTGGCATTTCGCTGAACACACAGTTCATCTGGGTTGGGGTGTTTTTCGCGCTGGTTTGCGTTCTGGTCCGAACCGGCATTTCCCGCGCCCGTCGGGACTTTTAGCGCATTCGCCTGAGATAGACGTAATAAGCGCCGTCGCCGCCATGGCTGATATGCGCTGGCGTGATCTGCATCACCGCCTGCGCCAACGGCGGTATGGACAGCCAGTGCGGCACCTGATTGCGCAGAATGCCGCGCGGGGTGGGGATCGGGCCGGGTTCGTCGCGGTCCTTGCCTTTGCCGGTTACCACCAGAACCAGTCGCTTACCTTGTGCCTGTGCGCTCAGAATAAAGCGGATCAACGCAGGATGGGCCGTATCAACCCGCATACCGTGAAGATCCAGCTTGCCTTCGGGCTTTAGCTTACCGCGTTTCATCCGGCCAAAAGCTTTGATATCCATCTGAACAGGCGCGGCACGCAGCGCATCCGTCACCGATGGCTTCAGATCGTTTGGCTTTGGTTTCGGCTGAAGGTTCTGACCAAGCTCAAACACCTCAAACCGGGGTTTTGGTGTTTTTCTGGGTCTGGGCTTCGGCAGGGTGGTCGGATGGACACTCTGCGGACTGTCCGGATGCAGCCGCTCGGCCTGTTTGGTGACCTTGCGCCATAGCTCGATCTCGTCGGTTGTCAGTTTGCGCCGTGTCATCAGAATTCATCCGGCAACAGGGCATAGGCGCGCTGAATAGGCAGCAACAGAACCATCCGACCCGGATCTTTCAGCCTGCCCGCAGCCTGCCCGGCCTCTTCACCGGTTCCGAAAAAGATGTCGGCGCGCTGCGCGCCTTTGATGGCCGCGCCCGTGTCCTGCGCGATCATAAGCCGTCGCAACGGGTTTTCACCGTCCTTTTCCACCCAAACAGGTGCGCCCAACGGTGTATAGGCGGGGTCTGCCGCAATCGAGCGCATTGTTGTGATCGACCGGTTCATCGCCCCCAAAGGTCCAAATTCGGGGGCAACGCGTGAGACTTCGCGAAAGAAAACGTATGACGGGTTGTGAAACAGCAACTCGGCACCGGCCTCGGGGTTTTTGCGCACCCAGGCACGGATCATCTGGGCGCTGACCTCATGCGCACCCAGAACCCCGCGTCGCACCAGCTCAACACCAATCGACCGATAGGGGTGACCATTCGCACCACCATATCCAACCCGCAGCGCACCACCATCCGACAATCGAATACGGCCCGAGCCCTGAATTTGCAGAAAGAACAGCTCGACAGGGTCGTCGACCCAGGCGATCTCTAGCCCGCGGCCCTGCATCACATCACCGGTGAGGATGTCACGACGGCTCAGCCATGGTCCTTCGGCACGGGCTTCGGGCGGCATCTTGTAGATCGGGTATTTGAAACGGTCTGTCCGGGTGCGCGCGCCGTCAAGCTCGGGTTCAAAATAGCCGGTAAACAGGCCCTCTTTGTCATCCTCGACCAGAACAGGGCGGAAGAATAACTCGAAAAAGGCGCGGGCGGCATCCGGTTCATATGTTCTGGCCACACCACACAAGGCGCGCCAATCTGGATCATCCAGATCACCGCACGTGTTCAGAAAAACGGAAAGGGCCGCGCCGTGGTCGTCCTCGGCCCAGCCCTGCAGATCGTCAAACGACAGAATGGATCGCGTTGCCTCGGCTCCGGCAGCGCTGGCGGTGGTCATTGCGCCCACCAGTAAAAGCGACCGAAGCGTTGCAATCATGCGTCCGTGGCGACAAGCAGCCAGTTCGGATCGTCCTTGCCCATGACACGGGCAAAGGTCCAGCTGTCTTTCTGGCGCTTCACGGAATTCGGGTTGCCTTCGACGATATCGCCTCCGCGATCCCGAACGACCGAGGTCAGCTCCCCCACGAACTTCATTGTGATTTCGGCCTGGTTCGTATCCTTGTCGAATTTCACATCCGTCAGGGTGGTTTCCCGTACGCCAATGAATTCAGCCTCGATGGTCAGGCCCTGATCTTCGCGCGCTGCCACGACCGAAACGAAAGTCTCGAACACTTCTTCCGACAGGAAAGGCTGGATTTCATCCAGATTACCCCTTTCAAACCCCATCACAATCATCTCATACGCACCGCGCGCACCCTGAACGAACTCACTGACCGAAAAACCGGGCTCGACCCGTTTCATCGCAGCCAGTGTTTGCGCCTGTTCGCTGTCTTCGGCGACATGGTCGGTAATGTCATGATCCGGGCCGCCATCGATCACCTCGAAACCGCGGCGCGATTTATGGGCTTCAGGCTGTTGCTGCACAGGCGGTTTTTCAAATCCTTCACGCGTGCCCAATACGCTTTTGAGGCGTAGGATCAGGAAAATGGCAATTCCGGCCAGGACCAGGAGCTGGATCATAGGGTTGTCGCTCATTTCATTCTCTTTTCAACGCCGCGACTTTGTATACACGGCCTCATGCCACTATGTAGGTGACAGTGAGTGGCAAGTCCACAGCCCGGCCTAAGGGAAAGGATAACGCAAATGTATCTGTTCTTGGCATTTTTGTTGGTGCCCATAATCGAAATCGCGCTGTTTATTCAGGTTGGTGGTTTGATTGGGTTGTGGCCGACACTTGCCATCGTAGTGCTGACCGCGGTTCTGGGCACGGTTTTGGTGCGGACACAAGGTCGCATGGCGCTTGGACAGCTGCAACGGTCCTTTGCCGAATTGGACGATCCGACCGAACCCCTGGCCCATGGGGCAATGATCCTGTTGTCGGGCGCTTTGTTGCTGACACCGGGTTTTTTCACTGATGCCGTTGGTTTTGCGTTGTTAGTTCCCGGTATCCGCATCGCCGTTTTCCGGTACCTGAAATCCAAGGTTACAGTAACCCAGTTCCAGATGGGGCCGGGCCCCGGATATCAAACCCGGGGGAACCCTTTCGATCAGGGCGATATCATCGATGGGGAATTCACCGAAGTTCGGCCAAAAAAAGACCCCTCGAAGCCTTCGAAATGGGTGGAAGGCCCCCACCAGCATTGAGGTGCCGCGCCCAACTTGCTAAGCAGTGGCGAATTTCATTTTTGGAGTAGATCCATGGCCGAAGAAAACGCTGCAGAAAACACTGCGGCCCAAGCCGCCCCGCAGGTTCAGATGCGTGTTCTGGGGCAGTTCATCCGTGATATGTCCTTTGAAAACGTGATGGCGCAAAAGGGCGTTTCCGGAGACGTACAACCGGAAATCGCCGTTCAGGTGAATCTGGATGCCAAAAAACGCGCGGCGGACCATCAGTTCGAAGTTTCGATCAAGCTGAACCTGACATCCAAAGCCAAAGGCATGGATGACATTCTGTTCCTGTGCGAACTGGACTATTGCGGTATGTTCCACGTGGAAGGTGTGCCGGAAGATCAGCTGCACCCATTCCTGATGATCGAATGCCCGCGCATGTTGTTCCCGTTCCTGCGCCGCATTGTCAGCGATATCACACGCGATGGCGGCTTCCCGCCGGTCAACCTGGACAATATCGATTTCGTTGCGCTCTATCGCAACGAGTTGATGCGCCGTCAGGCCGAACAGGCCCAAAAAGCCGACGCGTAACGTTTTGACCCGCGCCTGTCCGGATCAGGCGCGGGTCCACAAGGCGTTCTCGCCCAGTTTTTCCACGAAAGCTTCATGTGCCGCGCGCTCATCCTCGGTGATCCGGGATGGCAATGGTGTGCTGCGCGGTGCAGCTCGCCAATCATCGCTGCCACCGTCCGCAGAAGATGCGGATGTCGACAGACCAAAATCAGGCTGCCGTCCACCGATCAATTCCAGGTAAACCTCGGCCAGAATTTCCGAGTCGAGCAACGCGCCGTGCAACACACGGTTCGAGTTGTCGATATTGAAACGACGGCACAGCGCATCCAGTGACGCTGGCGAACCGGGGAACCGTTTGCGGGCAATTGCCAGTGTATCCAATGCCTGCTCCATCGGGATAAGCGGGGCACCCATCCATTTCAGCTCGGCATTCAGGAACTTCATGTCGAATGAGGCGTTGTGGATCACCAACCGCGCATCGCCAACAAATTCGCGAAACCCATGGCCAACCTTTGCAAAGACCGGCTTGTCTTTCAGCGTAACTTCGCCCTTTTCCGGCGGGCGCGGGGTGTCCAGCAGATCGGGACCAATTCCATGCACGCCAAACGCCTCTTCCGGCATCGAGCGTTCGGGGTTGATATAGACGTGATAGGTTTCACCGGTGGCAACGTGGTTCCACAGCTCAACGGCGCCGATTTCCACGATCCGATCCCCGCTGTCGGGGTCAAACCCGGTGGTTTCGGTATCCAGTACAATCTCACGCATGTGCCATCCCCGCCCGTATCTGCCTGACCACATCCTGCACCTGCGCGCGGGCGTGGTCCAGAGTATCGGTCACGATCACAAAATCCGACCGCGCGCATTTTTCATCGTTCGGCATCTGCTTGGCGCGGATCTGCTCGAACTGCGCCTCGGTCATTGTTCCGCGTTCCATTACGCGCCGCTTTTGGTCTTCGGCCGGGACCGAAACGCAGGCCACTGCGTCCATTGCTGTATCAGCGCCCGTTTCAAACAAAAGCGGAATATCGAACACCAGGATGTCGCTTGTAGCGCTTTCGCGAAATTCTGCGCGGTCAGCAGCGACAAGTGGATGCACAATCGCCTCAATCTTTTTCAACGTGGCCGGGTCATCCGCGATAATCCGTTTCAACGCGTTTCGGCTAACCGCCCCGTCAAGTATCGCATCAGGAAAAGCTGCCCGCATTGGTTCAACCGCTGCTCCACCAATGGCATACAGCCGATGCACCGCCGCATCCGCATCCCACAATGCGCACCCTTCTTCAACGAACATCTGCGCCGTGGTGCTTTTCCCCATGCCGATTGAGCCTGTCAGGCCAAGCGCAAAACTCATGCCAGGGCCGCCGCGCGCGTATCCGCGTCTACTTCGGGGCGGACCCCAAACCAGCGTTCAAACCCGGGAACAGCCTGATGTAGCAACATCCCCAGACCATCGACTGTGGTGCATCCGGCCTCCTCGGCAGTTTGCAGCAGGCGGGTTTTCAACGGGGCATAGACCAGGTCCGTTACCACGGCACCGGGCTGCAACCCATCCAGCGGCACGCGCAGCCCTGGCTGGCCCTGCATCCCCAGTGAGGTCGTATTGACCACCAGTTCGGCGTTTTCGATGACATTCCCCGCCTGAACCCAATCGACCACGCGAATGCGTTGGCCGAATTCTTCCTTCAGATGATCCGCGCGGGCGCGCGTCCGGTTGGTCAACAGGATTTCCGGCACCCCGGCATCAGACAAGGCCTGCAAAACGGCACGGGCAGCACCCCCGGCACCAAACACAACCGCCGGGCCATCTTTCGCATTCCAGTCAGGTGCGCCACTGCGCAGGTTTTCCATAAACCCGTATCCG
This sequence comes from Ruegeria sp. CH2, assembly GCF_056537065.1. Classification (NCBI taxonomy): domain Bacteria; kingdom Pseudomonadati; phylum Pseudomonadota; class Alphaproteobacteria; order Rhodobacterales; family Roseobacteraceae; genus Ruegeria; species Ruegeria sp. CH2. The sequence continues at coordinate 156,140 of NZ_JBQFQV010000002.1, forward strand.
TCGGTGTTATCTGCATGTATCGAACCATCAGTTCGGAACACCAGTGTATTTGCAGCACCAATCACGGTTGCACGGTCAGAAACGTGATCTGCGATCTTCAACGCCGCTTCTTTGTGCGGAACGGTCACGTTGGCCCCGACAAAGCCCGCTTTGGGCAGGGTTCGCAGCACTGTCTCCAAATCTGCAGAGGCGACGTCCATCGGGATATAATGCCCGGCAAGCCCATAGGTCTTTAACCAATGGCCGTGCAGCTTGGGAGAGCGCGAATGCCCGATGGGATGCCCAATCACTCCGGCCAAAGGAACCCGATTGTCCGTCATTGCTCGATCATCCCTTTGACAGCCAGAAAATTGAGAAGCTCTAACAGGGGCATACCCAAAACGTTAAAATAGTCGCCGTCAATGGTGGCGAACAGGCGGACACCTTCTTCTTCCAGCTTGTAGGCTCCGACGGCATGGCGAATGCTGTCCCAGTTCCGCGCAACATAGTCTTTCAGATAGGCATCGGAACTGGCCCGCATCCGCAGACGCACTTGCCCTACATGCCTCCAGATCGGCTCACCGTCCTGATAGATCACAGCTGCGGACAAAAGCATGTGCCGCTTGCCGCGCATGGCTTTCAGTTGGGCCAGCGCCTGTTCCGGGGTTTCGGGCTTTGACAGCAGCTGCCCTTCGAAATCCAGCACCTGATCACACCCGATCACCATGGCGCCGGGGTTCTTGTCGCTGACCTTACGCGCTTTGATCTCGGCCAGCGTATCGGCAATATCGCGTGGTGAGGCATTTTCCGCCAACAACGCCCGTTTGACCGCCTCTTCATCCACGCGCGCCGTTTGAACTGCAAACTGCACACTTGCGTTCTTGAGCAATTGCGCGCGAATAACAGATCCCGAAGCCAGAAGAATGGGGACAGACATGTGGAAAACCCCGTGTGCAAATCGATAAGAGTTCTGGGGTGTTTTGTATGGTTTTCCGGTTGACACGCAACCCTGGGAATTTTGCGGCAAAGATCCCCGAGTCGCTCAAATCTCATCCCGTCGGGACAAGGATAACTCCAACTCTTGGGATAACAGATGTATCCAATGATACCCATCGGTTTATCCACAGATCAGATTTACCTGATCCAACTTACCTTATTGATTTATATCAATAATTCGTACTATCAACAGAATCACCCGCGATCTCAGATATTCTGTCCCCCTGGGGAAAACGCTAGGGTAAAAAAGTAATCCACGGATTTCTGGCACCCTACAAAACCATCATCCTTTTTCTTTTCTTATTTTTTTATTAGGGAGGGTACCGAACAACGTTCGGAGTCGGCATGACAGACCTTCTTTTCACGATTTACCCGTGGGTGAAGTCATTACATATCATGGCCGTAATCTCATGGATGGCGGGCTTGTTCTATTTACCACGGCTGTTTGTTTATCACGTCGAAAAAGCGCAGGCCGTAGAGGGCGCGCAAGACATCTTCTTTGAAATGGAAGACAAGCTGCTGCGGGTGATCATGCGCCCCGCGATGGTTGTAACCTGGGTATGCGGGCTGATCATGGTGTTCACACCGGGGATCGTCGGATGGGATTTTGCATGGCCCTGGGTCAAAGGTGCGGGCGTGATCGCGATGACCTGGTTCCACCATTGGCTTATGGCCCGAAGGAAGGATTTCCTGGCAGGCCAGAATAAGCTCACTGGGCGGCAGTATCGCATGATGAACGAGGTTCCGACCATTCTGATGGTTGCCATCGTTCTGGCGGTCATTCTGAAGTTCTGAACGCCTGTTTGACTCCGAACGTCGCTGCGCTTATGTAGATCACAACACGCCCGTCCGGGCGGCGTATTTTCCGTACTGAAATTCCACTTCAAGCCGCGTTCTCAGCGGTGAAGGTATGTATCATGTCCAATGAATCCCTGAATCTGGCCGACCTGAAAGCCAAAAGCCCCAAAGACCTTCTGGCCATGGCCGAAGAGCTGGAGATCGAAAACGCCTCGACTATGCGTAAGGGCGAAATGATGTTCCAGATTCTGCGCGAACGTGCCGATGATGGCTGGACCGTCGGCGGTGATGGCGTACTGGAAGTGCTACAGGACGGGTTCGGCTTTCTGCGCTCGCCCGAGGCGAACTATCTGCCGGGCCCTGATGATATCTATGTCTCGCCCGATATGATCCGTCTGCACTCATTGCGGACCGGGGACACGGTCGAAGGCGAGATCAAGGCGCCGGATGAGAATGAGCGTTATTTCGCGCTAACCAAAGTCACCATGATCAACTTTGAAGATCCCGAAAAGGCCAAGCACAAGATCCTGTTCGACAACCTGACGCCTCTGTACCCGGATGAGCGTCTGAAGATGGAAATCGAAGACCCCACCATCAAGGATAAGTCAGCGCGCGTGATCGATCTGGTTGCGCCGATCGGTAAAGGTCAGCGTTCATTGATCGTGGCACCGCCGCGGACCGGTAAAACCGTGATCCTGCAGAACATCGCGCATTCGATCGAACAGAACCACCCGGAGTGTTATCTGATCGTCCTGCTGATCGACGAACGCCCGGAAGAAGTGACCGACATGCAGCGCTCGGTTAAGGGTGAGGTTGTGTCGTCAACCTTCGATGAGCCCGCAACGCGTCACGTGGCCGTGTCGGAGATGGTCATTGAAAAGGCCAAGCGTTTGGTCGAACATAAACGAGATGTTGTTATTCTTCTCGACTCGATCACAAGACTTGGTAGGGCGTTTAACACCGTTGTTCCGTCCTCGGGTAAAGTTCTGACCGGTGGTGTGGATGCGAATGCGTTGCAGCGGCCCAAGCGTTTCTTCGGTGCGGCCCGGAATATTGAAGAGGGCGGATCGCTGACCATTATCGCCACCGCGCTGATCGATACCGGCAGCCGGATGGACGAGGTGATCTTTGAAGAATTCAAAGGTACTGGTAACTCGGAAATCGTTCTGGACCGCAAGATTGCAGACAAACGCGTGTTCCCGGCGATCGACATCCTTAAATCCGGTACTCGGAAAGAGGACCTGCTGGTCGACAAGGGCGATCTGGCCAAGACCTTCGTTCTGCGCCGTATCCTCAATCCGATGGGCACCACCGACGCAATCGAGTTCTTGTTGTCGAAGTTGAAACAGACGAAGACAAACGGCGAGTTCTTCGATTCGATGAACACCTGACACAGGTCTTAGACCCCAGCGAGGCCTTCGAATGGATACGATATTCGCCTTGGCCAGCGCGCAAGGCAAAGCAGGGGTGGCGGTCATTCGCCTCTCTGGCCCCGAAGCGCATTCCGCAGCCGCATATCTGTGCGGCGCGGAACTGCCCAAGCGGGGAATGGTCTTGCGCACCCTGCGGGATCAGGATGGATCACATCTAGATGATGGTCTGGTTCTGACATTTCAGGCACCGGCAAGTTTCACCGGTGAAGACGTGGCAGAACTTCAGATCCACGGCAGCACGGCCTCGGTCAATGCGGTTCTGCGTTGTTTGTCGAACACCGATGGGCTGCGACTGGCGGACCCGGGTGAGTTTACACGCCGGGCCCTTGAAAATGGCAAGATGGATCTGACACAGGTCGAAGGCCTGGCAGATCTGATTGACGCGGAAACCGAGGCACAGCGTAAGCAGGCCCAAACCATTCTGGCCGGTGAGCTTGGCACGCTGGCCGAGCGCTGGCGGCGCGATTTGATCCGCGCGGCATCGTTGCTGGAAGCGGTCATAGATTTCGCTGATGAAGACGTCCCCACTGACGTCACGCCGGAAGTCCGTAGTTTGACAAGCGGAGTTCTGGCAGATCTTCGTCGAGAAGCTGATGGGGTAAAGATCGCCGAGCGTATTCGTACCGGATTTGAAGTGGCTATTGTCGGTCTTCCCAATGCAGGAAAATCAACCCTGCTGAACGCGCTTGCGGGGCGCGAGGCTGCGATTACTTCGGAATACGCAGGCACGACCCGGGACGTGATCGAGGTTCGAATGGATCTGGCTGGTTTGCCGGTGACATTGCTGGATACGGCCGGGTTGCGGGATACCGAAGATCATGTCGAAAATCTTGGGATCGAGCTGGCTCGAAAACGGGCAGATGCGGCGGACCTGCGCGTTTTCCTGGCTGAAGCACCGGAAGATCTGGGTGTGGCCATGCAGGATGGCGATATCCACGTTCTACCCAAAGCGGACTTGCGAGAGGGCGCTGCTGAAGGTGTTTCAGGAAAGACAGGACAGGGGATTGACGCGCTTGTAGACCAGATTTCGTGGGTCTTGAGTGATAGAACCACAACACATGGTATTGCCACGCGTGAGCGCCACCGCGCTGCGATGAATAAGGCATCGGATTCACTTGCTGCTGCGATCACGGTTCTGGAATCAGGCCCGGACCTGTATGATATCGCTGCGGAGGAGTTAAGAACCGCCATACGGGGACTTGAATCTCTGGTTGGCAGAATAGATGTCGAAACACTGTTGGATGAAATCTTCTCCAGCTTTTGTTTGGGAAAATAAGGATTGTTTCACGTGAAACATTCAAACATTGATGTCATCGTGGTTGGGGCTGGTCATGCCGGTACGGAGGCTGCGCACGCCGCTGCCAGGATGGGTGCGAAAACCGCTTTGGTGACATTATCCGCGACCGATATCGGGGTCATGTCCTGCAACCCGGCCATCGGCGGGTTGGGGAAGGGACATCTGGTACGAGAGATTGACGCGCTAGATGGTGTAATGGGCCGTGTCGCTGACCAGGCTGGTATTCAGTTTCGACTGTTAAACCGGCGAAAAGGTCCGGCTGTTCAGGGTCCCAGAACGCAGGCTGATCGCGCCTTGTACCGGGCGGCGATGCAAAACGAAATCGGCAATCAGGAAAACCTGTCCGTTATCGTTGGTGAGGTTGTAGATTTTCTGATGGATGGACACCGTGTCGCCGGTGTCGTGCTCGGAGATGGGTCGGAAATTTACGCCAAAGCCGTTGTTCTGACCTCCGGAACCTTCCTGCGCGGCGTCATCCATATCGGCGACGTGTCACGGGCTGGTGGGCGAATGGGAGATCGCCCGTCAATAAAACTGGCCGAGAGGTTGGATAGCTATAACCTTCCGCTGGGGCGCTTGAAAACCGGCACACCGCCGCGTCTGGATGGGCGTACGATCAACTGGTCGGGTTTGGAAAAACAAGACGGGGATGAGGACCCGACCTTGTTTTCTTTCCTGTCAACATCGGTTGTCGCGCCTCAGATTTCCTGCGGTATTACACACACCAATGCAAAGACGCATGAGATCATCGAAGCAAACCTCTCAAAATCGGCGATGTATGGTGGCCATATCGACGGCATAGGTCCAAGATATTGCCCTTCGATCGAAGACAAGATTGTGCGCTTTGCAGATAAGGATTCGCATCAGGTTTTTCTTGAACCCGAAGGCGTTAATGACCACACAATTTATCCCAACGGTATTTCAACGTCACTGCCTCAGGACGTGCAGTTGGAATATGTTCGGTCGATCAAAGGGCTTGAAAAGGCGGATATTCTGCAACCCGGCTATGCGATTGAATATGATTATGTGGACCCTCGTATCTTAACTGCGTCCTTGTCGCTACCCGACGTTCCGGGACTATATCTGGCAGGGCAGATCAACGGGACCACAGGATATGAGGAGGCAGCGGCACAAGGGATGGTTGCTGGTCTCAACGCGGCGCTGGACGTACAGGGCCGCGAACCGGTCTTTTTCACAAGATCAGACAGCTATATCGGCGTGATGATAGACGACCTGACGACCCGTGGTGTGGCTGAGCCCTATCGAATGTTTACCTCCAGGGCTGAATTCCGACTGTCTTTGCGGGCAGACAATGCCGATCAACGGTTGACACCGATTGGTTTGGAACTTGGTTGTGTCGGAGAGAAGCGACAGGCACATTTTAAAAAGAAAATGAACCAGCTTGATGCGGCGAAATCCAAGCTGACCGCACGCACATACACACCCAAGGAAGTTCTTTCGGCTGGGATCAACGTCAACCAGGATGGAAACCGCCGAGATGGAATGGAAATTCTGGCATTTCCGGATACATCCTTCGAGGACTTGTTCCCTCTGATACCTGATCTACAAGATGTAGACGTGGCGATCCGGCTTCAAATCGAACGCGACGCGCTTTACGCAAACTATATCGATCGGCAAAAGCGCGATGTTGAGGCCATGAAGCGGGATGAATCCTATGTTATCCCACGTGAGTTTGACTATTTTGGCTTGGACGGGCTGTCTTCTGAGATGAAGCAAAAACTGTCGCAGGCCAAGCCGTCGAACATAGCGCAAGCAAGCCGTGTCGAAGGTGTTACTCCGGCTGCCCTGACCCTTGTTCTGGCGAAATTGCGCCGGGATCAACGAGCACGTCAGGCATGACGGTCGATTATTCCAAGTTTGATGGCTTGAATGTTTCACGTGAAACATTTGAGCGTCTGAAAATCTATGTTGATCTGGTGAACCACTGGAACCCCAGGATAAATCTTGTTTCGCGCAATAGCCTGGAATTCATTTGGGATCGGCATATTCTGGATTCTGTCCAGGTTTTTCGATGCGCTGAAACGTTTGACACCTGGGTGGACCTTGGCAGTGGCGGCGGGTTCCCCGGGATGGTGTGCGCCATTATTGCGGCCGAGGAAGTTCCGGCCGCCAGTTTCTCTCTTGTGGAAAGCGACCAGCGAAAATCGGCATTTCTGCGTAACGTTGCCCGTGAATGTGGCGTGTCGTGTAAAGTGATTTCCAAGCGGATTGAGGTGGTTGAACCCCTCGGCGCAAACATCGTTTCGGCGCGCGCGCTGGCGGATTTGCGTACATTGTTATCATTTTGTGACAGACATTTAGGTGAAAACGGGACCGCGCTGTTGCCCAAAGGTGCAAACTGGAAAAAAGAGCTGGATGAGGCGCGTGAGGAATGGAATTTCGATGCTGAGGCCATTACAAGTTTAACTGAACCTCAGGCCGTTATCCTTAAGATCAAAGGAGTATCACGTGGTTGATCTGTCTCGACCGTCCGGACCCCGGATAATAGCGGTTGCCAATCAGAAGGGCGGAGTAGGGAAAACAACCACAGCGATCAACCTGGCGGCCGGACTGGCCGAAGCTGGTTGCAGGGTATTGGTGGTTGACCTCGATCCACAAGGGAACGCATCCACCGGATTAGGGGTCGAAGATCGGGATTGGACCACTTATGACCTCATTCTGGACGACGCGCCTTTGGAGGCAGTGGTTCAAGAGACGGAGATCGAGAACCTTTTGGTTGTCCCTGCAACGGTTGACCTGAGCTCGGCGGATATCGAGCTGATTTCCAACGAAAAACGCAGTTATCTTTTGCATGATGCGCTGCGTCAGACGGCGGTGGACGCGTTTGAGCTGGATTTCATCCTGATAGATTGCCCGCCGTCACTGAACCTCTTGACGGTAAACGGGATGGTTGCCGCCCATTCTGTCCTAGTACCGCTGCAAAGTGAGTTCTTTGCGCTGGAGGGTCTTTCGCAATTGATGCTGACAATTCGGGAGGTCCGGCAAACCGCGAATCCAGACCTGAGAATCGAAGGTGTTGTGTTAACTATGTATGACAACCGCAACAACTTGTCCCGCCAGGTCGAAAAGGATGCGCGTGACAATTTGGGCGAGATGGTTTTTAAAACAAAGATACCCAGGAATGTGCGGGTCAGCGAGGCGCCATCCTATGCGCTGCCGGTATTGCAGTATGACTCGGGATCACTTGGTGCGATGGCGTATCGGCATCTGGCCCGTGAGATCATGCATAAGAACAACAAGACCGCAGCATGAGCGGTGGAGAGGAGGCCGACATGAGCACCAGGAAAGCGAAATCCAGAGGGTTGGGCCGCGGATTATCCGCACTCATGGCGGACGTTAATCCAGAGGCGGGCAACCGAGTACCATCTGACGTGCGCAGACCTGATCTGAAGGTTCCGATTGAAAAGCTGAAGGCAAACCCAAATCAGCCGCGACGCACATTTCAGCCCGAACAATTGGATGAGCTTGCCGCGTCGGTTCGGGAAAAAGGTATCATCCAACCCTTGATCGTACGTCCAACAGGGGTTGGAGAATACGAAATCGTCGCTGGTGAACGCCGGTGGCGGGCTGCTCAGATGGCGCAGCTGCACGAGATCCCGGTGATTGTGCGCGAATTCGATGATACCGAGGTACTGGAAGTTGCGATCATCGAAAACATCCAGCGCGCTGATCTGAACGCAGTGGAAGAGGCCGCCGGATACAGGCAGTTGATGGATCGCTTTGGCCACACGCAGGAAAAGCTTGCTGAGGCTTTGGGGAAAAGCCGCAGCCATATTGCGAACCTGTTGCGGCTTTTGTCTCTGCCAATTGACGTGCAAACTCTTGTTATTGAAGGGAAATTGTCGGCTGGTCATGCGCGCGCACTGATTACGGCGGAAAATCCCTCGGAATTGGCAAAGCAGATCGTCAAGGATGGCCTGTCTGTGCGCGCGACCGAGGCGTTGGTCAAGAAACAGCAGCAGGGCGACACTGCACGACCTGCTCCCAGATCCAGGAATCTGGATGCCGGTAAAGATGCTGATACGCGCGCGCTGGAAAAAGACCTGTCCGCTATTTTGGCCATGAAAGTCTCAATCAACCACAAGGCGGGAACGGAATCCGGTCAGGTTGTTCTGACATATGAAAACCTGGATCAGCTTGACGATCTTTGTGCAAAGCTCAGCCGCTAGGGCGTGTCCAGATAAATATAAGGACGCCGCCCAGAACAATGACCTGAATGATCAGCACGAAGGGCGGAACGGATAGAAGTAAAGACACCCCGAAAACGGCGGCGACCGATAAGGTTGCTGCCTTTTTTGCGGCCGGGCGTATTGCGCCCGAACTCTGCCAATCCAGTATCATTGGCCCGAAAATCCGGTGCAACAGAAGCCAGTTGTGCAACCGTGAAGAGGATCGCGCAAAGAAAAACGCTGCCAGCAACAAAAACGGAACTGTTGGAAGAAGAGGCAGAACAACCCCAATCGCGGCCATCGCAACGCAAAGCAATCCCAGCCCCGCCCAAAGATACTGCATATTCAGCCCATCAATTCCCGGATTACAGCATTCAGCACGGCGCGCCCCGCTGGTGTTGCTCTGAGTCTGTTGTTATCACTTTCGATCATATTAATGCCGACCAGATGGTCCACGGTTTCGTCTGGAAGTGGACGGCCTGACAGAGCCTCCCACCTATCTATATCTAGTCCCTCTGAAATCCTCATACCCATCATAAGGTATTCGTTCGCCTGATCTTCAGGCGAAAGGACATAGCGCTTCTTTTCTCCGTCACCCTTCGCGGCGGCGTCAACCCAACGCTGCGGGTTCAGATGGGTCTCGGTCGCGTGTTTTTGACCACCCACAGTAATTCGCCCATGGGCACCGGGACCAATGCCGACATAATCTCCGTAACGCCAATAGACCAGATTGTGCTGCGACTCTGCACCGGGGCGGGCGTGATTGGACACCTCATAGGCGGGCAGGCCGTGTTTCTCGCAAATCTCTTGTGTTGCAAGGTACATGTCGGCCGCACTGTCATCTTCGGGCAAGCCGCGCAGTTTTCCGACAGCATAACGATCGCCAAAAGCGGTGCCATCTTCGATTGTCAGTTGATACAGCGACAGGTGATCCACAGCCATGGACAGAGCTTCGTTCAACTCGGACCGCCAGGCATCCAGCGTTTGGTGCTGTCTGGCATAGATCAGGTCAAAGCTGACCCGTTCAAAACAATCACGGGCGATGTCAAAGGCAGCGCGGGCCTCGGCCACAGTGTGAATCCGCCCCAAGCGGCGCAGGTCTTCGTCGTTGAGCGCCTGCACGCCCATCGAGATCCGGTTGACGCCTGCGTCACGATAGGCCGCGAACCGACCGGCCTCGACCGATCCGGGATTAGCCTCCAGCGTGATTTCCATGGTGTTGGAAGGGCGCCAGAGCGCACGGGCCTCACCGATCACGGCGGCAACGGTTTCCGGGTCCATCAGCGACGGGGTTCCACCGCCGAAAAAGATCGTGTTCAGCACCCGATCCGGGGTTTCGACGGCCGAGCGCCGCAATTCGCTCAGATAGGAGTTAAGCCATAGTTTTTGATCGATAGTTTTGGAAACATGGCTGTTGAAGTCGCAATAGGGGCATTTGGCCTCGCAAAAGGGCCAATGCACGTACAGGCCAAAGCCCCCGTTGCGCCAATCATCCGCCAAAGCAGCCTTTCACGAACTTCTCAACCGCGCGTCCGCGATGGCTGATCTTGTTCTTTTCCCAGCGATCCATCTCGGCAAAGGTAATGTCGTATCCTTCGGGAACAAACATCGGGTCATAGCCGAATCCACCTTCGCCGCGGATGGGCCAGACCAAATGACCGGGGGCAATGCCTTCAAACACTTCATCATGCCCATCAGGCCAGGCCAGCACCAGCGTGCTGCGGAATTGCGCTGTGCGGGGATGGGGGGCGTTCTTTGCCTCTAGCTCAGTATGGGCGCGGGTCATCGCCATCAGGAAGTCGCGCCCATTGGCGGTTTCGGCCCAATCCGCGGTATAAACACCCGGCGCGCCGTCCAGCGCGTCGATGGTGATTCCGGAATCGTCTGACAGGGCAGGCAGTCCGGTGGCCTTTGCGGCGGCGTGGGCCTTGATCCGGGCGTTGCCGACAAAGGTGTCCTCGGTCTCTTCCGGTTCGGGCAGGTCCATGTCCGCCGCACCCACAACCGTCACGCCAAAAGGTTCGAGGAGATGCGCCATCTCCTCAAGCTTGCCTTTGTTGTGGGTCGCGACCAGAAGCCTGTCGCTGTCAAACTTACGGGTCATGCGGTGGCGGCCTTCTGGGCTGCGGCCAGCTCGGCAACGCCTTTTTCCGCCAGATCCACCAGCTGATCCATCTGGGCGCGGCTGAAAACAGAACCTTCGGCGCTCATCTGGACCTCGATCAGTTTGCCTGATCCGGTCATGATAAAGTTGCCGTCGACACCGGCCTCGCTGTCTTCCGGATAGTCAAGGTCCAGCACAGGCTGGCCCGCATAGATCCCGCAGGACACGGCGGCGACCGGATCAACCAGCGGATCTGAAATCACGTCACCTGCTTTCATCAGTTTGTTGACGGCCAGTCGCAGCGCAACCCAGCCGCCGGTGATCGAGGCACAGCGGGTGCCGCCATCGGCCTGGATCACATCGCAATCAACGGTGATCTGACGTTCGCCCAGTGCAACCCGGTCGACGCCGGCGCGCAGGGCGCGACCAATCAGGCGCTGGATTTCCACCGTACGCCCGCCTTGCTTGCCCGAGGCCGCTTCACGCCGCATCCGAGTATTGGTGGCGCGGGGCAGCATACCGTATTCGGCGGTGACCCAGCCTAGCCCCGAACCCTTGATGAAAGGGGGTACGCGATCTTCGATCGTAGCGGTACACAGAACATGTGTATCGCCCATTTTGATCAGGCAGGAACCTTCGGCATGTTTGGTGAACCCCGTTTCAATTGAAACGGCGCGCATTTCACTTAAGTCTCTTCCAGAGGGTCGCATGGGAAATCCTTTGTTTGCTGGGTTGGGGATACCGCCCCGCAGCGTTACGATGCAACCCCGATTGACCTTTCATTTGCCTGCTATTTAATGATGAACCAGCAGGGGAAAACGCATGAGTGAAGCGAGCAAAATTCTGGACGAGATGAACGACCGGTCGCGCGAGGTGTTCCGGCTGATCGTTGAAAGTTATCTGGAAAGCGGAGAGCCGGTTGGAAGCCGCACCCTGACGCGTACCCTGTCTGAAAAAGTCAGTGCCGCAACCGTGCGCAACGTGATGCAGGACCTTGAGTTTCTGGGTCTTCTGGACAGCCCGCATATCAGCGCGGGTCGGGTACCGACGCAGCAAGGACTGCGTATGTTCGTGGACGGTTTGCTTGAGGTTGGCGATCTGGGCGTCGACGACAAGCAAAAACTGGAAGAGACTTTAGGCTCTAACACGGGTGATGTTGGCGGAATGCTGGATCGGGTCGGGTCAGCTCTGTCACACGTAACACAAGGTGCGTCGCTGGTTCTGACGCCAAAGCATGAAGCCGAAATCAAACATATCGAGTTTGTCTCGTTAGGGCATGACAGGGCTTTGGTGGTGCTGGTTTTTTCTGACGGCCATGTTGAAAACCGCCTGTTCACACCGCCGCCCGGCCAGACGCCCAGTTCGATGCGCGAGGCTGCGAATTTTCTGAATGCGCTGATCGAGGGGCGCACGCTCAGTGAAGTGCGCCGTCAGATGCAGAAACAGATTCAGGCGCGCAAGCAGGAAATAGATGCGCTGGCGCGCGAGCTGGTGGAAAGTGGGCTGGCGGCCTGGGACGGAGACGGAGCCGACTCGGCCCGTTTGATCGTGCGGGGGCGGGCGAATCTGTTGAACGAACCCGGTCAGGCCGGAGAATTGGAGCGTATTCGCAGCCTGTTTGATGATTTGGAGCGCAAGCGCGACATCGCGGATTTCCTCGAATTGACGGAAGGCGGCGAGGGTGTGCGCATTTTTATTGGGTCTGAGAACAAACTTTTCTCACTTTCGGGTTCCTCTTTGGTGGTGTCTCCATATATGAACGCTGATCGAAAGATAATCGGTGCGGTCGGGGTCATCGGACCCACGCGTCTGAATTATGGACGGATCGTGCCGATCGTGGATTATACGGCGCAACTGGTCGGCAAGCTGATATCCGACCGGAGCTAGAGGGTAAGAGATGGCAGAGCCCAAGAACGAAGATTTTCTGGACGATATCATGGCGGCAGAAGCGGAAGAGCTGGCCGAGGAGTTTACTGAGATCAGTGACGAGGCGTTGGAGCTGGACGAGCTGCGCGCTGAGCGGGATGAGTATAAAGACAAATTCATGCGCGCGCTTGCCGACGCCGAGAACGCGCGCAAACGCGGTGACAAGGCGCGCCGCGATGCCGAGCAGTATGGCGGTTCCAAGCTGGCCCGCGATATGCTGCCTGTTTACGACAACATGAAGCGCGCGCTTGAGGCCGCGACCGACGAGCAGAAAGAGGTTGCCGCCGGACTGCTGGAAGGCGTCGAACTGACCATGCGTGCCCTGAAGGATGTGTTCCAGAAACACGGGATCGAAGTGATTACACCCCAGGTTGGTGACCGGTTTGATCCGAATGTGCACGAAGCAATGTTCGAGGCCCCGGTCCCGGGCACGCGGGCAGGGGACATCATCCAGGTGTCCGCCGAAGGTTTCATGCTGCACGACCGACTGTTGCGTCCGGCTCAGGTCGGGGTCTCTTCAACGCCAGCAAGCTGATTGGCTTTTCAAAGCCAAGCCTTCGGCGAGAGTATTTTTGAAAAGATGAAGGGCGGTCAGGATCTGGCCGCCTCTTTCAATTTGTAGATCAGATCCAGCGCCTCGCGCGGGGTCAGTTCGTCGGGCAGGACACCCTCCAGCATCTCGGTCACCGGCGAGGTTTTCGGTGCGGGTGGGGGTGGCGGCGCGGCTGCCGAGAACAGCGGCAGGTCGTCAATCAGCGCCTTTTGCTTGCCGCCTTCGCGTTCGGTTTTTTCAAGCTGGTCCAGAACCACCCGGGCACGTTCGACGACAGAAGCAGGTAAACCGGCCAGCTGCGCAACCTGCACCCCATAAGACCGATCAGCCGCGCCCTTGTGAACCTCGTGCAGGAAGATGACTTCGCCATCCCACTCTTTGACCGCTACGGTGGCGTTATCGACACCTTCGAGTTTACCGGCCAAAGCAGTAAGCTCATGATAATGCGTGGCAAACAATGCGCGACATTTGTTGGCCGCGTGCAGGTGTTCCAATGTGGCCCAAGCGATGGACAGGCCGTCATAGGTGGCGGTACCGCGACCGATTTCGTCCAGGATCACCAATGCACGGTCATCGGCCTGATTCAGAATGGCGGCGGTTTCGACCATCTCGACCATAAAGGTCGACCGCCCCCGCGCCAGATCGTCCGAGGCTCCGACGCGGCTGAACAGCTGACTGACGACGCCAATATGCGCCTCTTCGGCCGGAACATAGCTGCCCATTTGGGCAAGCAGTGCAATCAGGGCGTTCTGGCGCAGAAAGGTTGACTTACCGGCCATGTTCGGACCCGTCAGTAACCATATCGCCGCGCCGTTTTCGACGGTCAGATCGCAATCATTGGAAATGAATGCATCGCCGCTTTGCCGCCGGAGGGCGTGTTCCACAACCGGGTGTCGACCGCCCTGCACATTGAATGCGCGAGAGGCATCAACCCTTGGACGGCACCAGTTTTCACCCCGCGCAAGATCAGCCAAGGTGGTCGTCACGTCCAGTTCGGCAAGCCCGCGGGCGGCTTGATTCAATCGGGAAGCGAGGTCCAAGATAGCGCCAGAAAGCCTTTGATAGAGCCGCTTTTCAATCTCCAGCGCCAGATTTCCGGCGTTCAGGATACGCGTTTCGATCTCGGACAGTTCGACGGTTGTAAACCGCACCTGATTGGCTGTCGTCTGGCGATGGATATAGGTTTCGCTAAAGGGTGTGTTCAGCATCTTTTCGGCATGGGTGGCCGTGGTTTCGATGAAGTAGCCCAGCACGTTGTTGTGCTTGATTTTCAGCGAGGTGATGCCGGTGTGTTCGACGTAATTTCGTTGAAACCCGGCGATGACGGACCGGCCTTCGTCGCGCAAGGTGCGGGCCTCGTCCAGTTCAGCGTCAAAACCTGGCGCGATAAAGCCTCCGTCGCGGGTCAGAAGCGGGGGCTCGGCCACCAACGCCTCGTCCAGCAAGGTCAGCAAGTCATCGAAACCAACAAGGTTCTGAAGCGCGGTTGCCAGCAACACCGGTAAATCCTGACCGGTGCAGATTTCGGCAATCGTGGCCGCCTGGGTCAGGCCATTGCGAATGGCTGTCAGGTCACGAGGCCCGCCGCGTTCTAATGACAAACGCGACAGGGCGCGGTCCAGATCCGGGGTTTTGCGCAAGGCTTCGCGCAGATCAGACGCGATCAGGCTGTCACCAGCGGCGAAACTGACTGCGTCAAGCCGGGCATGGATCACATCCAGATTTCGAGAAGGGCTTGAAAGCCGCTGTTCCAGCAATCGCGCGCCACCGGGGGTAACGGTCCGGTCAACGACAGAAAGAAGCGATCCTGCGCGTCCGCCGGACAGCGAGCGGGTCAGTTCCAGATTGCGGCGCGTTGCAGCGTCGATCTGAACGACCCGATCCTCAGATTCTTTCAGCGGCGTTTGCAGCAGGGGCAGTTTGCCCTTTTGCGTAATCTCCAGATAGTCGATCAGCGCGCCCATCGCGGACACTTCGGCGCGGCCGAAATTGCCGAACGCGTCCAAGGCGCCCACGTGAAACAGCCCGCAGATGCGCTTTTCCGCCGCCGTGCTGTCGAAACTGGCGCGCCCGACCGGGGTCAGTGAAATCCCCAGATCAAGCAGCGTTTCGTTCAGCTTTTCCTGCGCCCCATCGGCCACGATCAGTTCAGAGGGCGCAAGCCGGGCAAGTTCGGGGCTGAGCCGGACCGAGGTCAGGGGCATCACGTGAAACGCGCCCGTTGAAATATCAGCCCAGGCAAGCGCGGCCTCGTCCCGGACCTCGGCATAGGCAGCCAGAAAGTTGTGCCGGCGCGCCTCAAGCAGCGCATCTTCGGTCAGTGTTCCGGGTGTGACCAGTCGCACGACATCACGCTTTACGACCGATTTAGAGCCTCTTTTCTTCGCTTCAGCCGGGCTTTCCATCTGTTCGCAGACCGCAACGCGAAAGCCCTTGCGGATCAGTGTCAGAAGGTATCCTTCGGCCGAATGCACCGGCACGCCACACATCGGGATGTCTTCGTCATTGTGCTTGCCACGCTTGGTCAACGCGATATCCAGCGCTTCGGCAGCGTTGACGGCATCCTCGAAAAACATCTCGTAGAAATCACCCATGCGATAAAACAGCAGGGCATCCGCGTGGGCTTGTTTGATTTCGAGGTATTGCGCCATCATTGGCGTGACTGTGGACAAATCGGCCCCCTTTTGGCGTATTCCGGGCGCGACCTTACAAATCCCGCATCTTCTGTAAAAGCCGAAAACTCATTCTCGTTGAGGCGGGCGTTCTCCTGCGCTATGAGGCGTCAGCCCTGAAGTCATGGAAACGACATTTAAGATGCCCAAAGCGAAGATCACCAAAGAAGAGGCATTGGCCTTTCACCTAGACCCCACCCCCGGCAAGTGGGAGGTGCAGGCCACCGTCCCCATGACAACGCAGCGTGACCTGTCGCTGGCCTACAGCCCGGGCGTGGCCGTTCCCTGCGAGGCCATCGCGGAAAACCCGGAAACGGCCTATGACTATACCAACAAGGGCAACCTGGTGGCCGTAATCTCGAACGGGACGGCGGTGCTGGGCCTTGGTAACCTTGGCGCGCTGGGCTCGAAACCGGTCATGGAAGGCAAATCGGTCCTGTTCAAACGGTTCGCCGACGTGAACTCGATCGATATCGAGCTGGACACCGAAGACCCGGATGAATTCTGCCGTGCGGTGCGCCTGATGGGGCCGACCTTTGGCGGCATCAATCTGGAAGACATCAAGGCGCCCGAGTGTTTCATCATCGAACAGCGCCTGAAAGAAGAGATGGACATCCCCGTCTTTCACGATGACCAGCACGGCACAGCCGTGATCTGTGCTGCGGGCCTGCTGAACGCGCTGCATATCTCGGGCAAGAAGATCGAGGACGTGAAAATCGTTCTGAATGGCGCAGGTGCGGCTGGGATTGCCTGTATCGAACTGCTCAAGGCAATGGGCGCGCGGCATGAAAACTGCATTGTCTGCGATACCAAGGGCGTGATCTATCAAGGCCGGACCGAGGGTATGAACCAGTGGAAATCGGCCCACGCGATCACAACCGACTTGCGCACATTGGAAGACGCGATGAAAGGGGCGGATGTGTTCCTGGGTGTGTCGGTGAAAGGCGCGGTCACGCAGGATATGGTCGCCAGCATGGCCGACAATCCTGTCATCTTTGCGATGGCCAACCCCGACCCCGAGATCACTCCGGAAGAAGCACACGAGGTTCGCGTGGATGCGATCGTTGCCACCGGGCGCAGCGATTATCCAAACCAGGTGAATAACGTTCTGGGCTTCCCCTACCTGTTCCGCGGTGCGTTGGACATTCATGCCCGCGCCATCAATGATGAGATGAAGATCGCCTGTGCCCACGCACTTGCAAATCTGGCACGCGAGGATGTGCCGGATGAGGTCGCCATGGCCTATGGCAAGTCGCTGACCTTTGGGCGTGACTATATCATCCCCACCCCGTTCGACCCGCGTTTGATCCACCGCATTCCGCCGGCTGTTGCCAGGGCGGGGATGGACACCGGTGCCGCGCGCCGTCCGATCATCGACATGGACGCGTATGAGCTGAGTCTGAAATCCCGGATGGACCCGACCGCCAGCATCCTGCGCGGTCTGAACGCCCGAGCGCGTCAGGCGCAAAGCCGCATGATTTTCGCCGAGGGCGACGATCCCCGGGTATTGCGCGCAGCGGTCATGTATCAGCGGTCTGGTTTCGGCAAGGCGCTTGTGGTGGGCCGGCCGGACGATGTGAAGACCAAACTGGAAGCAACGGGCCTGGGCGACGCTGTGCGTGAAATCGAGGTCGTGAATGCGGCCAATACCACGCATCTCGAAACCTATTCGAACTTCCTGTATCAGCGCCTGCAGCGTAAGGGCTTTGACCGCAAAGATATTCACCGTCTGGCCGCACGGGACAGGCACGTGTTTTCCTCGCTGATGCTGGCCCATGGGCATGGTGATGGTCTTGTCACTGGCGCAACCCGCAAGTCCGCACATGTGCTCGACCGGATCAACCATGTGTTTGATGCCGATGCCGCCAACGGTGCCGCGGGTGTGACAGCTTTGCTGCATAAAGGCCGGATTGTTCTGATTGGCGACACGTTGGTACATGAATGGCCCGACGAAAACGATCTGGCGAATATTGCCGAGCGTTCGGCCGCAGTTGCCCGGCATATGGGGTTGGAGCCGCGCGTGGCTTTTGTCAGCTTCTCGACCTTTGGCTATCCGGTGTCAGAACGTGCTGAAAAGATGCACCGTGCCCCGGCTGTTCTGGATCGGCGCGGCGTCGACTTTGAATACGAGGGTGAAATGACGGTGGACGTCGCCCTGAACATCGAACAGCAAGCGGCCTATCCGTTCTCGCGCCTGACCGGTCCGGCGAATATCCTGATCGTTCCGGCCCGGCATTCGGCATCAATCTCGACCAAGCTGATGCAGGAAATGGGTGGTGCGACCGTGATTGGCCCGATCCTGTCAGGCATCGACAAGCCGATCCAGATCTGTTCGACCGTATCGACCGCGAACGATATTCTGAACATGGCCATTCTGGCCTCTTGCGACATCGGATAAATCATGACGATCTGGAATCTCGGCTCGATTAACGCGGATATGGTCTATGACCTGCCGCATCTGCCTGCACCGGGGGAAACTCTGGCTGCCCGTAGGCTGGATCGGTTCCTGGGCGGCAAGGGGGCCAACATGTCGGTGGCCGCGGCGCGTGCGGGATCACGCGTCAGCCATATAGGTGCCGTGGGGCCCGATGGGCGCTGGGCCAAGGATCGACTGACAGAATATGGTGTGGATACGCGCCATATCTCTGAGGTGGGTGTTCCCACAGGCCACGCCATCATTGCGGTGGATGCCGAGGGTGAGAACCTGATTATCCTGTATCCCGGGGCCAATCACGCATTGGAACCCGCCCATCTGGGGCAGGCGCTGGCCTCGGCAAACACCGGTGACCTGCTGATCTTGCAGAATGAAACCAATGCCCAGGTCGAGGCGGCGCAGCTGGGGCGCAAGCTTGGCCTGACCGTCTGTTATGCCGCGGCCCCGTTTCAGGCACCGGCCGTTCAGGGCGTTCTGCCTTATCTGGATTTCTTGATCCTAAATGAGGTGGAGGCTGAACAGCTGCGCCAGGAAACCGGTCAGAGCATTGCTGATCTGCCTGTTCGGCATGTCATTGTTACCCTCGGCTCAAAAGGCGCAAGGTATTTGCAGCAGGGCAACGATCCGGTCGAGTTTCCCGCGCATAAGGTGCGGGCGGTGGATACCACAGGGGCAGGCGACACCTTCACCGGCTATGTGCTGGCGGGCATGGATCGCGGAATGCCAATGGAGCAGGCCATTTTGCAGGCAAACCGCGCCGCAGCCCTGATGGTCATGCGGCACGGAACTGCGGATGTCATTCCCGATCTGAAAGAAGTGCGTGACGCATCCTTTGACTAGGACCCTGCAAATGGGGCATCCCCGCCCCAAAGCTGCTTGACGCGCGCGTCACGACCACAGGCTTTGCGATACGCTTTGTAGGCGTTGTGCTGGCGCTTTGGCCCAAAGCGGGTAAGGACCAGTTTGTTGCCTTTGTAATAATCCTGATGATACGCCTCGGCGGGGTAAAAGGGTCCTGCGCTCAGAACCGGGGTGACAATGGTCTGGCCCAGCGCTTGCTGTGCGTCTGCTATGGCTTGTTCTGCCAACGCCTTTTCGCCTGTGTTAGAGACGAATATCGCAGTTCGATAGCTGTCGCCCCGATCGCAGAACTGGCCACCTGCGTCTGTCGGATCAACCGAGCGGAAAAACATGTTCAGAAGTGACGCGCGAGAGACCCGCGCCGGATCGAACGTGATCTGAACCGCCTCGTAGTGGCCGGTTCCCCCTTTTGAAACCTGATCATATGTCGGATCCGCGGATGTGCCACCGGTGTACCCTGACACCGCCCCGATTACGCCGGGCACGGATTCGAAATCGGATTCCACGCACCAGAAACACCCGCCAGCCACCGTCAGCGTTTCGGTTCCTGCAGCCGGGGCGGGCAGCGCGCGCAACAGTGCAGCCAATGCAATCAGTGTAAACAGAAGGGCTGGTCTGACGGTTTCAAAATAAGCAGTCCGCATCATGTCAGGTCTCCTTTTAAGATGAGATTGACGCGGGTTCGACCCCCTTGCAATTGCCTGTCATGCAATGTCACGCGCTGGTGAGACGAGTTTATCGTCTGCGATCACGCGTAAACGGCCCACTTGAAAGGCGGACGAAACCACCGTTCATTTGCGACGGATCATGCGCGATAGGTATCCCGATGGGGAACGGCGGTACACCGCGGGCGGGACCGCCGGTCTGGCTGGCCTGGGACAAAGGCCAGCTTTGCAGTAAACTCAGCCCAGCAGTTGCCCCAGCTTCATCGCAACACCCATATTGCCCGAGATCTTGAGCTTGCCCAAAGCAACGCCGGTCATCGGGTTCAGCTTTCCGGTCAACAGCTTGGTCAGGTTCTCCTGCGAGATGCGGATTGTGCAATCCGTGTCCCGATCCTGCGTCGTTGCCTGATTGTCCGCCAGAACAATCACACCGTCCGCGCCGCAATCGAATTTGAGCGAACCGTCAAAGCTTTTGCCGTTCAGCCCTTTTTGAATTCCATCGGCGATGTCCTGAAGCATTCGGGGTCCTTTCACGGTTTCCGAATGCGTAATGCGTCAGGTGCCGAACAGGCAAGGCTGACCCAACTGGAACTTCTGATCACGATGCGCCGAGGATCTGAACCGTCCGGTCACAAGGCTTACCGCCATAGAAGGCGTCCAATACAGCACGAAACTCGGGCGGAGCATCTGCCACAGATGAAAACAATGTCATCGAAGACCGCAGCTTTTTCGCGTCAATTCCGCCCAGAATGTCGCGGGCATCGCGCCCCGTGTGCAGCAGCATCAGCGAGGCCGCCTGCCTAAGCCGGTCGCGCAGTTCCGGGTGGTTCAGATAGCGTGTCGCCTCGTCCAGACCTTCAATGCCGTAAAGCTGCGCCATATGGGACTGGCCCAGCGCGGCCAGTTGGGGAAACACGAACCACATCCAGTGGCTGGATTTCTGCCCCTGTTCAAGTTCGCGCAGGACATCGGCCCAAACCGTGTCCTGCGCCTCGATGAACATATCGAGCTCGTCGTCGGTATCGTCTTCGTCGATCACTTGGACAGGCGCTTGTTGCGCGCAGCCAGCAGTTTCAGACGCAGCGCATTCAACTGGATAAAGCCTGCCGCATCTTTCTGATCGTATGCACCTGCATCCTCTTCGAAGGTCACATGTGCCTCAGAATACAACGAATGATCCGACCAGCGGCCCACGGTCGAGGCCAGACCTTTGTACAGCTTCACGCGGACGGTGCCGGTGACATGCTCTTGCGATCTGTCGATGGCGGCTTGCAGCATCTCGCGCTCGGGGCTGTACCAGAAACCGTTATAGATGAGTTCCGCATATTGCGGCATCAGCTGGTCTTTCAGGTGCATCGCGCCGCGGTCCATGGTGATGGATTCAATGCCACGATGCGCTTCCAGCAGGATGGTGCCGCCGGGTGTCTCGTAGATACCGCGCGACTTCATGCCTACAAAACGGCCTTCGACCAGGTCCAGACGGCCAATACCGTGCTTGCCGCCGTATTCGTTCAGCTTGGTCAGGATCGTAGCCGGGCTCATCGCCTCACCGTTGATGCTGACCGCGTCGCCTTTTTCAAAGCCGATCTCGATGAACTCAGGCTCGTTCGGGGCGTCCTCGGGGTGGACGGTGCGCTGATAGACATAGTCGGGCGCCATATCGGCAGGGTCTTCCAGAACCTTGCCCTCGGATGAGGTATGCAGCAGGTTCGCATCGACCGAGAACGGCGCCTCACCACGCTTGTCCTTGGCAATCGGAATCTGGTTCTGCTCGGCAAACTCCAGCAGCTTGGTGCGGCTGGTCAGATCCCATTCACGCCACGGCGCAATGACCTTGATGTCGGGGTTCAGCGCGTATGCCGCCAGTTCAAAGCGAACCTGATCGTTGCCCTTGCCGGTCGCGCCATGGGCCACGGCGTCAGCACCGGTCGCCTCGGCAATCTCGACCAGACGTTTTGAGATCAGCGGACGTGCAATAGACGTGCCCAGCAGATACAGCCCCTCATACTGCGCATTCGCGCGGAACATCGGGAAGACGAAATCGCGGACGAATTCCTCGCGGATATCCTCGATATAGATGTTCTCGGGCTTGATCCCCAGCAGCTCGGCCTTCTGGCGCGCCGGCTCAAGCTCTTCACCCTGACCCAGATCGGCGGTGAAGGTCACGACCTCACAGTCATACTCGGTCTGCAGCCATTTCAGGATGATCGAGGTATCAAGGCCACCGGAATAGGCCAGAACAACTTTCTTGGGCGCGGACATCTGATTTCCCTTTGTACGAAGAACGACTGGCCCCTAGCGGGTTTTGGACGCGGGGGCAAGCGGCGTGCATTGACGCAGGGCGGGAATTGCGGTGAAACGGGCGGATAGAGAACAAGGATTGGTTGAGAGGGCAGTATTCATGCTGGGGCTGGAGATTTTCGTACATTCGGTGAAGATGGTTCTGAGGAACCTGAAGCAGGCGCTGCAGATTTCAGTTGTGCCAGCGATGATTGGTGGCGTTCTGGTCATTGGACTGTTCTTTCTTTTTGGTATCCCGTTTGAAGATTTCGACAGTGAAACCACCGGATTACCCGCTGGTGTAACGTCCGGTGCTTTCCTTGGATTTTTGCTGAGCCTCATGGCAGTTGTTTTTGGCGTCATGCTCTGGATTGTCGTGTCCTGGCATCGGTTTGTGTTGCTGGAAGAATACCCAACCGGTCTGGTACCGCCTTTCAGATTCGATAGGGTTCTTGCCTATTTCGGGCGTCTTGTGATGTTGGGCCTTCTGGCCCTTGTCATAATGATCCCTGCATCGGTGATCATGGGGATGCTGGCGCAAGGTTCTGCGGCAATGGGAATACTGTTCTGGATCGCACTCGTCATTCTTCTGACCATCGGTTTCTATCGGGCGTCACCCATTCTTCCCAGCGCTGCAATTGGAAGGCCGATCAAGTTGACTGATGCCTGGCAGGCGACCTCGGGCGCGAGTGGAGCAATTGTCCTTTTGGTTATCCTGTCGATGTTGTTCCAGCTCATGCTTCAGTTTCTGGCGTCGTTGCTGCTCTTCATTCCGATCATCGGTGTTTTGATCGTCGTGTTTGCGTCCATGTTGATCCTTCCGCTGATAAACGTCAGCATCCTGACAACGATTTATGGCGTCTTCATCGAAAAGCGCGAACTCGCCTGACGCCCGTACACATATGTATTCCTTGCCCTTTCGTTGGTGATGGGGCAGGGAAACTGGCATGAGTGATTTCATGACCCGCGCCCGCGCTGCCGAACAGGCGATGCGCTCTGTGTTTCCGGCAACGCCACTGCAGCGGAACGCCCATCTGTCCGACCGTTATGGCGCCGATATCTGGCTGAAACGCGAAGACCTCAGCCCGGTGCGATCCTACAAGATCCGGGGCGCGTTCAACGCAATGCGCAAGCAACAGGGACAGGACCTGTTCGTCTGTGCCAGCGCGGGCAATCACGCGCAGGGCGTGGCCTATATGTGCCAGCATATGGGGGTCCGGGGCGTGATCTTCATGCCGGTCACGACGCCTCAGCAGAAGATCCAGAAAACGCGTATCTTTGGCGGGGACAACGTCGAGATTCATCTGATCGGTGACTATTTCGATGACACACTTGCTGCCGCTCAGGCATGGTGCACGCAGCAGGGCGGATATTTCCTGTCACCTTTTGACGATGCCGATGTGATCGAAGGGCAAGCCTCGCTGGCGGTTGAAATCGAAAGGCAGATGGGCGGTGCGCCCGATCACGTTGTGCTTCCCGTGGGTGGAGGCGGCATGTCCGCCGGTGTCGCCACATGGTTCGGGGACCGCACCCATTGCCTGTTCGTCGAACCGGCCGGAGGGGCCTGTCTGCGCGCAGCCCTGGCGGCGGGGCATCCTGTTTCGCTGGATTATGTGGATACCTTTGTCGATGGCGCGGCGGTCGGGCGGATCGGTGAAAAGCCGTTCGAGTTGTTGAAATCACGCCACCTGTCGGACGTTCTGGTCCTGTCCGAGGATCGTATCTGCGCCACCATGATCGAGATGCTGAATGTCGAAGGCATCGTGCTGGAACCTGCGGGGGCGCTGGCGATCGAGGCAGTAGGTGATATCCAAAGCTTTGTGCGCGGAAAGACCGTGGTCTGCCTGACATCCGGCGGCAATTTCGATTTCGAACGCCTTCCCGAGGTCAAGGAACGTGCGCAGCGGTATTCCGGTGTGAAAAAGTACTTCATCCTGCGCCTGCCGCAGCGACCCGGCGCCCTGAAGGAATTCCTGAATATTCTCGGCCCCGAGGATGATATCGCGCGGTTCGAATACATGAAGAAATCGGCGCGCAATTTCGGTTCGGTTCTGATCGGGATCGAAACCCGCAAGCCCGAAAACTTCATGCGCCTGTTTGCCCATCTGGACGATGCCGGGTTCACCTATACCGACATCACCGAGGACGAGACGCTGGCACAGTTCGTGATCTAGTTCAGGTTCTCATTCAGCTCGGCTTCAAACATGGTTTTCGAGCTGTCGAAAGCAGCCAAAAGCGCTGGCAGATCAACCTCGGCCCCTTGCCCTGCTGCGGCCTGCCGTTCCCCATCCTGGCAGAGTTTCGAGAATTGATCGAACCCCAGGCTCAATGCGCTGCCTTTCAGGAAATGCAGGTTCTGCTCCAGTTCGGCCCGGTTGGTGTCGCGGCGCAGGCGGGTGATCACGTCCTGCACTTCTTCCAGAAATATCTCGACCACCTCATCGAATTCCTCGGGGCCGACTTCATCCCGCAACTGCCTGACTCTGGCCCAGTGGATCATGATGTACACCAGCTAATGAATGGTCATGGTTCTGAATAGACGCGCCCGGTAAAAAGCAGGTTAACGGGGCCACTCTTCGGCAATTGCCACTCTTCACCGGATGTTAAATCTGTCGGCGATAGGGTCGTCAAATGTGACGAAACTCATCAGAGCAAAGGGTAAATGGTGCCGGGGGCGAGTCTTGAGGAAACCAGACCTGATCTGGATTTCGGCGCGATCCGCACGGTGCTGGTCGTGGATGACAGCCGCCTGCAACGGCGCATTCTGGTGGCCTCGCTCAGGAAATGGGGGTTCGAGGTGATCGAGGCCGAGACAGGCCATGCCGCTTTGGCGCTTTGCGTCGATAATCCGCCCGATCTTGTGCTGAGCGATTGGGTCATGCCGGGGATGAGCGGGCTTGAATTCTGCTGTGCCTTTCGGGCTTTGGAAACGGATCAATACAGCTATTTCATCCTTCTGACATCCAAAAGCGAAAAGCAGGAGGTCGCGCGCGGTCTGGATGCCGGGGCCGACGATTTTCTGATCAAGCCGCTTGAGGCGGACGAACTGCGCGCCCGGATTTCAGCTGGTGCGCGCATTCTGGACATGCAGCGCGAGCTCTCACAGAAAAACCGCCTGATTGAATCCGCGCTCGAGGAACTCAGGCTGGCGCATGACGCGATCGACAAGGACCTGATGCAGGCGCGAAAAATTCAGGAATCGCTGGTTCCCGAACTGACCCGGTCATTCGGGAAGTCACAAGTCAGTCTGTTGCTGAAACCCTGTGGTCATATCGGTGGTGATCTGGTGGGGATGTTCTCGCCCGGGGTGAACCGGCTTGGGTTCTACAGCATCGACGTATCCGGCCATGGTATCACCTCGGCCATGATGACGGCGCGATTGGGGGGGTATCTGTCCAGCAAGCATTTTGACCAGAACGTCGCGATGGAGCGGAGGTTCGACAAGTTTTATGCACTTCTTCCACCGAAATACGTGGCTGAAACGCTCAATTCCCGCCTGATGGCCGATGAAGGCATCGAAGAGTATTTTACGATGGTTTACGCCATCGTCGACCTGCGCAATGGGCATCTGAAAATGGTACAGGCCGGGCATCCGCACCCCCTGCTGCTGCGGCAGGGTGGCCGCGCCGAGTTTCTTGGTGACGGAGGCTTGCCCATAGGATTGATCGAAGATGCGCGCTTTCAACAAGTCGAGACGCAGATGCAGCCCGGCGACAAGCTGCTGTTGTACTCGGACGGGTTTACCGAATGCCAACTGGCTGGTGGTGGCTTGCTGGAAGAAGACGGTTTGCGTCAGATGGCCCAACAGAGCATGTCGGAAAGGGGCGGGTCAGAGTTTCTGGACGACATGTTCTGGCGTTTGACGCAAGTGATGTCACCCAAAGACAGCATCGGCGATGATGTCTCGGCCGTCTTTTTTGAATATAACGGACCTTAAAGCGACCCGAGATGCAATTCAGCAAAGTGCCGGTCACCGTCATTTCCCAGTAAACCGACGGCGTCAGCAGTTTCCATCCACAGCGCTTCGTGAAACGCCTCGGTCGGCGGGCCTATGCGTCGCACGGGGCGGGCGCGATAGATCAGGCAGACCTTCTCGGCCCACAGGTCATATTCCGGCATATAGGTGAAGCGCCGAAAGGCACCAATCCGCCGGGGCGCCGCAATAAGCCACCCGGTTTCTTCAAAGACTTCGCGATGCAGGGCGGTAACGGGTGATTCGCCCGGATCAATACCTCCGCCGGGCAATTGCAGGTCGGGTCCGGGTTCTGTCTGGCAGGTCAGCAAAAGGTGACTTCTGCGGGGCAAAAGTGCATAAACACCGACCCGTCGCGTGTATTTCCGCCCCGGCTCTGGGGTTTCACCGAACCGCCTGATCATGTATGGCCCCTTACAACCTAATCTGTTCGACCTATATGGTGCCGGTATGCCAACCTGTGGCGCGTAAGGAAACCCCATGTCTCTTGGAACGAAAATCGCGTGGGACGATACCGTCCTGCCCTTTCAACTCGATGTATCGGATATGCGTGGCCGAGTGGCCCGTCTGGATGGTGTGCTGGATGGTATCCTGAAGCAGCATGACTACCCCGAACAGGTCGAGGCGTTGGTGGCCGAGATGGCCCTGCTGACCGCATTGATCGGGCAGACGGTTGCGCTGCGCTGGAAGCTGTCGTTGCAGGTGCAGTCCAAGGGGCCGGTGCGCATGATTGCGACCGACTATTACGCACCCAAGGCCGAAGGTCAGCCTGCGCAGATCCGGGCCTATGCCAGCTTTGACCGTGACCGGCTCACCGATACGGCCCCCTTCGATCAGGTGGGCGAAGGGTATTTTGCCATCATGATAGACCAGGGCGAAGGCACGCAGCCCTATCAGGGTATCACGCCGCTGACCGGGGCCTCTCTCAGCGCCTGCGCTGAGGCCTATTTTGCACAGTCCGAGCAGCTGCCAACCCGGTTCTCGCTGAGCTTTGGCAAATCGACCGAGCCCGGCGTGGATGAACATTGGCGCGCCGGCGGCATCATGTTGCAGCATATGCCCAAAGCCTCGCCATTTGCCGCATCGGGTGAGGGCAATGGCGAGATCCTGACCGCCAGCGATCTGGTCGACGGCGAAGAGGGCGAGAACTGGGGCCGGGTCAATATCCTGCTGGACACAGTCGAGGATCTTGAGCTGATTGGTCCATCGATTGCGCCGACTGATTTGTTGATCCGGTTGTTCCACGAAGAACAGCCACGGGTCTATGATGCGCAGTCCGTGCAGTTTGGCTGCACCTGCTCCGAAGACCGGGTACGGCAGAGCCTGTCGATCTATTCGGCAAAGGACCTCGAAAAGATGACGACGCCCGAAGGTCAGGTCACCGCCGATTGCCAGTTCTGCGGCGCACACTATGTGCTTGACCCGTCAACGGTTGGCTTTGAAGCCGAAGACCGAAAGGGTGCTTGACCCGATTGAACAGATCCGGACGGCGCTGCGCCGTCCCGGTCACGGGTCCAGCGATTTTGACCTGAACCCGAATACTGTCTTGCCACCCGGCCGCCGCCTGCGCCCGGCGGGGGTTCTGGTCGCGATCTCACTTGCGGATGACACCCCTCGGGTGATCCTGACAAAACGGTCCTCGGCCCTCAAGCATCATCCGGGTCAGATCGCGTTTCCCGGCGGTAAACAGGACGAAGGGGATGCGGATGTCACGGCAACGGCCCTGCGCGAAGCACAGGAAGAGATCGGCCTTCCTGCGGACCTTCCCGAAATCCTGGGTTACTTGCCGACGCATGAAACTGTCACCTCATTCACGGTCACACCTGTGGTGGCCGTTCTTCGAAAGGGATTTCAACCTGTTCCGGAACCCGGCGAAGTCGACGAAGTTTTTTCGACCCCCCTTGCGCATCTCTTGAATCCCAAGAATTATCTGGTTGAATCGCGCCGTTGGCGCGGCCAGAAACGCAGATATTACACAGTTCCGTACGGCCCTTATTACATATGGGGTGCGACGGCCCGCATATTGCGCGGGCTTGCAGCGCGGGTGAATGAATGATGCAGATTGAGGAGCTTTGGGTCAGCGAACCGGCGACCCAAAAGGTATGCGCCGCCCTGACCTCATCCGGGGCGCAGGCGCTTTTTGTGGGTGGGTGCGTGCGCAATGCGCTGCTGGGCGCGCCGGTGTCGGATATCGACATTGCCACTGATGCCCGGCCTGAACAGGTTGTCGAGATGGCGCAGGCTGCCGGCCTCAAGGCCATCCCCACCGGTATCGACCATGGCACGATTACAGTGGTCAGCGCCGGTATCCCGCACGAGATCACCACTTTCCGGCGTGACGTCGAAACCGATGGTCGCCGCGCTGTCATCGCCTTTTCCGATCACGTCGAAGAAGATGCTGCGCGGCGCGATTTTACCATGAATGCACTTTATGCAAGGCCCGATGGCACTGTGTTAGACCCGCTTGGCGGGCTTCCCGACCTTCGGGCCCGGCGGGTGCGGTTCATCGGTGAAGCAGAGGACCGCATTCGCGAAGACTATCTGCGGTCACTGCGCTATTTCCGGTTTCACGCATGGTATGGCGACCCGGATGCCGGTTTCGACCCGGACGCGCTGGCTGCCATTGGTGCCAATCTTGACGGGCTGACCTCGTTGTCGCGGGAACGCGTCGGGGCGGAACTGCTGAAACTGCTGGGCGCGCCTGATCCGGCCCCGGCCATTGCGACGATGCGCAGCACAGGCGTATTGGCGCAATTGCTGCCAGGCGCGGATGACCGGTCACTGGCACCTCTGGTCGCTTTGGAACATGCGGCAGGTGCCGAGTCGAACCCCCTGCGCCGTCTGGCGGCCATCGCGACGCCCGATGACGCCGCAACCCTGCGCTTGAGCCGTTCGCAACTGCAACGCCTGACCGGAATGCGGACCGAAGCGCAGTCAACCACCAGCGTGGCTGAACTGGGCTATCGGTATGGTGACGAAGGCGGGTTGAACAAAACCCTTTTGCGGTGCGCGTTTTTCGAACAGCCCTGGTCCGAAAGCTTCAGACAGGACCTGCACGCAGGCGCAGCCGCGCGTTTCCCGATACAAGCCAAAGACCTGATCCCCGGGTTTACCGGCCCGGCGCTGGGCCAAAAGCTGGCCGAGCTTGAAAGCCGGTGGATCGCGTCGGGTTTTGCGCTGTCGCGCGAGGACTTGCTTGCAAGTTAATGTTTAGTCTCAAAAGGGGATGACAACTTTGGTCCATTGTGGTTAGGTGCGCCCGTCACATGGATGGAGGAATGCGAATGTATTACGGGATCTGGTTCGGCTAAAGCCGGGACACTTGCCCCGTAAAGGGTGGTGTTCAGGCGCCATCTGTCTTCGCACGTCTTTATCTCTGCTCAATCGGAGCACACTCCATGTTTCGCTATTTCGAAAACCTTGTTGACCCTTTTGTCGCCTATCATGAGGCTGACGCGCCGCCGACCCGGCTGTGGCCGTTTCTGCTGGACTATTCGCGCCCGTTCTATCGGGTGTTTGTCTGGGCTGCGCTGATTTCCATTATCGTCGCCGGTGTCGAGATTGGGTTGATCTATTATATGGGTCGTGTCGTTGACCTGTTGGGCGGCACACCAACCGAGGTGTGGCAGAACCACGGGACCGAGCTGCTGTTGATCGCGGCCTTTGTCCTGTTTCTGCGCCCTTTGTTGCATCTGGTCGACGTACTGATCCTGAACAACACGATTCTGCCGAACTTTGGCACTCTGATCCGCTGGCGCGCCCATAAGCACGTTCTGCGTCAGTCGGTTGGCTGGTTCGAGAATGATTTTGCCGGGCGGATTGCCAACCGGATCATGCAGACACCGCCCGCAGCGGGTGAGGTGATCTTTCAGGTCTTTGACGCGATTTCCTTTTCACTGGCTTACCTGATCGGGGCGGCAATCCTGCTTTATGCGGCGGATGCGCGTCTGCTGATCCCGCTGCTGATCTGGTTTGCGTTCTACGCGATGCTGGTGCGCTGGACGGTTCACCGTGTCGGGCCGGCGTCCAAGGCGGCATCCGATGCGCGGTCAACCGTTACGGGCCGCGTCGTGGACAGCTATACAAACATTCATTCCGTCAAGATGTTCGCGCACGGCCCGCAAGAGCTGGACTATGCCCGCGAAGCGATCGAGGAAACCCGCCGGACATTCCAGATCGAGATGCGGATTTTCACCATCATGGATGCGGTTCTGGTCACCCTGAACGGGGTGCTGATCGTGGGTGTCGTGGGCTGGGCAATTGCCTTGTGGATGCAGGGTTCCGCTTCGGTTGGTGTCGTCGCGGCAGCAACCGCACTGACCCTGCGCCTGAACGCCATGACCGGATGGATCATGTGGGCGCTGACCAGCTTCTTCCGCCAACTTGGTATCGTGGCCGAGGGGATGGAGACCATCGCGCAACCCATCGACCTGCTTGACGCGCGCGAAGCCAAACCCCTGCGGTTGACCAGGGGTGAGATCCGGATTCGCGATCTCTCGCACCATTACGGGCGCGAGGCCGGTGGGCTTGACCACATCAACCTGACCATTCAGCCCGGCGAAAAGGTCGGTCTCATCGGGCGGTCGGGTGCCGGGAAATCGACCCTGGTAAAGCTGCTTTTGCGGTTCTATGACATCGAACGCGGTGCCATTCTGATCGATGATCAGAACATTGCGGGTGTCACACAGGACAGCCTTCGCAGCCATATCGGCATGGTCCAGCAAGACAGTGCGCTGCTGCACCGGTCTGTGCGCGACAACATCCTTTACGGCCGCCCGGACGCGACCGAGGCGCAGATGATTGCCGCAGCCAAACAGGCCGAAGCGCATGCGTTCATCCTTGACCTGCAAGACCCGCAGGGGCGCACCGGGTATGACGCGCATGTGGGTGAGCGGGGCGTAAAGTTGTCCGGTGGTCAGCGGCAGCGGGTAACGCTGGCCCGCGTAATCCTGAAGGACGCACCAATCCTTTTGCTGGACGAGGCGACATCGGCGCTGGATTCCGAGGTCGAAGCGTCAATTCAGGAAACGCTCTACGGAATGATGCTGGGCAAGACCGTGATTGCCATCGCGCACCGGCTCAGCACCATTGCGCAAATGGACCGCATTCTGGTGATGGATGGTGGCCGCATTGTCGAAGAGGGCGCGCATTCTGATCTGTTGGCACAAGGCGGCCTTTACGCGCAGTTCTGGGCGCGGCAATCTGGCGGCTTCATGAACCCGGAGGCCGCTGAATGAAGATCGCCGATCTCATCTATCCGTTCAGGACCACTGAAACGCCCCCGCCACAGACATTGGGGGCGTTTATTCGCTGGAGCATTTCGGGCGCCTGGCCCATGCTGTTTGTCGCCGCGTTCTTTTCGGCCCTGGCAGGCGCGATGGAGGCTGGAACAGCGTGGATTCTGGGGCGAGTGATTGATGTTGCAACATCCAGCGGGCCCGAGCATTTCATGACCGCCGGGAATATGTGGATGATCTTTGGGGCGGTGGTGTTTTTCATGTTGCTGCGCCCGATCCTGTTTGGGCTGTCTTCGATTTCCAACAACTATATCGTGATGCCCAACATCACGCCTTTGGTGCTGGCCAAGCTGAACCGCTGGACGCTGGGCCAGTCTGTCACCTATTTCGACGATGATTTCGCCGGGCGCATCGCCCAGAAACAGATGCAAACGTCGAACGCCATGGCCTCGGTCGTGTCCGAAACGATCAGTGCGATAGTGTTTGCCTTGGCGTCGCTGGTGGGCTCTTTGCTTTTGTTAGGGTCTATTCATCCTTTGGTGATGCTGCCTTTTGCGGCCTGGTTAGTGGTCTATTTCCTGCTTGTGCGCTGGTACCTTCCGCGTATTCGCATGCGCTCGGCCGCACGCGCCGGGGCGCGGGCGATGGTTTCGGGGCAGGTGGTTGACACGATCACCAACATCAAAACCGTCAAGCTTTTTGCACACTCGGATTTCGAAGATCAGGCCGCGCGGCATTCAATGGTCGAGCTGCGGAAAAAATCACTGGCGTTCGGCAAGCTGTCGGCCAGTTTCCGGTTCGTCCTGATGGCGCTTGCCGGCATTCTGCCTGTTCTCCTGCTGGGGGCGACGCTGTGGTTATGGCAGTTCGGAATGGCAACCGCAGGTGACATCGTTGCCGCTGGCGCGGTGTCGGTTCGCATTTCGCAGATGACCGGATGGGTCAGCTTCACGTTGATGGGCCTCTATGCCAATGTGGGCGAGATTGAAAACGGGATGAAGACGCTGGCCAAACGGGACAGGGTCGAAGATGCGCGCAGCGCGAAGGATCTTGATGTGACCGAAGGGTCCATCACGTTCGAAGATGTCAGTTTTGCATACGGCCGGGATGTGGGCGGTGTTACGGACCTGACGCTTACCGTGCAACCGGGCGAGAAGCTGGGAATTGTCGGTGCCTCAGGGGCGGGCAAATCAACGCTCGTTTCGCTGCTTCTTCGGCTCTATGACAGGGAAAACGGTGCTATTTGCATCGACGGGCAGGACGTGTCGCAGGTCACGCAGGACAGTTTGCGCCGCCAGATCGGCATGGTCACGCAGGAAACGGCGATGTTCAACCGGTCTGCCCGCGAAAACATCCTCTATGGTCGTCCGGACGCGTCCGAGGCCGAGTTGATCGAAGCGGCAATCAAGGCCGAAGCGCATGACTTTATCCTGAGCCTCAAGGACGGCCAGGGCCGTACCGGCTATGACGCTCATCTGGGCGAGCGTGGCGTAAAGCTCAGCGGTGGCCAAAGGCAACGGATCGCCCTTGCACGCGCCATTCTCAAAGATGCGCCCATTCTGGTTCTGGACGAAGCAACCTCGGCCCTTGATTCCGAGGTCGAGGCGTCGATTCAATCGGCGCTTCATCGGGTGATGCAGGGCAAAACCGTTCTGGCCATCGCCCACAGATTGTCGACACTCAGCGAGATGGACCGGATTATCGTTCTGGATCAGGGGCAAATCGTGGAAACCGGAAGTCACGAGGATCTTTTGGATCAGGGCGGGCTTTATGCCCGGTTCTGGCATCGGCAATCTGGTGGTTTCATTCAGGCGGAAGCTGCCGAATAAGGGTTTTGTTGAACCCAAAGCCCGGCTATCAGGCCCCTCATGACGCAGAAATACACAATCACCCGGCTCGGCCATCAGGGCGACGGCATCGCTGATGGGCCCATTTACGCTCCGCGCACCCTTCCGGGTGAGGTTGTCAGCGGCACCCTTGTTGATCAGGTGCTGACCGATATCCGCGTCGAAGTACCGTCTGATGTCCGGGTGAAAGCCCCGTGCCGCCATTACAAAGCCTGCGGCGGCTGTCAGCTGCAACACGCCTCCGACGCGTTTGTCGCCGACTGGAAGCTGAGCATTGTCCGCAACGCCCTGTCCGCGCAGGGGGTCGAGGCGCCGATGCGTCCGATACACACATCTCCCGAACACTCACGCCGACGCGCCACGATTGCCGTCAGGCGGACCAAGAAAGGTACATTGGCCGGGTTCCATGGACGTGCATCGGATACGATCACCGAAATCCCGGATTGCCTATTGCTTGACCCGGCCCTGATCGCCGCAATTCCCGTGGCCGAGGCGCTGGCGGTTCTGGGCGGCAGCCGCAAGGGCGTCTTGGCCGTCACGCTCACCCTGTCCGAAGGCGGGCTGGATGTGGCCGTCAAGGGCGGCAAGCCCCTGGATGGGCCGCTGGAACTGGCACTCGCGCAGGAAACCGAAAAACATGGTCTGGCGCGGCTCAGCTGGGATGGTGAAGTGATCGCCATGCGCCACGCTCCGGTTCAGCGCTTTGGGGCCGCCGCCGTCACGCCACCACCCGGTGCCTTCCTTCAGGCGACCAAGGACGGAGAACAGGCTCTATTACAGGCCGTTTCCGAGGCAACACGGGGTGCGAAACGAATTGTTGACCTGTTTGCGGGCAGCGGCACATTCTCATTGCCTCTGGCAGAAAAAGCCGAGGTTCACGCGGTCGAAGGTGCCGCGGACATGGTGCAGGCGCTGGATCAGGGCTGGCGCAGGGCGCAAGGTCTGAAACGCGTGACGACCGAGGCCCGCGACCTGTTCCGTCGTCCATTGATGCCGGATGAACTGAAATCGTTTGACGCAGTCGTTCTGGACCCGCCCCGCGCTGGTGCCGAGGCACAGGTGGCCGAGCTGGTACAGGCCAGACGCCCGGTGATTGCCTATGTCTCGTGCAACCCCGTCACCTTCGCGCGCGATGCAAAAATATTGGTTAACGCTGGCTATACCCTTGAATGGGTGCAGGTCGTTGACCAGTTTCGATGGTCGTCACATACGGAACTTGCTGCGCGGTTTACCCTGAACGCCGCATCTTGATCAGACAGGAGAAAGCGACCCATGGGTTTCAGACAGCGTCTGCTGAACATCATCGAAGCGCCTGCATTCGGGCAATTCATAACGGCTGTCATCATCTTTAACGCAGTGCTTTTGGGGATGGAGACGTCGCCGACCCTGATGGAAGCCGCCGGGCCGCTGATCGTGATGCTGGACAAGCTGTGCCTTGCGATCTTTGTGGCGGAAATCGCCATGAAGCTGACCGCGACCGGACGCAGGTTTTTCACAAACGGCTGGAACAATTTCGATTTCCTGATCGTCGGCATTGCGCTTGTTCCCAGCGCCGGAGGTCTTTCCGTTCTGCGAGCCCTGCGAATCCTGCGGGTATTGCGCGTGATTTCCGTTGCGCCAAGACTGCGCCGGGTGGTTGAAGGGTTCATCTCGGCCCTACCGGGAATGGCCAGTGTTTTCCTGCTGATGGCAATTCTGTTCTATATCGGTGCCGTGATCTCGACCAAGCTGTTCTCGGCAACCTTCCCGGATTGGTTCGGCGATCTTGGCCTGTCGGCCTATACACTGTTTCAGATCATGACGCTTGAAAGCTGGTCGATGGGGATCGTCCGCCCGGTGATGGAGGTTTATCCCTATGCCTGGCTGTTCTTCGTCCCCTTCATTATGGTCACAACCTTTGCGGTGGTGAACCTATTGGTGGGTCTGATCGTAAATTCCATGCAGGACGCGCACCATGCAGAGGATGAGGTCAAAACTGATGCGTATCGTGATGAGGTTCTGGAACGCTTGGAGAGCATCGAGCGGCATCTGACCGAAAACTTGAACATCAAAAAGTGATTTCAGTTTTCGCGTTTTTTGGCATAATAAGCCCCAAAAAAACAAAGCAGGCAGTGAAACATGGATCGTCGAGCATTCGGATTGGGGGCGGTAGCAACGCTGGGCCTATCGGCTTGTGCATCAGCCCGACCAAATTTTCTGACTTATGATGGGCCCGAGGTCACCTCGCTGGTGGTCAACAAGGGCGCGCGCAAACTTTATTTGTTGCACCACGAAAAAGTCCTCAAGGAATATGATGTGGATCTGGGATTTGCGCCGCAGGGCACAAAAACCAAACGCGGAGACGGCCGCACGCCCGAAGGAAGTTACCTGATCGATCGGCACAACCCCAACAGCCGGTATCACCTGTCTATCGGGATATCGTATCCCAACTCTCAGGACATCGCCAAGGCTAAGGCTGCGGGAGTTGATCCCGGTGGGGACATCTTCATTCACGGGCAGCCAAATCTACGATCCGAGTTCAAACGCGCCAAGAAAACTCCGGATTGGACCGCGGGATGCATCGCGGTCAAGAATGACGAGATCGAAGAAATCTATGCGATGGTCAACCGAGGGACGCTGATCACCCTGCGCCCTTAGGGGGCACAGGCGCCCACGCTGCAATCCCGAATGTTTCATAGTCGTGCTGGTAGACCTCGGATGCCAGCACTTCAAGCTGTTCGTCATAGATCTGATCCAGCGTAAACGGAACATCTTGCGCGCACGGGCCGGGAACCGGCGGATTGGGGTGGCCTGTTGAGCGGGCCAGATCCGGCAGAGCCGTGGTCAGCTCTTCTTCCCGCAGAATCAGGTCCGGCATCAAAAAGCTGGCAATACCATCCAGCGTGCGGGACTGGCTGCACCACGTCCCGTCAACGCGGATCGGCGTCTGACCGTTGAGGTTCATGCGCAGGAACCCGAGGAACGCCAGAAACGCATCCCGATGCTGTTCGACCGAGTAATTGGTGTCGCGCACCTGCCCGGGGATCGGCAGGTCAAGGCGGTTGCGCAGGTAATTGCGAACCATCTTGTAACTGCCCGGCCCGGTATCCAGAATGTACTGACAAAACGCCGAATGCGCCCGTGCCAGTGGGTGGCGCAACACGGTGAACTTTCGGTGTCCGGGGTGGTCTTGCATCCAGGCGCGGATTTCCTTGCGGTTCCGGTTTGTGACCAGATCGTCCGCAGAACAGCCATCCAGCTCGGCCATCCATTGCGCGATAACAGGCTCTATTCCGCCGCGAATGGGCAAATACATCAAATTTGATCTGGCTGCGGCGATATATTGCGGTACCGCCGCCCCTCGGTTTGGCTCGAAACGGGTGGGCTGGTGCAATCCGAACCTGTCCAACCTGGACAGGGCGTCTTGCATCTCATCGGGGTTGGTGACCTTCGATACGGCAGGTGCCGGGTTTTGCGGTTTCAGAGTGTCGTCCAGCTTGCTCAGCCGCGCCTCAACCCCCAGCCATGCGGCCAGACCGTTCAGAACGTCCAACTCGGCCAGGTCGTCATAGGTGATGAAAAAGGCAGTCTGACCGGTTTTCTGTAAATGCCGCTGCAACATGTGTTGGTGGCCGTGGACCTGATCGAGATACTCAGAAAACTCAAGCCCGTCGAACGCAACCTGGGCATCGACGCGGCGCTTCACGTTCTTCAGCAGCCATTGCTGCGTGGCGCGTGCGATTTTCAGGGACAGAAAACTGTCCAGCGGATTGCGTGTGAGAATGATCTTGGCACAGCGTGGATCGTTCAGCACTGGCTTCAGAATGCGTGGGTCATGGTCCTGGAAATACCGAAAACCGTTCAAGTCGCCCGGTGCCGACCTGATTGCCTTCAACAGCCGCATCGGATCTGCGTCGCGGTCTTCCAGCGACAGACCCAGAAGGGTATCGGACTTCAGGTTGCCGGCAAAATGCGGGTTGAAGGCTTCGCCATGGCAGGAAACCCCTTCCAGCGCGTTCAGATTGGCCTCAAGAAGGTTCGACCCTGTGCGCATGGCAGCCAGAACAACGAAGTAATCAAAATTGGCTGGCATGGGTAATTACTGCACCAGATAGGGTTTGCGATAGGGTTTCGTCTGACGGCCGAACACATCGTCCGAAGGAAAATCGCCCATCAGGTAAGGGTGCATACCCTGGTTCTTGAGGTTTTGCAGGAACTTCCCGAAGCCGGACAGATCGACCATTGTGGGCGCTTCTGTCAGGTGGCTGGACTGATGCGCGCCAATCTCGTCCAGGATTGTCTGCAGGGGCTCCATCGGTGCTTCAAGGAAATCGGCCAGCGACCAGCTGCGCATCCGCGCCTTGGTCCAGACCGAGGTCAAAACCTCAAGCTGTTTGGTTTCGATCTGTTGCAGACGCGCGGCCTCGCTCCGGATGTCCGAGAAGTTCAGGTTCGACCGGAACAGCGGAATTGCCCAGGCCCCTGTGATGACCGAGATTTGCGCATTCTTGTCCCGCGCTAGAAACCAGTTGATGTCCTGCGTGTCGCGGGGGCTGAACTGGAAACACTGGCGTTCGCCGCGTGTGTTCCAGATCAGGTTCGACAGAAAGGCCGTTGGATTGTAGTCCCGCAGCAAAGCACAATCGCTGAGCGCACCGTTTGTGATGGTTTCACCCTTTGCAAATTCCGCACGCTCGGGTCCGAACAGGTGCCCGTGCACGCGTGTGCCAGTGGCCGCGGCCAGCCAATCTTCGAAGTCTTCAAACAGTTCGGAAAAGCCCTGAAATACGGAATAGGGTGACGAGGTAAGGCCGTTTTCACTGCCGTGCCGGGGAAACCGGCTTTGCATGTACAGCCCGTCACGCCCCCGCGTCCGCCGCTCGACCGCCTTGGAAAACACCCGGTCAATCTTGCCGGGATTGGGTTCGGCCGGTTTCATCGCACTTGCCTGATCGGTCAGAAACGCCTGATACAGCCGTTCCGCACGGGGCCAGATCTTGCGGGCAACAAAACAGTCTGACCGCCGCAGCAATTGCAGATGATCGTCGTAGAAGATGTGCGGGCGGCCCTGATAGTCGAACTTGGACAGGGTCAGGGATCGGCTCTCGATATGTGTGGAATACAGCCGCGCCAATGTCTGGAAATAGCTTTCATCCGGAATCCACACATGGCGGAAGTAGCTGTCATATTGTTTGCGCTTGGGGTCCTGCAAAATGGCAGACAGTGTTTGACGGGTCAGGCACCACCACTGGCTGCCCATATGCGGAACCAAACCGTCGGGGATTTTCCGACGAAACCCGACCGCGCGCTGAAGCTTTACATATGCGTCGAACAATCCGCGCTGTTTTCGCCAGGAAAACGGGAACCGCAGCGTAAACCGTTCATGATCCAACCCGCCGATTGTCCAGCTGACATCAGACGTTGTCGCGCTTTCGATGAAATCGACACGGGGCCGGTCGGCCAGATAATCGATCAACTCCTGAACCGGGCGCAGCGGCAGGCAGGCCCCCGACGACAGGAAGACGTGGCGCGTTTCCGGAAATTGCTCCAGCATCAGTTCGGACGCGCTTTGTGAGGCGGCAACGATGCCCCACCCGCCCCAGTCGCATTGATGCCGGTCAGAAAATGCGATCCGGGGGTTGTCGGAACAGGACGCGACGCATCGCGCAAATTCTTCACCGGGCACCTTGCGATCCACATGGATCACAACCGGGCATCCGGCAGCGGTCCAATGACGCGCGACCTGTTCGGCCCGGTCCAGCGAGGTATGAACCAGCATGACGATGCCCAGACCGCTCATGCCCAGTTTCCTTTTGACATCAGGCCCAGAATCTCAAGCTGCCGCCAGTTGATATAGGCCTCGGACCACTCGCACCAGAATATGGGTTTGTCTTCAAGCTGTTTGGCATAGACCTCGTATTCACCCGAACCGCCATAGTGCTGGCCGCGTTTTAATTCTTCGCGCGCCTTGTCGCCAAGGGTGTCGATCAGCTTGGCATGAAGCAACGAGCCGCTGGCCTTTTCCCCACCCCATTCGTCGTACACCTGATTCAGCCCGCGCGGCAAAAGCGAGTGGGTCGAGCTGACATAGACATACCGCCGATCCCATTTGACCAGCGGGATCTTGTTCAGTGCCGGGGCTTTGGATGGCTTGTCGCGAAAGAACACACGCGCCCGCGCACCCCCCTGAATCCACAGGTTCTTGTAATCCGGGTTCTTGGTGATCGTGTAATTCCCCGGATCGAACCACCGCGCAATCTCAAAGGGATCCTGCCCCTCGCGATAGGTTTCGGCATCCACGGGTCCTTCGGGGTACATGTCGATCAGCATGGTGCCGAAGCTGCGTACGGCACTTCCGTCCAGCCAGTCTGTCAAGGCGCGGATCGGGCGGGTGTCGCAGAAGGGGTAGATGAAAAACTCATCCGGGTCGACGCTCAGAACCCAATGTCCATGCGCGTATTTGCGCAGAATGTAATTTGACCAGTCCAGACCATAGCTGGCACGTTTGTAGCTGGTAGTCGTCCGCCAGACCGATACATCGGACTGCTGTTTCAGGAATTCAAAACTGCCGTCATCGCTGTCATTGTCGATGAACAGAAAATGGTCGATACCCAGTTTGCGGTAATATTCCAGAAAATAGGGCAGCCGAATTTTCTCGTTTCGCACAACGCTCATCAACAGGATATCGTCGCGGCGGATGGCAGACGTGTTGTTGCTGGCGGGCTTAAGTTCGCGCCGACGTCTGAGGCAGCGCAGAATACGGCGCTTGCGCCGCAATCTCATCTTGTATGAATCAAACAGGCTCACGCGACTGCCCAACCTTTATTATGACGCGAGCTTTCCCCGAACCCGCCGCGACCGCTGGTGCGACAGGACATTGTCGGTTTATGCCACTTCTACCTCTTCTGAGGCAACTTTTTTAAACCCCGGAAGTGGTAAAGGTGCCGTTGATCCCTTTGGATTTGTTTTCAACACCAGCCGCCGTCACGCATCAGCCCCAGCTCCAGCAACTGCGACCAGCCGGCATAGCGCACCGATTGCGGGGTCCACATGTCTGGTTGATTGAGTATCTGATCGTAATACGCGCCGAACTGGTTCGGGTCATGAAAATGCTGGCGGCGCAGCTTTTCAGTTTTGGATTTTTCAATAATGTCCGGCAGAAATTTCGTGTGCAGCAGAACGCCGGACGGGGTGTCGCCGGCTGGCCCGTCATACACTGCGTTCAGGCGGCGGGGCAGGGCGGAATGGCACGAGTTTACATAGGCATATCGCCGCGACCAGCGCATCAGCGGGATCTTGTTCAGCGTCGGGGATCGCTGCTGTGTCTGGGCAAAAAACACCCGCTCGCGTGCGCCGCCCTGAACCCACAGGTTTCCCATCGGGCTTTGCCGCTGCGCGCGATACGGTCCTGCGTCAAACCAGTTCAGCACCTCGATCGGGTCCGTTTCCGGGTCATAGGTTTGTCTGCCCAACGGCCCTTTTGGATACAGATCCAGCATCAATGCGCCAAACCCGGCCCGCCCCTGCCGGTCCAGCCATTCTGTGAGCTCATGCAGGGAATGGCGGTCGTGCCGGGCATAAACCAGCAACTCATCCGCGTCGACCATCAGGCACCAGTGGCCATGGCCGTAACGCATCTGTAGCCAGCTGAGCCAGTCCAGCCCAAAGCGTGATCCGCGATAGCTGGACCGGGTCTGCCAAAGGGAAACATCCGGTTGATCCTGCAGAAATTCAGCCGATCCGTCATCGCTGCCGTTGTCGACGATCAGAAAATGGTTCACGCCCAGCTGGCGATAGTGACGGAAGAACCACGGCAGGCGGGTAATCTCATTGCGCAAGGTGGTAAAGGCCAGCACGTCGCCGCCCCGTATTCTGCTTGTCTGATCTTTCAGGCAGGTCAGTTGATGTCGGCTGCGCATCGAGCGCCAAAGAAGGCGTCGCCGTTTCCAGCGCAACCGGTATTCCTGTTGCCAACCGATATCAGGAAGTGTCTGAACCGTATTGGACGTCACCGGGGCCTCATTTCTCGTAGTGGCCGTTCTGATGCCAGCGCCAGGCATCCGCAATCATCGTCTCTAACGTTGACCTTTTCGGCTTCCATCCCAGTTCGGTTTGGGCGCGGACAGAGCCGGACACCAGCTTGGTGCAATCGCCCGCCCGTCGGGTACCGACCGAATACGGTACCGGACGGTTGGTAACGGATTTGGAATGCTCGATCACCTCAAGCACGGAAAACCCCGAGCCGGTGCCCAGATTGAAAACACGGCTTTCTTTTCCCTGTTCCAGCCAGCCCAGCCCCAGAACATGTGCGTCGACCAGATCACAGACATGGACATAATCGCGGATACATGTGCCGTCCGGCGTATCGTAATCGGTGCCAAAAACGGTCAAACCCTCGCGCTTGCCATCAATCGCATCCAGCATCAGGGGGATCAGGTGAGTTTCAGGCCGGTGAAATTCGCCCACTTCGCCTTCGGGATCGGCACCAGCAACGTTGAAATACCGGAAAATGACATGGCGCAGCCCATGGGCCGCTTCGAAATCCCTCAGGATGTCCTCGATCGCGCGCTTCGATGCACCATAGGCATTCAGCGGGTGTTGGGCGGTGGCCTCGTCCAGCACCACATTGTCATGTTCGCCATAGGTGGCGCATGTGGACGAGAACACGAAATCCAGACAGCCCGCCGCAACCGCAGCCTCGACCAGCGTCAGCGATCCGGTCACATTGTTCGACCAGTACAAACCGGGCTGCTGCATCGCGTCGCCCACTTGGCTGAGCGCCGCAAAATGCATCACCGCAACCGGCTTGTGTTTGGCAAATACCTCGTCCAGGCGTGCCCGGTCCAACAGGTCGCCCTGTTCAAACGGCCCGTATTTCACCGCATCCTGCCAGCCGGTGACCAGATTGTCATAGGTCACGGGAACATAGCCCGCCTGCGCAAGCGCCTTGCAGGCATGCGACCCGATATATCCGGCACCACCGGTCACGAGGATTGGTTTCATGAAGCGTCCTTTGGAACCAGATTGCCTGTCATCGAGATATGGGAACCGCGGGGCGTCATGGGCAAAACCGGCTACTCCAGCCCCATCGCAGCCATCATCTCTTCGATCTTGGGCACGTCCTGCGGGTTGTTCAGCTCCCAGAACTGACGGCTCTTGGCGTCAACCTCGACGCACAGAACCTTGCGGCCATTTTCCATGAACCTGAGTTGTTCAAGACCTTCCAGCTTTTCCAGAGGGCCTGTTGGCCAGCCCGGATAGGCCGCCAACGCATCGGGCCGATAGGCATAGACGCCGACATGGTGAAACACCGGCGTGGGTTCATCCCCGCCATAGGTTTCTGAGGTGAAAGGCACGACCTCTTTCGAGAAATACATCGCGCTGTTGTCGCGCCCGAACACGGCGGTTGTTCCGCCAACGCGGCCATGTTTGCGGTCGTTCAGCAGGCTGTTCAAAGCATCCCCGTCGCAACGCAGGACCGGTGTGGCCACGCCAGCATCGGGTGCCGCGCGCAGCCCCGTGATCAGGTCCTCGACAAACCAATGCGGTGTCAGGGGTGCATCGCCCTGAAGGTTGACCACGATGTCATATCCGCTGCCCAGAACCTTGTGCGTCTCGGCGCAGCGTTCGGTGCCGTTCTGGCAATTTTCCGAGGTCATCACCACCTCGGCGCCAAAGCCTTCGGACAGCTCGCGGATGCGGTCGTCATCGGTTGCGACCACAACCCTGTCCACGCCCGCGACAGAAGTGGCCGCCCGCCAGGACCGTTCGATCAGTGTCATCGAAACGCCGGTCGCGCCGGTCAGCGGCACCAATGGCTTGCCCGGATAGCGGGTCGAGGCATAGCGGGCGGGGATGGCGATCAGAACTGACATCAGGCCTCCTTCAGCTTAACACCCGGAGCGTACGCGATAAAAAACGGGTTCGCATAGCCCTCTTTGCCATAGAGAAGCGGCGCGTGATCGTCAAACCGCACAACCCGGCCTCCAGCCCCGGCCAGTACCGCGTGCCCTGCCGCCGTGTCCCACTCCATCGTGCGCCCGACCCGCGGATAAAGATCCGCCTCGCCCGTCGCAACCAGACAGAACTTGAGAGACGATCCCGCGCTTTTGCTGTCCCTGACCTGATATTTGTTGATGTAATCCTCGGTGGCCTGATCCCGGTGCGACTTTGACGCCACGACCAAAAGCGCGGAATTGTCTGGGTTAGAGACTGATATTGGGGTCAGGGTGCCGGGTGCATCCTTGTCAAACGCGCCCGTTTCCTCGACCGCCTGACCATCGGGCTGCGTATAGAACATGCGACCCCGCGCCGGGGCATAGACCACGCCCCGTGTCGGCGTTCCGTTCTCGACAAGTGCGATGTTGACGGTGAAATCGCCACGGCGGTTGATGAATTCCTTGGTGCCATCCAGCGGATCGACAATCAAAAAGGTGTCCCCCTTTTCGGAATGCGAGGCGGCCTGTTCTTCGGTGATCAGCAGGATGTCGGGGAAGGCCTGACGCAACCCGGCTGAAATCAGCGCATCGGCTGCCTCATCCGCTTCGGTCACAGGGCTGGAGTCTGATTTGACTTTGACGTCGAAATCGTCTGCCTCATAGATTTCCATGATCCTGTCGCCTGCCTCAAGGGCCAGACGCCGGATGACGGGAATAAGCGCGTCGTAGGTCACAAAAATGCTCCGTTCCTGTGGTTTGTTGATCCAAACTCGTGACCGACTTATGATGCGACGGTTACCGAACGGCAAGATATTCATGCCAGGTTAGGGACGACGAGGCAGGAAAGACCCTTTAAGTGTTCTATTACAAGCGCAATCAAACGCTGCTGGGCGGTGCACTGACGACTGCGGAACTGGTGTTTCATGCGGTGGTGCGGAACGTGCGCGCGCAGCATCCGAATGCGGTGATCGCGATCCTGCTCAACGTTGTGCAATTGCTGGTGATGATGGTCACGTTCTATCTGCT
This sequence comes from Ruegeria sp. CH2, assembly GCF_056537065.1. Lineage (NCBI taxonomy): Bacteria > Pseudomonadati > Pseudomonadota > Alphaproteobacteria > Rhodobacterales > Roseobacteraceae > Ruegeria > Ruegeria sp. CH2. The sequence goes on from NZ_JBQFQV010000002.1 coordinate 200,328, forward strand.
GATGTCGCTGATGGGCCGGGGCGGGGTCGCCAGGATCAGGGGCGAATTTCTGCTGTATGTCCTGTCGGGCGTGTTCCCGTTCATGTTGCACATACAATCGATCGGCGCGATTTCCGGGGTTGGATCCTCCAATAACCCAATGATGCTGCATTCGCCGATGAACGTGATGGTCACGATTCTCGCGGCGGCCTTCAGCACTTTCTATAAGTTCCTGCTGGCCATGTTCATCATCCTGTTCGTCTACAGCGTCGCGGTTGCTCCGCTTGAGGTGCAGAACCCCGGCGGCGCCTTCGCAATGCTGGTGTTGGCCTGGTTTACCGGCTGCGCGGTGGGGCTTGTGTTCATGGCGTTGAAACCGTGGGCCCCGGCGACCGTTTCGATGCTAACCAATATATATCGCCGTCTGAACATGGTGTTTTCCGGCAAGATGTTCATTGCGAACGCATTGGGTGGCGGGCTGTTGATGATGTTTGCCTGGAACCCGCTGTTTCACATCATCGACCAGACCCGCGGGTTCGTGTTCCGCAACTATTATCCAAGAAACACCAGCTGGGAATACGCGGCCTGGGTTGGAATCGCCCTGTTGATGATCGGTCTTATGGGTGAATTCTTTACCCGTCAGCACGTCTCGAAAAGCTGGAATGCGCGCCGCTAGCGCGCGACCCGCAGCGTAAGGTTTATGCGCCCGCCTTTGGGCAACAGGCGCGAGGATCCGAACCTGATCCGATCCACACCATGATAGGCAAGCCGCGCCGGACCGCCCATGACAACAACATCCCCCGAGCTCAGCCAGATCGACTCGGTCTTGCCGCCGCGCGTCGTGCTGCCAATCCGAAACAAGGCATCGTCGCCCAGCGAAACCGACAGGACGGGCCATGAAAAATCTGCCTCGTCCTTGTCCTGGTGCAGGCCCATTTTTGCGCCTTCCCCGTAGTAGTTGATCAAACAGCAATCGGGCGCTCGCTCGGTGCTGACCAGATCGCGCCAGATATCCAGAATGGCGGCGGGGATTTCCGGCCAGTCACCACCTTTGGGGTGCTGATCCTGATACCGGTACCCCGCCTTGTCGGTCACCCAACCCAGATCGCCTGCCGAGGTCATCCGAACCGACATCTCCTTGCCCGAAGGAGTAACCGGTCGGAACAGGGGCGCGGCTTTCAGAATCGGGCGCAAATCCGCGATCACCCGCGACTGGGCCGCAGGATCAAGATAACCTTTCCTGATATCGAACCCCCGCAAAACCAATCGCGCCATTCCGGAAACCCCAATCCTTTCCAATTCCTTGCCAAAAAAGGCATCAGAATCCCTAAAACCTGCGTTCTACGGTGCTTGCAGGCCTCTGGTCTCGCCCTTATATACGCCGGGACGCGCGATGGTAGTGCTGTCGCGCACATCAGATCGGGGGCGGGATGCCGAAACGGGTCCTGTCGTCGAGACATCGCCTTGAAGAGAAAGGGATTGCAAAAATGGGAAAAGTAATCGGGATTGACCTCGGGACCACAAACTCGTGCGTGGCCATCATGGACGGTTCGCAGCCGAAGGTTATCGAAAACGCCGAAGGGGCGCGGACCACGCCCTCGATCGTCGCCTTCACTGAAGATGAGCGACTGGTCGGTCAGCCTGCAAAGCGTCAGGCGGTCACCAACCCCGACAACACGATCTTTGGCGTCAAGCGCCTGATCGGTCGTCGTGTGGATGATGCCGAAGTCGAAAAAGACAAGAAAATGGTGCCCTATACCATCGTTGATGGTGGCAATGGCGACGCATGGGTTCGGGCCCGCGGTGAAAAATACTCCCCAAGCCAGATTTCGGCCTTCACTCTGGGTAAGATGAAGGAAACCGCGGAAAGCTATCTGGGTGAGGAAGTCACGCAGGCGGTCATCACCGTTCCCGCATACTTCAACGACGCACAGCGTCAGGCCACCAAAGACGCCGGTAAAATCGCCGGTCTGGAAGTGCTGCGGATCATCAATGAACCGACAGCTGCCGCTCTGGCCTATGGTCTGGACAAGCAGGAAACCCAAACCATCGCAGTCTATGACCTTGGTGGCGGTACCTTCGACGTGACCATTCTGGAAATTGACGACGGCCTGTTCGAGGTCAAATCGACCAACGGCGACACCTTCCTGGGTGGTGAAGACTTTGACATGCGCATCGTCAACTACCTGGCGGATGAGTTCAAAAAGGAACACGGTGTCGATCTGTCTGCTGACAAGATGGCCTTGCAGCGTCTGAAAGAAGCCGCCGAAAAAGCCAAGATCGAACTCAGCTCGACCTCGCAGACCGAGATCAACCAGCCGTTCATCTCGATGGGTTCGAACGGTCAGCCGCTGCACATGGTCATGAAACTGACCCGTGCCAAGCTGGAATCCCTGGTCGGTGATCTGATCAAGAAGTCGATGAAGCCGTGCCAGGCTGCTCTGAAAGACGCAGGTCTGTCGGCTGCTGACGTGGACGAGGTTGTTCTGGTCGGTGGTATGACCCGGATGCCGAAAGTGATCGAAGAGGTCACGAAGTTCTTCGGCAAAGAGCCGCACAAGGGTGTGAACCCGGACGAAGTGGTTGCCATGGGTGCCGCCATTCAGGCCGGTGTTCTGCAGGGCGATGTCAAGGACGTGGTTCTGCTGGACGTGACCCCGCTGTCGCTGGGCATCGAGACGCTGGGTGGCGTGTTCACCCGCCTGATCGACCGCAACACCACGATCCCGACGAAAAAGTCTCAGGTCTTCTCGACCGCCGAGGACAACCAGAACGCCGTGACTATCCGCGTGTTCCAGGGCGAGCGTGAAATGGCTGCGGACAACAAGATCCTCGGTCAGTTCAACCTCGAAGACATCCCGCCCGCGCCGCGCGGCATGCCTCAGATCGAGGTGACTTTTGACATCGACGCCAACGGCATTGTCTCGGTTTCGGCCAAAGACAAAGGCACCGGCAAGGAACAGAAGATCACCATCCAGGCATCGGGCGGTCTGTCCGACGAAGACATCGAAAAGATGGTCAAGGACGCCGAAGAGAACGCGGAAGCCGACAAGGAACGCCGCGAGCTGGTCGATGCCAAGAACCAGGCGGAAAGCCTCATCCACTCGACCGAAAAGTCGATGGAAGAGCATTCCGACAAGGTCGACCCGACCACGATCGAAGCCATCGAACTGGCCATCGCCGCGCTCAAGGACGAGCTGGAAACTGACAACGCCGACAAGATCAAGTCTGGCATCCAGAACGTCACCGAAGCGGCGATGAAGTTGGGTGAGGCCATCTACAAGGCGCAGTCCGAAGAGGCCGAGGACGAGCCTGTCGCAGCAGATGCCGCACCCGGTGAAGACGATATCGTCGATGCCGAGTTCGAAGATCTGGACGACGACAAGCGTAACTAACGGGTAACCGGGCCAATGTAGGCCGGTCCGGATGCCGGGCCGGCCTATTTACGTTGAGGCAGAAGGAAATACTGATGTCAAAACGCGACTATTACGAAGTGCTCGGCGTGTCCAAGGGCGCTTCGGCGGATGAGATCAAGAAAGGCTTTCGCACGAAAGCCAAAGAGCTGCATCCGGACCGCAACAAGGACAACCCGGATGCCGAGGCGCAGTTCAAGGAAGCCAACGAGGCTTATGACGTGCTGCGCGATGCCGACAAAAAGGCGGCCTATGACCGCTTTGGCCATGCGGCGTTCGAAAACGGCATGGGCGGCGGTGGCCGGCCTGGTGGCGGCTTTGGGCAGGGCGATTTCTCCAGCGCGTTCTCGGATGTGTTCGACGACCTGTTCGGCGATTTCATGGGCGGGCAACGTGGTGGTGGCGGTCGACGCGCCGCGCGCGGCTCGGACCTGCGCTATAACCTGCGCGTATCGCTGGAAGAGGCGTTCTCGGGCCAGCAGAAAACCATCAATGTACCGACAGCCGTGGCATGTTCTTCCTGCGAAGGAACCGGTGCAGAAGGTGGGGTCGAGCCGACAACCTGCCCCACCTGTTCCGGCATGGGCAAGGTACGGGCGCAACAGGGCTTCTTTACGGTCGAACGAACCTGCCCCACCTGCTCGGGTCTGGGTCAGATCATCAAGAACCCCTGCAAATCCTGTAAAGGTGCAGGCCGCGTCGAAAAAGATCGCGCCTTGTCGGTCAACATCCCCGCTGGTGTCGAAACCGGTACCCGTATTCGTCTGGCAGGTGAAGGCGAGGCCGGAATGCGCGGTGGCCCTCCGGGCGATCTCTACATCTTTGTGGAAGTGTCTGATCACAAATTGTTCGAACGCGACAGCGTGAACCTCTATTGCCGCGTACCGGTCAGCATGGCCAAGGCTGCGCTGGGCGGATCGATCGAGGTTCCGACAATCGATGGCGGGCGTGGGCGGGTACAGATCCCGGCAGGCAGCCAGTCGGGCCGGCAAATGCGCCTGCGCGGCAAAGGCATGCCCGCACTGCGCGGCGGCAGTGTTGGCGACATGTTCATCGAACTGGCGGTTGAAACCCCGGTCAACCTGACCAGCCGCCAAAAAGAACTGCTGCGTGAATTTGATGATCTGGGCGAAGACAACCACCCGGAATCAAAAAGCTTTTTCTCATCCGTCAAATCCTTCTGGGACGGCATGAAAAGCTGACAACCAGGGTTACCCGGGGGCTCTGCCCCCGCCGCCCGCTTCGGGCGCCTCCCCCGGGATATTTCCGGCCAGATGAAGCAGGGATCCTTTATTCATCTGGCTCTAAATATCCCGGAGCGCGAGGCAGAGCCTCGCAAAATACTCCCTAAAGACATTCAATTGGCCTTATCAGATGACCAAAAGTGGCAATGCATTTGCCAAATTGGGTCTTGATTCCAACCGCTGACCCTGAAATTGTCCGCGACAACCGTTGGGGTGTCCTGTGAAAGGGCTGAGAGGCGCGACCGCGCTAACCCATCGAACCTGATCCGGGCAATTCCGGCGTAGGGAACGGTCTTATGAACACAGACGTTTTCCCTACCTCGTTGCCCAAAGAAGATGGAGCAACGACATGGCGGCAATTGCCCTGACCATTGCAGGGTCTGACAGCAGCGGAGGCGCTGGGATTCAGGCCGATCTGAAAGCGATGTCTGCGTTGGGTGTATTCGGCGCAAGCGTCATTACCGCTGTTACGGCGCAGAACACGCAAGCCGTCACTGCGGTGCATGGGGTTCCGCTGGATGTCATTGCTGCGCAAATCGACGCGGTGCTCAGCGATCTGGATGTGACGGCCATCAAGATCGGTATGCTTGCGACGCCAGAGATCATTCACACAGTGGCCCGAGGCCTGGAAGCGTTCAAAGGTCCCGTCGTTCTTGATCCTGTCATGATCGCAAAATCCGGAGATGCGTTGTTGGCGCAGGAAGCGGTCCGGACTCTGCGCGAAGTGATGGTGCCAGCAGCGACTGTGCTGACACCCAATCTGCCCGAAGCGGCATGTTTGCTGGATGCGAAACCGGCACAATCACCGGACGCGATGGCTGCACAAGGCAAGGCCCTGTGCGCTCTGGGCGCGGGTGCGGTTTTGATGAAGGGCGGGCATGGGTCGGGCGATGTCTGCCACGATCTGTTGGTCGACCCCTCAGGCGTCGTGGCCGCATTTCAGGCCCCGCGTCAGAACACGAAAAACACCCACGGAACCGGATGCACCCTGTCGTCTTCGATCGCCGCCGGTCTGGCCAGGGGCCTGCCGCTGAGGGATGCGATCGCGCAGGCGCATAATTATCTGCAAGGGGCCATCGCGCGGGCGGATGAGCTGAAGATTGGTGCCGGGCACGGTCCTGTGCACCATTTCCACCGGCTCTGGCCCGCATGACACTCTGGTCGGTCATAGGTGCGGGCGTAGCGGGTCTGGTCGTGGCCAGCGAGCTTGTGTCACGCGGCGCAAGGGTGCAGGTTTTTGATCCGGGCGGCCCGCCCGGCCCGCATGGGTGTTCCTGGTGGGCCGGGGGGATGCTGGCCCCCTGGTGTGAATACGAAAATGCCGAAGAACCGGTGCTGCGGCTGGGGCAGGAAGCCATCGAATGGTGGGCGCAGAGAACGCAGGTAAACAGACGTGGAACCCTTGTTGTTGCCAACGCGCGTGACCTGCCCGACCTGCGCCGGTTTGCGCGCCGAACCGAAGGGTACAGCGAGGTTGATCGGGCGAAAATATGCGAATTAGAGCCTGATCTGAGCAAGTTCGGTAAAGCTCTGTATTTTGAAAACGAAGCTCACCTTGATCCTCGTCAGGCGTTGCGCGATCTGCATCGTCACCTGCAAGGCGCAGGCGTGGAATTCCACCGAAAGCTGGCTCCGGTGCAACTGGACAACGCCATAGACTGCCGGGGCTTGCACGCGCGCGAATATCTGCACGACCTGCGCGGCGTGAAGGGTGAGATGCTGGTTCTTCGTTGCCCCGATGTGAACCTTTCGCGTCCGGTGCGGCTGTTGCACCCGCGGATGCCGCTTTACATCGTTCCGCGCGGGGATGGCGTCTACATGCTGGGCGCAACTATGATCGAATCCGAGGACAGCAGCCGCATCACCGCGCGTTCGATGCTGGAACTGCTCAGCGCGGCCTATGCCGTGAACCCGGCCTTTGGCGAGGCTGAGGTGCTGGAGATCGGCGTCGACCTGCGCCCCGCTTTCCCGGACAACCTGCCGCGTATCCGGCGATTGGGCCGGACAATTTATGCCAACGGGCTTTATCGCCATGGCTATCTGCTGGCCCCTGCACTGGCGCGGGGTGTCGCTGATCTGGCATTGGACAACACACATTCGGAGATGGTCGATGAAGATCGTGCTTAACGGCGAGACGCGCGATGTGCGCGCGGAAACCCTGTCGGATCTGTTGCTGGAATGCGGCTTCTCAGGCCGTGTGGCCACCGCCGTGAACGAAGATTTCGTGCCGTCAAGCCTGCGCGTTGGGCACAAACTGACCGATGGCGACCGGATCGAAGTTGTCGCGCCGATGCAGGGGGGCTGAGGATGCGAACGTTCTACGGCATCGAACTGCCGAACCCCTTGATGCTGGGCACCGCCCAATATCCCAGCCCCGCCATTCTGGAACAGGCCTTTCGCGAAAGCGGTGCGGCGGTTGCAACGGTATCGCTGCGGCGGGAATCCGGCGCGGGGCAGACATTCTGGCAGATGATCCGCGAGCTGGGTGTTCTGATCCTGCCAAATACGGCTGGCTGTCATACGGTGAAAGAGGCGGTGACCACAGCCCATATGGCGCGCGAAGTGTTTGATACCAAATGGATCAAGCTGGAACTGATTGGCCACACCGACAGTTTGCAGCCGGATGTGTTCCAGCTGGTCGAGGCCGCGCGCATCCTGACCGAAGACGGGTTTGAGGTGTTTCCCTACACCACCGATGATCTGATCGTGGGCGAACGCCTGCTCGAAGCGGGGTGCGAAGTGCTGATGCCGTGGGGGGCGCCTATCGGGTCCGGGCGCGGGCTGAACAACGAATACGCCCTGCGGTCGATGCGGGCCGAGTTCCCTGACACGCCGCTGGTGGTGGATGCCGGGATCGGCCTGCCCAGCCACGCGGCCCATGCGATGGAACTGGGTTATGATGCCGTTCTGCTGAACACCGCTGTGGCCCGTGCCGGTGACCCCGTTCTGATGGCCAAGGCGATGGCGCAGGCAATCCATGCCGGACAACTGGCCCATCAGGCAGACCCGATCGAGGCACGCGATATGGCCGAACCTTCGACCCCTGTTGTTGGAAAGGCCTTCCTGTCATGACGCTGGACCGTTTCTATCCGATCTTCGATCACTCGGACTGGCTGCGGCAGATGCTGCCCCTGGGTGTCAAACTGGTGCAGCTGCGTATCAAGGATCAGCCGGTTGAAGTGGTGCGCGATCAGATTGCCGCCTCGCGCGATCTGTGCCGCGACTATGGGGCGGTTCTGGTGATCAACGATTACTGGCAGCAGGCCATCGATCTGGGTTGTGACTGGGTTCATCTGGGGCAAGAAGATCTGGATGTTGCCGACCTGAAAGCCATCCGAAAAGCGGGTCTAAAGCTGGGTGTTTCCACTCATGACGATGATGAGCTTGAGCGGGTTCTGGCCATGGATCCCGATTACGTGGCGCTGGGCCCGGTCTATCCGACCATTTTGAAAAAGATGAAATGGCATCAGCAGGGCCTGCCCCGCGTGACCGAATGGAAGGCGCGGGTTGGCGACATTCCTCTGGTCGGCATTGGCGGCATGAGCGTCGAGCGCGCAGCAGGGGTGCTGGCTGCCGGGGCCGACATTGTCTCGGCCGTCACGGATATCACGCTGAACGCCGACCCCGAAGCGCGGGTGCGTGCTTGGATCGAGGTCACGAGATGAGCCGGTATGCACGCCAGACGCTGCTGCCCGAGGTTGGGGCTGAAGGACAGGCCCGCCTGATTGCGGCCCGTGTTCTGGTGGTCGGCGCAGGTGGTCTGGCCGCGCCGCTTCTGCCGCTATTGGCCGGGGCCGGGGTGGGGCATATCACAATTGTCGATGGTGACATCGTCGATCCGTCGAACCTGCATCGCCAGACATTGTTTTCAGAAGAAGATTGCGGGCTGTCAAAAGCCGAACGCGCCGCTGACCGATGCCGTGCGTTGAATGCCGAAATCGATGTGATCGCCAAGAAAATGGCTCTAACAGGGGAAAATGCGCCCAATCTGGTGTCGCAGGCGGATATTATCCTGGATTGTGCCGACAGCTATGCGATCAGTTATATGCTGTCGGATACCTGTCTGGCACAAGGCAAGCCGCTGATCAGCGCCTCGGTACTGGGGCTTTCAGGTTATGTGGGCGGCTTCTGCGGTGGCGCGCCTTCTCTGCGTGCCGTTTTCCCCGATGCGCCGGATAGCGGCGCAAGCTGCGCCACGGCGGGTGTTCTGGGCCCCGTTGTCGGTGTGATCGGGGCCATGCAGGCGCAGATGGCGCTGAACCTGATCCTGCGGCTTGACCCGTCCCCGCTTGGGCAGATGGTGCAATATGACGCGCGAACCCTGCGCAGTACCGGGTTTCGTTTTGATGACGCGCCGGAACCGGCAAGCTGTTTCCGCTTTCTCTCCGCCAGTCAGTTGAGGGAGACAGACCAGATTGTCGAACTGCGTGACCCGGACGAAGCGCCAGTTCCGGCCCACCCGAATGCGACGCGCATTTCACCCGAAGGAATAAAAAAAATAGACTCTAAAAAAGGGCAACGCCTTGCCCTTTGCTGTGCCACCGGGCTGCGCGCATGGCGCGCTGCCGAGAAAATCCAACCGATTTGGCCGGGCGAGATTGTCCTCGTCGCGGCCTCAGCCTCCTGAGAAAAGGAAACGTGAGATATGAAAAAGCTGATGACAGCCCTTGCCCTTCTGGCCGCCGCGCCGGCCTGGGCCGAAGACAAGATGACCGTCCTGCTGGACTGGTTCATCAACCCCGACCACGGGCCCATCATCGTGGCGCAGGAAAACGGCTATTTCGCCGAGCAGGGATTGCAGGTCGAAGTCGTTGCCCCCGCCGACCCATCCGCGCCGCCGCGTCTGGTGGCTGCCGGTCAGGCGGATCTGGCGGTATCCTATCAGCCGCAGCTGCATTTGCAGATCCACGAAGGGCTGCCGCTGAAACGGGTCGGCACGCTGGTCGCGACGCCCCTGAACTGCCTGCTGGTTCTGAAAGACGGCCCGATCAAATCGCCCGCTGACCTCAAGGGCAAGAAAATCGGCTTTTCCGTCGCCGGTGTGGAAGAGGCCATCCTCAGCACCGTGCTTGGCAAATACGAAGTCGCGCTGGATGATGTTGAAATGATCAACGTGAATTTCTCACTCTCGCCCTCACTGATGACCGGTCAGGTGGACGCGGTGATTGGCGCCTATCGCAACTTCGAACTGAACCAGATGGATATCGAAGGCCGCCCCGGCACCTGTTTCTATATCGAGGAAGAAGGCGTGCCGTCTTATGACGAACTGATCTATGTCGCCAACCCCGATACGATGGACAAAGACAAGATCGCCCGTTTCCTGGCCGCGACCGAAAAAGCGACTCAGTACATCGTCAACAACCCGGAAAAAAGCTGGGAGGTCTTCTCGACCACATCACCCGAGTTGCAGGACGAGCTGAACGCGCGGGCATGGGTCGACACGCTGCCGCGCTTTGCCCTGCGTCCCGCCGGGTTTGACGCTGGCCGATATGCCCGGTTCGAAGCATTCCTGAACGACAGCGGCATGATCGACACTGTCCTGCCCGTCAGCGACATTGCCATCGACGTCACCGCGCAATGAGCGATTATGGCAAAGCCTTTGCGCTGATGCGCGATGCGGCGCAGGGGCCGTGGCGGGACTACACCCGCCACGCTTTTGTCGAAGCCCTGAAAGACGGCACCCTGCCACGCCCGGCGTTCCTGCACTATCTGCGTCAGGATTACGTGTTCCTGATCCACTTCTCGCGCGCCTGGGCGCTGGCCGTGGTGAAATCGGAAACACATGCTGAAATGCTGGCGGCGTCGCGTACCGTGAACGGCCTGATCAGCGAAGAGATGAAGCTGCATATCGGTATTTGCGAAGCAGAAGGCATTTCGCAGTCCGATCTGTTTGCAACGCCTGAACGGCCCGAGAATCTAGCTTATACCCGCTTTGTTCTCGAGGCGGGCTATAGCGGTGATCTGCCGGATCTTCTGGCTGCACTTGCACCCTGCGTCATGGGATATGGTGAGATTGGCACCCGCCTGTCTGCAGAGGCAACATCCACATCCTATCGTGGCTGGATCGATACCTACGCGGACGAGGGCTATCAGAACGCCTGCACCGCCGTAGGCGAATTGCTGGATTCGGCTCTAACACGAAGGATTGGGGCGGATTTTCAATCGTCACCTCGCTGGGATCGTCTGTGCCGGACGTTCCGTACGGCGACGGAATTGGAGGTCAACTTCTGGCAGATGGGTCTGACCCCATGACCCCGGCGCCCGATCTGACCATCAGCGGTACAGCCACGATCGACGGCGCGACTTTGTTCGCGCCGCTGACCCTGACGCTTGACGCCGGGGCGTGGACCTGTCTGCTGGGTGGATCGGGTGTTGGAAAAACCACGGTCTTGCGGCTGATTGCGGGGCTGGAAACCGGGGCTGAATTCTCGGGCCGGATCACCGCCAGCGATGGCCAGCCGGTTTCGGACCGGGTTGCCTATATGGCGCAGGACGACCTGTTGCTGCCTTGGGCGAGTGTTGCGCAAAACGTCTCGTTGGGCGCGCGGCTGCGGGGCGAGAAAGTTGACGTTGACCGGCGTGACCGCCTGATCGAACGGATGCGGTTGCAGGACCATATGACCAAGAAACCGCCCGAGCTTTCGGGCGGGCAGCGTCAGCGCGTGGCACTGGCCCGCACCCTGATGGAAGACCGGCCGATTGTGTTGCTGGACGAACCCTTTTCCGCCCTTGATGCCCGAACCCGTGCCGATATGCAGGATCTGGCCGCCGAGGCGCTGAAAGGCCGCACCGTCCTTCTGGTGACCCACGATCCGGGCGAGGCCGCGCGTCTGGGGCAATCCATCGTCGTCATGACACAGCACGGGCTGACGCCGTGCGACCCGCCGGTTGCTCCGGCCCCGCGCAGCGTGGATGATCTGCAGACGCTGGAAACACAAGGCGCGCTTTTGCGGCTGCTGCGGGAGGGCGGGTTATGAAGTCCCTCTCTGTTCTGGCAGCAACCCTGTTTGCCCTTGCCATCTGGCAGGGGATCGTGACCCTGACAGGATTGCCAAAATTCATCCTGCCCGGCCCCGCGGTGGTTGCCGAAACCTGGTGGCAGAACCGCTGGCTGATTGCAGAACACACCTGGATCACAGCCATCGAGGTCATTATCGGCCTTGCCTGCGGCACGCTGCTGGGCGTTGTCACCGCATTGCAGCTTGCCAATTCCCGTGTCGCACGGGTTCTGGTGCAGCCAATGCTGGTGTTCACGCAGGCCTTGCCGGTCTTTGCACTGGCCCCGTTGCTGACCCTGTGGCTGGGCTATGGCCTGTTGTCAAAGGTCGCGATGGCGGTGCTGATCATCTATTTCCCGATCACGTCGTCCTTCTTTGACGGTTTGATGCGAACACCGCAGGGGTATCTGGACCTTGCGCGCACGATGCAGGCCAGCAAGCGCGCTGTTTTGTGGCATATCCGTGTCCCTGCGGCGTTGCCCTCTCTGGCCTCGGGGATGCGGCTTGCGGCGGTGTATGCGCCGATCGGTGCCGTGATCGGTGAATGGGTCGGTTCATCGCAAGGTCTGGGATATCTGATGCTGCTGGCCAATGGCCGCGCCAAGACGGACCTGATGTTTGCGGCGATGCTGACGCTGGGCGTGTTTTCGATCCTTCTGCACCTGATTGTCCGCCGCGCCACCGCGCGTATGGCAGGAGAGGCGCGTTAACCTTTCGGAAAGTGATTCTGCGACAGGGTAAACGCATGACACAGGACGCCTTTGCCGAAGCCCCCATGCTGTTTGATACGGACGAAGCGCCAGCGCAGCCGCTGCCGAATGGTCGGTTACCCTCCTACATCAAAGACCATCGCAAGCGGCTGCGCGAACGGTTCATGGCGGGCGGGTGGGCGGCGATCCCGGATTATGAGTTGCTGGAGCTGGTTTTGTTCCGGTCCATCCCCCGGCAGGATGTAAAACCATTGGCGCGCGCATTGATGAATGCCTTTGGCGATTTCAACCGCGTGTTGACAGCGCCCGAAGAACGGCTGCGCCAGATCAAGGGCGTTGGTGATACGGTCATCACCGATCTGAAAATCCTCGAAGCCTGCGCGCATCGGATGGCACGGGCGCGGGTGATGCAACGGCACGTGATATCCAGCTGGGACGCGCTGCTGGATTACTGCCATACAACAATGGCGCATCGCGAGACCGAGCAATTTCGCGTATTCTATCTGGATCGCAAGAACGTCCTGATCGCGGATGAGGAACAGGCCAAAGGTACTGTGGATCACGTGCCCGTCTATCCGCGCGAAGTGGCCAAACGGGCGCTGGAGCTGAATGCCTCGGCCTTGATCCTGGTGCACAACCATCCTTCGGGCGACCCAACGCCGTCACAGTCGGACATCGACATGACCAACCGCATACAGGATGCCTGTTCCGCCCTGGGGCTGACCCTGCATGACCACCTGATCATCGGCAAATCGACCGAGCTCAGCTTTCGCTCCGAAGGGTATCTCTAGCGGTTACTGCACCCAAATCTCGACCCGCCGGTTGACCTTGCGGCCCCATTCGGTGTCGTCGCAGGCCATGGGCATCGCCTCGCCAAACCCTTCGGCGGTAACCGCGATACTGTCAGGGATCGGGGCTTCAAGCGCGGCGATAACCGCGTTTCGCACGGTTTGCGCGCGCCTCAGGGCGATGCGGGCATTTGAAACGGCACCCCCGTCCCCATCGCTGAAGCCTGCAAACACAACCTTGCGTGCCTGCAACGTACCCGCGTCCAGCATTTGTGCCAGCTGCTGAATATTGGCGCGCGACTGCGCGTCCGGGCGGGACGATCCGGGTTCGAACCGAACCGACAGGGACAGGCGCGACAGGGGGCGCAGGGTCTTGATCATGCGTTGCAATTCCTCAAGCCCAACCTCAGTTCCACCAGTGACGACCGCATTGGCAAGCCGGTCCCCCTGCACGCCAACCGGCAGGGTTTCAGCCGATTGATCCACATATCCTGCGTCACGTATGGCCATCTGCGCCTCGGGGCTTTGGCTATAGGCCAGAAACTGCCGCGCAATCCGGGGCAGGCGTCGTTCCGGCAGATACAGGAACATGGGCATATTCAGCGGGTAATCTTCAGTCTTGATCGACTGGCGGGTCGCGGCCAGCGGATGCCCGCACCCGCCGGTCAACGGCAAAGCGCGGGTGCCATGGGCCGATGCCTTGCTGGCGACCCCGATGGAAAACGGATCCTTTGCCACGGCCGCGGTCAGGTCATGTATGCGATTGTGGCGGATCGCCGTATCGGTCAGGTCCACACCGGCGGTTTTCAGAATCTGATCCTCGACCGCCTGCGCCAGACCCGACCCGGCCTCTGGCACATGCAGTGCAATAGGGGCATCCGGCCCACCCAGCTGTGCCCAGTTGCTGATCTCTCCGGACAGAATACGAGCCATATCTGCCAGAGAAACCTGCCGCATCACGCTGTCGGGGGCCACGACCGGGACCATGGCATCCAGTGCAATGACCCGCGACCGACGGGCGCGCTTCAGATCACCCAACCCCGCAGCCTCGGCAGCCTCCCGCTCAGCCTCGCGCATCTCGCGCAGGGCCATCACGATATCCGCCCGGTCTGCGATCAGATCACTGAACCCGCGATCCGTGGTGCCCACGTCAAAGAAAAACCGTGCCAGCGGCGCCGCCCGACCTGCCTGATGCAGCTCGTAAACAAAGGTGTCCTCATCCACGCGGGCGGGAGTCGCGGTCAGGTCTTCCTGACGGGCAAAGCCGATGATCAGGGCGGGCAGCACCGTTTCCGCCATCACCGATGATCCGGAAAACTGCACTTCGGCGACGAAATCGATCAGGTTGGGGCAGGCGGGCCCCTCACAAGTGACGCCCGAGCCATCCACGGTCAACGTCCCGAATTGCGTATCGACGCGATAGAACTCACCGTCAAAGCTCAGCAGATTGCCGGTCACTTCGACCTTGCCATCATGCGAGGTCAGTGTGATGTCCTGCCCAAAAGCACCGGTCGCCACCGTCACGGAAAACAGCGCAGCCACCGCCACACGGAAAAATGTCATAAGAGGTTCAAGCCTGCCTGCGGATTACTTTGCCGCGATTGTCAGGTCTGAGAGCAGATTATTCAACACCAGAAACTCGCCCGCGCGCGAACAATCCGGCAGGGTCACTGACATGTCGCGCGACCGCAGGCGGCGGTCCGACAACAACTCCAGCGACTGCACGTTCAGCGTGTGGCCGCAATTTGCATCGGTCACTTCGGCCTCGACAGTCAGGTCAATCGTGCCGGATTGATCCGACGTACTGGCCGGGAAAGAATACACTTCGATATTCTGCGTCATACCGGAACCGGACTGACCCAGACGCATAACCTTACCGGCGCCTTCGGCAGATGCGTCATCCCAGACATGGCCATCCGCGCCATAGCTGGCACCAAATTCCAGCGCATGAATCTGCAACTCGGTATCACCCTGCCAATGCAAGACAACACGATCAAAACCGGCGATTTCAGGGACGTGAGTGGTGGCGACGGTGCCTGTTTCATCTTCGAAAGAAAACAGGAAGATCGCGTATTCCGAAAGGGCCGGGATCGCCATGTCCAGCGCGCCGCTGGCATCCGTCATCTGGCTAACGGTCAGGCCGCTATGGTGAATTTCTATCCGCTCATTCTTGTGGCACGGCGCTTTCAGCGACAGGTGCGCCAAGGCACCGGGCGCTGCTTTTGCGTGCGCGCTGATCCGGCAGTTCGATGTCTTGGGGGCAGTGGGTACAGCGCGGGGTGCCGGTGTCACATTGACCGGATCGGCATCTGACGCGGTGGCTGATGTCAGCACAATACTGTCTAGCCCCGACAGAATCGAAGACTGATCGGCAGCAGAGGCCACATCAATACCGTCCTGCGCGCGGTTCTGCTGCGCAGCTGGTCCGTTCTGCATCAGATAGCCTATGCCCAAGGCACAAGCGACCGTTCCGCACATGGTTACGTAGTTGCGAACTACAAACAAGACACCCTCCCCAGTTGAAGGAGCAGCTTGCACTCTCGCCACCAATCGCGGCCAATTTGTGGCCGCGAGACGGACTCATTGTGATTAAAGGGTGTTAACGTCAGGTCAATCTGCCGTGGCAGTGTTTGAACTTCTTGCCGGATCCGCAGGGGCACAGGTCGTTTCGCGACGGGTTACCCCAGGTCGACGGATCACTCTCGTCAAAACCCGGCAGGGCATCGCCTGACGCCGCCGCTTCGGCCTTGGCCTCGGCCTGGCTTGCGGCCTTGTCCACGGCCTGCTGGGCCTGCGCCTGTTGCGCCGCCATCTGCGCCAGCATTTCCCTCTGCTCTTCTTCGGTCAGTGGACGCACGCGCGACAATTGCTGTGTCACGGTTTCCCGCAAACCGTCCAGCATGGATTCGAACAGCTGGAAGCTTTCGTTCTTGTATTCGTTCAGCGGGTCGCGCTGGGCATAGCCGCGGAACCCCACGACCGAGCGCAGATGTTCCAGCGTAAGCAGATGCTCGCGCCATTTGCTGTCGATGGTCTGCAACAGCACCTGCTTTTCGATGTTGCGCATGTTTTCGGGACCAAAGGCAACCGCCTTCTGGGCCATCATCTCATCCGCGGCCTTGATCAGGCGCTCGCGCACCTGCTCGTCATCCACGCCTTCTTCGGCAGCCCAGTCCTGAACCGGTGCATCGATGGTCAGCTTGTCCTTGATCGCCGCATGCAGACCGTCGGTATCCCACTGATCCGCATAGGATTTCGGCGGCATGTATTCGTCAATCAGATCGTCGATCACCTGCTCGCGCATATCCGAGACGATCTCGGACAGGTCATTGGCCGACATGATCTCGCGGCGCTGGCTAAAGATCACCTTGCGCTGATCGTTCATCACGTCGTCGAATTTCAGAACGTTCTTGCGCATGTCGAAGTTGCGGCCCTCGACCTTGGACTGCGCGCGTTCCAGCGACTTGTTCACCCAGGGGTGAATGATCGCCTCGCCTTCTTTCATGCCCAACGTGGTCAGCACCTTGTCCAGCCGTTCCGAGCCAAAGATGCGCATCAGGTCGTCTTCAAGGCTCAGGTAGAATACGGTACGGCCCGGATCGCCCTGACGGCCCGAACGGCCGCGCAGCTGGTTGTCGATGCGGCGGCTTTCATGGCGTTCGGACGCCATCACATAAAGGCCCCCTGCGGCCAGAACCTTTTCTTTTTCTTCCGCGTGGCGCGCCTCTTCTGCGGCGCGCAGCTCCGACGGATCAGCCTCGGGGTTGTCCGCAATCGCTTGCAGCACCTTCATCTCGACATTGCCGCCCAGCTGAATGTCGGTGCCGCGACCGGCCATGTTGGTGGCGATGGTCACCGCGCCCAGACGGCCGGCATCAGCGACAATCTGCGCCTCCTGCTCGTGCTGGCGGGCGTTCAGAACGTTATGGGCGATGCCTTCCTTGGTCAGCATCTGGCTCAGCAGTTCCGATTTCTCGATCGAGGTCGTCCCCAGCAGAACCGGCTGACCCTTTTCCTGCGCCAATTTGGTCTCTTCGATCATCGCGCCATATTTTTCCATGGCGGTGCGATAGACCTGATCATCCTCGTCCACACGGGCAATCGGCTTGTTGGTCGGAACCTCAACCACGCCCAGGCCGTAAATCTCGGCAAATTCCTCGGCCTCGGTCAGGGCGGTCCCGGTCATGCCGCCCAGCTTGTCGTAAAGGCGGAAATAGTTCTGGAAGGTCACACTGGCCAGCGTCACGTTCTCAGGCTGAATCTGCACGTTTTCCTTGGCTTCGATGGCCTGATGCAGGCCCTCGGACAGGCGGCGGCCCGGCATCATGCGGCCCGTGAATTCGTCGATCAGAACGACATTGCCGTCGCGCACGATGTAATCCTTGTCGCGCTGGAACAGCTTGTGCGCGCGCAGACCCTGATTCACGTGATGCACCACGGTCGTGCTTTCCGGGTCATACAGCGAATGGCCTTCAGGAATCAGGCCGGCAGCCAACAGCTGCTGCTCCAGAAACTCGTTGCCCTCATCCGTGAAGGTCACGTTGCGGGCCTTTTCGTCCAACGTGTAGTGTTCGTCGGTCAGACTCGGGATCAGCGCATCGATGGCGGTATACAGGTCCGAGCGGTCCTGCGCTGGGCCCGAGATGATCAGCGGCGTCCGCGCCTCGTCGATCAGGATCGAATCGACCTCGTCCACAATCGCGAAATTGTGGTGCTTCTGGTAAACCTGTTCCAGATCGGCCTTCATATTGTCGCGCAGATAGTCAAAACCCAGCTCGTTGTTGGTGGCATAGGTGATGTCGCAGGAATAGGCGGCCAGTTTTTCCGCGTCAGGCTGGCCCGACCAGATCACGCCGGTGGTCATGCCCACGGCAGCAAACACCTTGCCCATCCATTCCGCGTCGCGCTTGGCCAGGTATTCGTTCACCGTGACCACATGCACGCCCTTGCCGGTCAGCGCGTTCAGATACGCCGGTAGGGTCGCGACCAGTGTCTTGCCCTCACCCGTCTTCATTTCCGAGATGTTACCCTGATGCAGGAAAACACCGCCCATCAGCTGCACGTCAAAGGCGCGCAGCCCCAGCGCGCGGCGGGCACCTTCGCGCACGTTGGCAAAGGCTTCGGGCAGCAGATCGTCAAGACTTTCGCCATCCAGCGCGCGTTTGCGCAGGTCTTCTGTCTTGTCGATCAGGCCCTGATCGGACATTTTCTCGAACTCGGGTTCCAGCGCGTTGATCTTCTCGATCAGGGGGCGGGTCGCCTTGATCTTGCGGTCGTTCGGTGTTCCGAACACCTTTTTGGCGAGCGTTCCGAGTCCCAGCATGTTCACTCCAGCGGATCTGTTCTTGTCTTGGTTTTTGACAGGCTTGCCCACCTTGCGCGCAACCCATAGATACGGGGGGTGAAAGGCGGCCCTGTCCAAGGCTTCAAAGCGATGTAAGCGGCAGGTTCCAGAGTGTCAACGCTGCGCCCTGCCGCGGCAAGGAAATAGGATGATTCAATGCCCAAAGGCCTCACTTTTCTGCCATCGCTGGCTCTGACCGCCATGATGGCCTTGCCGCTGGCCGCTGAAACCCAGCCGGATGCATCCACTGTGGTGGCGCGTGTGAACGGGGATGAGATCACTTTGGGTCACGTGATCGCTACCGTTGCCGCCCTGCCGCCGCAGTACCAGCAGGCCGAAGATGACGTATTGTTCGACTTCGTGCTGGAACAGCTGATCCAGCAGCAATTGCTGGGGCAACAGCAGGACGGGCTGAACAAACTGAACACGCTGCGGCTGAAAAATGAAGAACGCTCACTTCTGGCGGTTCAGACCGTCACAGCCCTGACCGATACGGTTGTCACAGACGAGGCCATTCAGGCAGCCTACGACGCGCAGTACAACAATTTCGCGGGTGAAGACGAATTCGATGCCAGCCACATTCTGGTCGAGACCGAAGAACAGGCCAACGACCTCAAGGCGCAGCTTGATGACGGCGCCGATTTCGCCGAACTCGCGCGCGCGCATTCTACCGGTCCGTCCGGCCCCAATGGCGGCGCGCTGGGCTGGTTCGGCAAGGGCCAGATGGTACCGGAATTCGAAACAGCCGTGGTCGCGCTTGAAAAAGGGCAGGTGTCCGACCCTGTTCAGACGCAGTTTGGCTGGCATGTGGTCAAGTTGAACGACAAGCGCAAAACCGAAGCGCCCGCGCTGGACGCCGTGCGCGAAGAACTTGCGCAAACCGTTCAGCAGGACGCCATTCAGGCGCGCATCGATGAACTGACACAGCAGGCCCAGATCGACCGCCCCGCTCTGGAAGGTGCCGGGCCCGAAGTTCTGCGCCAGCTGGACCTGATTCAGGAGTAATCCCCGTGGCCAAGATCACCAAGGTTTCGCCGCTGGCGCCAGCGTCCTTCCCTGATTTGCCTGCAATTGACGGTGTGCGGTTCGCCACCGTCGCGGCGGGCGTGCGATATCAGGGCCGCACGGATGTCATGCTGGCCGTGCTGGACCCGGGCACATCTGTGGCCGGGGTCTTTACCCGTTCAGCCACGCGTGCCGCCCCGGTTCTGGATTGTCAGGACAAGATCGGCGGGCCCAACGATGGCCCGGCGGCGATCCTGGTGAATTCGGGCAATGCCAATGCCTTTACCGGGCATTATGGTCAGACCTCGGTGGCCGAGGTGACGCAGGCCGTCTCGAAGGCGACAGGTGTTCCGGTCGAGCGGGTCTTTACCTCCTCAACCGGCGTGATTGGTGAACCGCTGGCTCATGACCGCATCATTGCCAAGCTTGAAACGCTGAAGGCGGGTCTTAGCCGTCACGCGATCGAAGACGCCGCACGCGCGATCATGACCACGGACACCTTCCCGAAAGGGGCCGTGGCGCAGGTCGAAATTGATGGCAAAACAGTCTCTATTGCGGGGATTTCTAAGGGTTCCGGCATGATTGCGCCCGATATGGCGACCATGCTGGTCTATATCTTTACCGACGCCCGGGTCGAACAATCGGCGTTGCAGGCGATGCTGGGTGCGCAGACAGACCGGACGTTCAACTGCATCACCGTGGACAGCGATACATCCACCTCGGACAGCCTGCTGCTGTGCGCCACCGGCGCTTCGGGTGTGGACGCCACCGGCAACGCGGCCTTCGCCGAGGCGCTGGAGGCTGTGATGCTGGATCTGGCCCAGCAAGTGGTGCGCGATGGCGAAGGTGCCACGAAATTCGTCGAGATCCGCGTGACAGGGGCCGCAACAGACGCTGACGCCAAGATCCATGGCCTTGCCATCGCCAACTCTCCGCTGGTCAAAACCGCCATCGCGGGCGAAGATCCGAACTGGGGCCGTATCGTCATGGCCATCGGTAAATCCGGTGCCGCGGCGGATCGCGACCTGCTGAGCATTTCGTTCGGCGACATCCTTGTGGCCGAAAAAGGCTGGGTCAGCCCCGATTACAGCGAAGACGCAGCCGCCGCTTATATGAAAGGTCAGGATCTGGTCATCGCCGTTGATCTGGGTCTGGGCGCGGGCAAATCCACCGTCTGGACCTGCGATCTGACCCACGGATATATCGAGATCAACGCGGATTACCGCTCGTGAAAACCGTGTTGGTCTCTGCGGTCGCCCTGATCGACATCGAGGGCCGGGTGCTGCTGGCCCAACGCCCCGAGGGTAAATCCATGGCCGGTCTTTGGGAATTTCCCGGCGGCAAGATCGAACCCGGCGAAACCCCCGAAGCCGCCCTGATCCGCGAATTGCACGAGGAACTGGGCATCGACACCTGGGCCTCGTGCCTCGCCCCCCTGACCTTTGCCAGCCACAGCTATGACGATTTCCACCTGCTGATGCCTCTGTTCGCCTGCCGCAAATGGCAGGGCATCCCACAGTCGAAAGAGGGGCAGGCGCTGAAATGGGTCCGCGCAAATGACCTGCGCAATTACCCCATGCCGGCCGCGGATGTGCCCCTGATCCCGATCCTGCGGGATTGGTTGTAGGGGCTCAAAAGGCGTCAGGCGCAAACGGCCCGAATTTCGGCTTGGCGGATTTATTTGCCGATTTGTGGTAGTGTTCGAGTGCTTTCTCAACGGTCAAGGAGTACCTCGTTATGATTGCAAGTCGAGTTGGAAAGCTTTGGGTGTCCAGGATTGTTTTGATTTTGGCCTTATTTGTTTTGGCGGTTCATAGTGCCGAAGCAGATGTTGCGAAGACTGCAGTATCGGTCATGATCGAAGAGCAGGCCCGAATTGATCGCTATGTCGAACTCGATTTTGCACGGCAAGATATTTTGTTTCACCAGACGAGCACGATCCTGGCCCTATACGGTGATTATAACTCCTACACCAAATCGGACGGCACTCAGGCCAATGGCTCTGACATGACGCGATTCAGAAATCGGGTCACTGAATACGTGCCCGCTGCCATTGTGGATTTCCGCCGAAAGTCCCAAAGAGACAAATCAATTTCAGGGGATGAGGCAAGCAAGGCGGAAGCCGCCGAAGCCCTGATGGAAGAGATGCTTTTGGCCGCAGGCGAAATCATTGAACTTTGCGACGCCAACAAGCCCTATGAGGCAAGCCTCGTTTACCGCGATAAGACAATGCCCTTGAACACGAAACTTTTGGGGTTGCTGTACACGTTGCGCTCAACATCTGTTGGTCGTTTTAAAAAAGCAGCATTAAAAGCTAAGTATCAATAGCCGCGCCAACCTGCCGAAGGTCGAAGTCTGTTTGCCGGTCCGGCATCCCTGCTGCACACGGGACCTGTTTGGTACGGTAAAGCCCAAGGCTACCGGATACCACTTATAGGTCAAAGCTAATCTGGATATCTGTATAATGTAAAAGATGATGCGGCTGCTAAATACAGACGGTCATCGGACGGCGCGGCATTCCCGCACCGTCACAAGAAACCAATAGCGCCAAACGCCAGACGCAAACCGCATTTCTGTCAATGAAGCGGTAGCTTGTCGTGGTTCGGGTTTTTGAACAGCAGCACGCCATCAATTTCGATCTGTGGCCGACCTTCGATCAACCTGTGAATCACGGGGCGGTCCATTTCGAGCGTCCATCCCTTTGTCAGGAAAAACTCCTGCAAAGCGCCTTCAAGATAGCGAGAGTGCGTTCCGATAAACACGCGCTTTACAAGATTTTCTATGCCGTCGAAGTTGCTCTGCACAAAGTCCAGCTCCGAGCCCTGAATATCGATGTGTAGCAGATCGACAGCTTCGCCATTAGACAGGGTTTCAAGCGTATAACAATTCAGCTCTGTATAGTCACCTTTGGCGCGGGATTCGGCCAGAACCTTTTCGTCCGGATAGAAAATCGGCTCTGCGCCCCAGTTTTCGTGCGCCTCTTCGTATTTTGGGAAAAGCGCGATGCCCTCTTTGCTGGCGGCCACCCCATTGACAAGGCGGTACTCACTTGGGTTGAAGCCGTTCAGTTGAAACGTGCGCTCGGCGTTTTCCAGATGAGAGCTGTCACCTTCGATACCGATCAGGTCGACGCTTAACCCTCTCTTTTTGGCGACGAAGCCCATATTATTTAGCCAGCATCCCCAACCGCAACCAAGTTCAATAATCCGGTAAGTACCTGAGGCCTCTTTCACAGACAGAAGTGTTGCCGCCCATTCTGCGATGTCTGCATGCCAATTACCCGGATCGGGAATAGGTTCTACCTTGCCTGCCAGGGGTTCCAGGATGCTGGACATCACGCGTGGTTCAATTCTGACGCCAAGAAAGTTGGTCACCACCCCGTCTGTTGCTTTCGGATTGGGTTCGGCGAACTCACGAATTAGATCCAAAGCTGGAAAATCGCAAACATAGTTGTAAAGAGGGTGCCCGGCACCTGCTTGGTATTCCTGATTTTGCGCTGGAGTATGAGTTTGCGCGCGAAAATGCCGCCTGAAAAATCGCCTGAGTCCCAACCTTCTGTCCTCAAATGAATTGTAAGTCGCCTCACTTTGAATAGATAGCTGGTAATGTCCAGCTATCCGTGGCGAAAAACGGAAGCTGTGGTTGTCGCAGGTTTGTGATTTCAGAGACAATTTTCGCGTCGTTCTGAGATTAATAGATGGCGCAGTTGCTCTCTCTTCTGGTTGTGCCTCTTCGCAATTTTCGTCCTGTTCGTCGAACCCGCATAACAACCTGTGCAGCGCATAACCGTTCAATAGCCCGACATGTTCATATTGTACAAAACGTAACATCACCCCTCTGCACCTGTTACAATTCGTAAGAATTGAGAAAACATCAGGAAAAAGTTGACGCTGATCGTGCGGGTGTCCCAAATCGGGGCACTGGCATCCGGGGGCTTTCCCGGATCCGCCATTTCCGGCTTTGAGGAGGCCGGATGGGGAGGAGAAAAAGATTGGCTCAGACGCAGTCGGGCGCCGAAGGGTTGCATTCCCTTCCGGCGCTTCTACACCGCAACGCGACCCAGTTCGGGGATGCCCCGGCCTATCGGGAAAAAGAATTTGGGATCTGGCAATGCTGGACCTGGGCTGAAGCGGCCAAGGAAATTCGCGCGCTCGCCCTTGGATTTCTTGAAATTGGCGTTGAGCGCGGTGACCATATTGCCGTGATCGGACGCAACCGGCCAGCACATTACTGGACCATGGTCGCAGCACAGATGGTCGGTGCAGTTCCGGTGCCTCTGTATCAGGACGCAGTCGCCGAAGAGATGACCTATGTGATGGAGCATTGCGGCGCGAAATATGTCGTCTGCGGTGATCAGGAACAGGTCGACAAGGTCATCGAGATTCAGGAAAAAGTGCACCAGATCAAGCACATCCTCTATACCGACAAGCGGGGGATGCGGAAATACGACCACAGCCAGATGAACGCGCTGGAAGACCTCATGGCCGAAGGTCAGGCAGGACATCAGCGGTTTGATGCAGAGCTGGACAAGCGCATCTCTGAGATCACCTATAACGACACCTGCGTCATGCTTTATACCTCGGGCACAACGGGCAAGCCCAAGGGGGTGGTTCTGTCGAACCGCAACGTGATCGAAAGCGCCAAGAATTCAGCGATCTTCGACCATTTGACCCGCGATGAAGATATCCTTTCCTATCTTCCAATGGCATGGGTCGGGGATTTCATCTTTTCCATCGGTCAGGCCTATTGGTGCGGGTTCTGCGTGAACTGCCCGGAAAGCGCCGACACGATGATGACCGACCTGCGCGAAATCGGGCCGACCTATTTCTTCGCCCCACCACGCGTGTTTGAAAGCCAGCTAACCAATGTGATGATCCGGATGGAGGATGCGAGCAAGCTGAAGCAGCGCATGTTCCATCACTTCATGGCGCATGCCAAAAAAGTGGGTGGCAAGTTGCTGGATGGCAAACCCGTCGGCTTTGGCGACCGGATGAAATACGCGCTGGGTAACCTGTTGGTCTACGGGCCGCTCAAGGATACGCTGGGTTATGGCCGGTTCCGGGTTGGCTATACAGCGGGTGAAGCGATCGGACCGGAAATCTTTGATTTCTATAGATCTTTGGGCATCAACCTGAAACAGCTTTATGGCCAGACCGAAGCAACCGTGTTCATCACCGTACAGCCGGATGGCGAGGTTCGGGCCGACACGGTTGGCGTGCCCGCGCCGGATGTCGAGATCAGGATCGACGACAAGGGCGAGATCCATTACCGCTCGCCCGGCGTGTTTGTCGAATATTACAACAACCCGGATTCCACGGCATCGACCAAAGATGCCGAAGGCTGGGTGGCAACGGGTGATGCCGGGTTCATCGAGGAAAGCAGCGGCCATCTGCGGATCATCGACCGCGCCAAGGACGTGGGCAAAATGGCCGACGGGTCCATGTTTGCGCCGAAATATGTCGAGAATAAACTGAAATTCTATCCCGATATTCTCGAGGTCGTTCTGTTCGGAAACGGCAAGGATCGCTGCGTGGCCTTCATCAATATCGACCTGACAGCGGTCGGCAACTGGGCGGAACGCAACAACGTGGCTTACGCCTCCTATCAGGAACTGGCAGGCCATCCGCGTGTGTTAGAGACGATCAGGGCGCATGTGGAAGAGGTCAACAAATCGGTAGCAGCTGATGAAATGCTGTCCGGTTGCCAGGTGCATCGCTTTGTCGTTCTGCACAAAGAACTGGACGCTGATGATGGTGAGATGACGCGCACCCGGAAAGTGCGGCGTGGGTTTGTCGAAGAGAAGTTCCACGACATCATTGCGGCGCTTTATGACGGGTCCGAAAGCGTGTCGACCACGACCGAAGTGACCTATGAAGATGGGCGCAAGGGATCGATCAGCGCGACGCTGAAAATCGTGGATGCGCCGGTTGTACCGGGTGCGCAGCACAAGGTGGCAGCGGAATGATAATGCGTAGTCGGAACTTAATATCCCCGCCGATAGTCTTGAATTCCCCACTCGCCTTTCGCGGTAGTTTGCTTGAAGTTACTGTCTTAAGAGAGAAATTCTTAAGAGGTTTTTGTCAAAGTGCTTCCCCGTGTGATTTTGATCATTGGCCTACTGATGATTGTGAGTTCTCTGGGGCTATTGAGCTTCGGAGTCACATCTCGGCCACCCACTGCGAATTCAAGCAGAGAATTAGTGGTAAGCAAAGCAGAGGAAAGCGAGGCATCGGTTGCCCCGGGCACTGGCGCCGCACAAATTGCGAAACTCAACGCGCGGAACGTTCAGTTATCGTTCAATTCGGAGGGCGAAAACGCTCCTACGCTGATCTTACGCAACAGCCAAACTTCGGAAGTTATCGGAGCTCTTCCAGAATACTATTTGGTCTGGGAAGACCTGATCCGGCGTTGCTGGAAGAGCATCGCGACATCATCT
This sequence comes from Ruegeria sp. CH2, assembly GCF_056537065.1. Taxonomy (NCBI): domain Bacteria; kingdom Pseudomonadati; phylum Pseudomonadota; class Alphaproteobacteria; order Rhodobacterales; family Roseobacteraceae; genus Ruegeria; species Ruegeria sp. CH2. The sequence continues at coordinate 226,245 of NZ_JBQFQV010000002.1, forward strand.
CAGTTCAACAATGTCGGGCTCACGTCAAATTCAGACACCGAACTCGATTACGATGTCCGAGGCTCCCGTCGTCTGTGGTATTCAAAGGACCAGGCATTCGTCGTGAGGGAAGAAGTTTTCGGCGGACAGACGGTCGAGCAGTTGAGGCGAGGCTGCACAGTACTAACCAACCCTCAGGTGTCAATAAACGCAGATGTGGTCAAAAAACTAACAAATCTCTACAATATATGGTGGGACGAAGAACGGTTCGGTGCGAATTCTGTCGAAATTCCTGTTGCTGGAACTCGGAAAAAGGAAGATTTTCGGCACGCCGTTCAAACCAACTTCGGGTCGCGTCGGGGCTGTGCAATGAGAATAGAGTTCGATGGCTGGGTGACAATACTCAATCCCAAGGCTGTGTTTCATTTGGCCGAATCCGGTATCGGAAAGTGCGACCGCCCCTCGTTCGGTTCAGGGAAGATACCGGTGCATCGCTTGCCACAGATCACGAAGTAGTTTTCTCGACCTGCGAAAGGTCCACTTTCCCCGGCGGCCTGAGATTTTCTCGGGATTGTTTCTACGTAATCCGAGCAGTAGCGATCGGAGGATAGGGTAATGAAGGACTCCATAGGATATGTCACCGAAGACGGTCGCAAGATCGGCGGCGTGGTGATGGAAATGAAGAACATCACCCTGCGCTTTGGCGGCGTCGTGGCGATCAAGGACATCTCGTTCGATATTCGCGAAGGCGAAATTCGCGCCATCATCGGGCCGAACGGGGCCGGAAAATCATCCATGCTGAACGTTATCTCGGGGTTCTATGTCCCGCAGGAAGGCGAGGTCTGGTTCCACGGATCAAAACGCCCAGCGATGCGGCCCTTTGAGGTGGCGCAGCAGGGGATCGCGCGGACGTTCCAGAACATCGCCCTGTTCGAAGGGATGAGCGTTTTGGACAACGTCATGACCGGGCGTTTGAACTTCATGCAGACCAACATCTTCCAGCAGGCCTGGTGGAAGGGAAAGGCCGAGGCGGAAGAGGTTGAAAACCGTGAGGCGGTCGAGAAGATCATCGATTTCCTTGAAATCCAGCACATCCGCAAGACGCCCGTTGCGCGCCTGCCTTATGGCCTGAAAAAACGCGTCGAACTGGCCCGCGCACTGGCGGCAGAACCAAAGCTCTTGCTGCTGGATGAACCGATGGCGGGCATGAATGTCGAAGAGAAAGAGGACATGAGCCGCTTTATCCTCGATGTGAATGACGAATTCGGCACCACCATCGCCCTGATCGAACACGATATGGGCGTGGTGATGGACCTGAGCGACCGCGTGGTCGTGATGGATTACGGAAAAAAGATTGGTGACGGTACACCCGACGAGGTGCGCAACAATCAGGAAGTCATCGACGCCTATCTGGGGGTCAGCCATGACTGAGACCAAAGCAGATATCCGGGGAGGCACATATGCCTGAGCAGTTAATCTTTGCCACGGAGGTCATCCTTAACGGTCTGATGGCCGGGGTGCTTTATGCGCTGGTCGCGCTGGGCTTTGTGCTGATCTACAAGGCATCCGGGATTTTCAATTACGCGCAAGGGGTTATGGCCCTGTTTGCGGCGATGACACTGGTCGGGATCATGAACGGGCAGGTGCCTTTCGCGCATTTGATCAACGCGACCTTCGGCACTCATGTCTATAACTTCGGCTGGAACATCCCCGCCCTGCTGGCGATCATCCTGACAATGGGTGTGATGGTTCTGCTGGCCTGGTGTGTGCAGCGCTTTGTCATGCGGCATCTGGTTGGGCAGGAGCCGATCATCCTGTTCATGGCCACGATCGGTCTGGCCTATTTCCTTGAAGGTGTGGCCGACCTGATGTGGGGCTCCGAGATCAAGACGCTGGATGTGGGTCTGCCGCAGGGCATCAACCTGTGGATCGACGAGGTAACCTTTAACATCTTCGGCTATGGCTTCTTCATCGACAACCTCGACATCGTGGCAACCGTGATTGCGGCGCTTCTGGTGGCGGCGCTGGTGGCCTTCAGCCAGTACACAAAGCAGGGGCGGGCCATGCGCGCTGTGGCGGATGACCATCAGGCGGCACTTTCGGTCGGGATCTCGCTCAACTTCATCTGGGTCATGGTCTGGTCGGTGGCCGGGTTCGTGGCGCTGGTCGCGGGGATCATGTGGGGCACCAAATCGGGCGTGCAGTTCTCGCTGTCGCTGATCGCGCTTAAGGCGCTGCCGGTGTTGATGCTGGGCGGGTTCACATCGATCCCCGGTGCCATCGTCGGCGGTCTGATCATCGGAGTAGGCGAGAAGTTGTTCGAATTCTCGATTGGCCCGCTGGTCGGCGGCGCGACCGAAAACTGGTTCGCCTATGTGCTGGCGCTGATCTTTCTGGTGTTTAGACCGCAGGGTCTGTTCGGCGAGAAGATCATCGAGAGGGTGTAACGCATGACCAAGCTGATCGCCATCATCAATGTGATCGCATGGGCGGGGTTCTGGGCCTTTGGATATATCGCGCTGACCTCGAATGACCTGACAGACAGTCAGCTTACGATTGCCGCGATCCTGGCCTTTGCAGGTCTGATCATGGGTGTTCTGGCCTACCTGAAACTCGTGCGCGCCTCTGAGGCGAGCGGATATGCCAAAGGGTCCAGCCAGCTGGACGCCGCGACCCGGAACCGGGCGCAAGAAGAATGGGGAAAGTAACAGATGTTCTATCGTGAGGCCGGAGATTTCAAAACCTCCTACGTGGATGACAGCCAGACTTTCCCGATCAAGTTCGACCGGTATCGGTACTATGTCGTTCTGGCGGTGGCGTTCGGGATCATTCCGTTCATCATCAACGACTATTGGGCAAACGCCCTGCTGCTGCCCTTTCTGATCTATGCCATCGCGGCGATCGGATTGAACATACTTGTGGGCTATTGCGGGCAGGTCAGCCTTGGTACAGGCGGTTTCATGGCGGTGGGTGCTTATGCCTGCTACAAGTTGATGACCGCATTTCCAGACGTCAGCATGTTCATTCATGTCCTGCTGGCCGGTGGTATCACCGCGATTGTAGGCGTTTTGTTTGGCCTGCCTTCCCTGCGGATCAAGGGGTTCTATCTGGCGGTGGCGACGCTTGCGGCACAGTTCTTTCTGGTGTGGCTCTTCAACCGGGTGCCGTGGTTCTACAACTACTCGGCCTCGGGTCAGATCAACGCGCCAGAACGTGACGTGTTCGGCATTATCATCTCGGGCCCGAACGCCCCGGCTTGGGCGACCTACCTGTTCTGTCTGATCTTCCTGACCGCCAGCGCGATTATTGCGCGCAACCTGACCCGCGGCACGACCGGGCGGACATGGATGGCGATCCGCGACATGGATATCGCCGCGGAAATCATCGGGGTGAACCCGTTGAAGGCCAAGATCAGCGCTTTCGCTGTCAGCTCGTTCTTTGTGGGCATCGCAGGGGCCTTGTTCTTTGCCGTCTATCTTGGCGCGGTCGAGGTGGGCGAAGCATTCGGCATTCAGAAGTCGTTTCTGGTGCTGTTCATGGTGATTATCGGCGGGTTAGGCTCGATTTTCGGGTCTTTTGCCGGGGCGGCGTTCCTGGTGCTGCTGCCGGTTCTGCTCAAACTGGTTGGCGTCGATCTTCTGGGTTGGCCGACCGATATCGTTGCCCATCTTCAGCTCGTGATTGTAGGCGCGCTGATCATCATGTTCCTGATCCTCGAGCCCCACGGTCTGGCCCAGTTGTGGCGCGTGGCGAAAGAGAAACTCAGACTCTGGCCGTTCCCGCACTGAGGGCTGGCCCAATCATAAAGACGGGTGATCAAGCCCGAACTCAATATCGGATCAATCAAGGGAGGAGACACCCGATGAACAAGAAACTGGCAACTGTGGCGCTGAGCGCCCTGATGGCGGCAGGACCTGCGATGGCGGATCTTGTGTTCCCGTCGCTCAGCTATCGAACCGGGCCCTATGCGGCCGGTGGTATTCCATTCGCGGATGGTTACGCCGACTATTTCACGCTTCTGAACGAGCGGGACGGTGGCATTGGCGGTGTCCCCGCAAACGTGATCGAATGCGAAACCGGGTATAACACCGAAAAAGGCGTGGAATGCTACGAATCCACCAAAGGTGAAGGCGCGCTGGTGTATCAGCCGCTGTCGACCGGTATTACCTATCAGCTGATCCCCAAAGTGACCGCCGACGGCATTCCGCTGCACACGATGGGCTATGGCCGGACCTCGGCTGCGAACGGCAAAGTGTTCAGCCACGTGTTCAACTATCCGGCCAACTACTGGAATGGTGCGTCCGGTGCGATCAACTATCTGTTGGAGGAAAATAGCGGTGACCTGAGCGGTAAGAAGATTGCGCTGGTCTATCACAACTCGGCCTATGGCAAGGAACCGATCCGGACATTGGAAACTCTGGCCGAAAAGCATGGGTATGAGCTGTCCCTGCTGCCGGTTGATCACCCGGGCCAAGAGCAGAAGTCGCAATGGCTGCAAATTCGCCGCGAAAAGCCTGACTATGTCATCATGTGGGGCTGGGGCGTCATGAACCAGGTTGCGGTTCAGGAAGCGGCCAACATCCGTTTCCCGATGGAAAACTTCATCGGTGTCTGGTGGTCGGGCGCGGAATTCGACGTTGAGCCTGCTGGCGAAAAAGCGACCGGTTACAAGGCGCTGACCTTTACCGGCCTTGGCATGGACTATCCTGTCTATGACGACCTGAAAAAGTACGTCGTTGACTCGGGCAAGGCCGCAGGTGCCGGCGATCAGCTGGGTACAGTTCAGTACAACCGTGGGCTTTATGCCGCCATGCTGGCAGCCGAGGCTGTGAAAACGGCGCAGGCGATGCACGGAACCGCTGATATCGACGCGTCGATGATGCGCGATGGCATGGAAGCACTGGAAATGACCAACGCCAAGATGGAAGCGCTTGGTATGTCCGGGTTCGGCCCTGAATTCTCGGTCTCTTGCGAAAACCACGGCGGCCCCGGTCTTGTCGGTGTTGTTCAGTGGGATGCGGCGACTGGCGCCTGGAACCCCGTACAGGACTTCAAACCGACAGATGCCGAAGTTATCGGCGCGTTGATCGAAGAAGATTCCGGTGCCTACGCAACCGAAAACAGCATCTCGCCACGTTGCGAGTAAGGCATGTTGCGCCACGGATGTGATCCTTGGCGTTCAGACAACCGGAGCGGCGGGTTACCTGCCGCTCCTCACGAACAGCCCCGGAACGGGCAGGCATGAGGAAACGCGCTGATGCTGGATGCGGCACAAACCACTGACGTGCAGGCGGAAACCCTGCTTGAGGTCAATAATATCGAGGTAATCTACAACCACGTGATCCTCGTGTTGAAAGGCGTCAGCCTGAGTGTTCCAAAGGGCGGCATCACAGCATTGCTGGGTGGCAATGGCGCGGGCAAGACAACCACGCTCAAGGCCGTTTCGAACCTGCTGCATTCCGAACGCGGTGAAGTCACCAAAGGTTCGATCAAGTATCGCGGCCAGAACGTGCATGAAAGCGATCCGGCCGATCTGGTTGAAAAGGGTGTCATTCAGGTGATGGAAGGCCGCCATTGTTTCGAGCACCTTACCGTCGAGGAAAACTTGCTGACCGGTGCTTATACCAGAAAAGACGGGGCGGCTGCGGTCCAGCAGGACCTTGAGATGGTTTACGCATATTTCCCCCGGCTCAAGGAACGCCGCCGGTCGCAGGCAGGCTATACTTCGGGTGGGGAACAGCAGATGGTTGCCATGGGGCGGGCGTTGATGTCGCGGCCCGAGACGATTTTGCTGGACGAACCTTCAATGGGTCTTGCTCCGCAGCTGGTCGAAGAGATTTTCAGTATCGTGAAGGACCTCAACGAAAAAGAGGGCGTGTCCTTTCTGCTAGCAGAGCAGAACACCAACGTCGCCCTGCGCTTTGCGCATTACGGCTATATTCTTGAATCCGGGCGTGTCGTGATGGACGGCCCGGCCGCAGACCTGCGCGAAAACCCGGATGTGAAAGAGTTTTATCTGGGTATGTCCGACGAGGGCCGCAAAAGCTTTCGTGATGTGCGGTCCTATCGTCGTCGCAAAAGGTGGCTGTGAGCGGATGGAGGATATGGCGATGACCTATTTCGACGCACTCGAAACACGCTCGGCAGACGAACGCGCCTCGGACCAGGCCAAGGCACTAGTGGAGCAGATCAAACGCGCGATGTCGGCCCCTGGATTTGCGTCGCATCTGTCAGAATCAGACACTAATAAGGTAAAGTCAGCAGAAGATTTGCAGACATTGCCCGTTCTGCGGAAATCGGATTTGACCCGGGCACAGGCCAAACGCTCCCCGTTTGGCGGATTTACGGTAAAACCCGCGCGGCATTTCCATCATGTGTTCCAGTCGCCCGGGCCGATCTATGAGCCGGGCAGCACTGATCACGACTGGTGGCGCATGGGCCGTTTCCTGAATGCCGCGGGTGTTGGCGCAGGGGACATCGTCCAGAACTGTTTTGGGTATCACCTGACCCCGGCCGGTATGATCTTTGAAAATGGCGCACGGGCTGTTGGCGCGGCTGTTCTGCCCGCAGGAACCGGACAAACCGAGTTGCAGGTGACTGCCGCCCGCGACGTTGGCTGTACGGCCTATGCAGGCACGCCGGATTACCTGAAGGTCATTCTGGACAAAGCCGACGAGATGGGCGTTTCACTGCATTTCTCGAAAGCCGCCGTTGGCGGTGGGGCCTTGTTCCCGTCTCTGCGACAGGAATATGCTGACCGGGGTATCTCGTGCCTGCAATGTTACGCGACAGCGGATCTGGGCAATATTGCTTATGAAAGCGCCGCGATCGACGGGATGATCATCGACGAGCACGTGATTGTCGAGATTGTGACACCTGGAACCGGAACTCCGGTGGCACCGGGTGAGGTGGGTGAGGTCGTGGTGACCTCTCTCAACCCCGATTACCCGCTGATCCGCTTTGCGACGGGCGACCTTTCCGCCGTGATGCCGGGGATTTCCCCCTGCGGTCGCACGAACACCCGGATCAAAGGTTGGATGGGGCGTGCAGATCAGACGACCAAGATCAAAGGTATGTTCGTGCGTCCGGAACAGGTTGCCGCTTTGGTCGACAAGCATGAGGAAATCGTCAAGGCTCGTGTCATCGCCACCCGTCAGGGCGAGATGGATTCGATGACTGTCCAGATCGAAAGCACAGGCGGGGATGATACGGCATATGCCAGATCGGTGGCCGAAGTGCTGAAACTGAAAGGCGCAATCGAAGTCGTGGCCCCCGGCTCGCTGCCCAAAGACGGGTTGGTGATCGAGGATCAGCGCGTCTACGAATAGTGGTGAATAACAGGTCTGCGGCAGTTTGTGCCGCAGATTTGTTGACCGACGCACTGGTGTTTCCGAGCATTTTGGTCGATTAAAGGCGTACCCTAAGCCTTTGCCAATCAAAAGCCGGGATAATGGCCCAGATCGACTATTCAGAAAACGGATCACGCAATCGCGGTGTACGCGGCACACGGCTGTTGGCCGCAGTTGCCTATCTTGTGGCTGCCGCATGCCTGTTGCCCATGGTGGCCTTGGTTCTGGCGGCAGTGACGGGCGGGACAGATACGATCTCGCACCTGATGGAAACGGTGCTGCCCAGCTATACTGTGACGACCCTGATCCTTGTGGTGCTGGTCGCGGCGGGTACGTTCAGTATCGGCACGGGCGCTGCCTGGCTGGTGACGATGACCCGCTTTCCCGGTGTCAGGATCCTTGAGATCGCGCTGGTCTTGCCCTTGGCTTTTCCGGCATATGTGCTTGCCTATGCGTACACCTTTATTCTGGATCATCCGGGTATCGTTCAAAGCACTTTGCGGGATGTAACGGGTTGGGGGCCGCGCGACTATTGGTTCCCTGAAATCCGGTCGACCGGGGGCGCTGCGGTGATGCTGATTCTGGTGCTGTACCCTTATGTCTACCTGCTGGCGAGGGCTGCGTTCCTGCAACAAAGTGCTTCGGCGTTTCTGGCTGCTCGGGCGCTGGGCAACAATCCATGGCTGGCGTTTCGGCGCGTCTCGCTGCCGATGGCGCGCCCGGCAATCGCCGGTGGTGTGTTACTGGCCATCATGGAAACCATCGCCGATTTCGGAACCGTGTCTTATTTCGGTGTGCAGACCTTTGCGACCGGGATTTACACCAGCTGGTTTTCAATGGCCGACCGTGCGGCGGCGGCGCAGCTGGCCTGGTGCCTGCTTGTCTTTGCACTGATCATGGCTGTGGCCGAACGCACCCAGCGCGGTAAGGCAAAATACTATCAGGCCGGAAAGAAACATGCTGCCCAACCGGCGGAACACCTGACCGGTCTTCGCGCTGTCGCGGCATTCCTGTTATGTACGATACCCGTTATCTTCGGGTTTCTGTTGCCCGTTATCATACTGGTCGAGATGGGTTTGGAATCGGAACAGAACCTGCTGTCGCGGCGCTATATCGGTTTCATCCAGAACTCGCTGATCCTTGCTGGCACGGCCGCGGTCGTCACTGTCTTTGCGGCGATCTGTGTCGGGTTCTTTCAACGTCTGAGACCCGGGCGCGCGTCGTCGGCGACGGCCTACATGGCGCGGCTGGGATATGCCGTGCCCGGTGGCGTCATCGCAGTCGGCTTGATTGTACCTTTCGCCAGCTTTGACAACGCGCTGGATGCCTGGATGCGGCAGACATTCGATGTGTCCACGGGGTTGTTGGTTACCGGTTCAATCTGGTTGCTGGTCGCCGCTTATATGGTGCGATTCCTTGCCGCCGCGCTCAGCGCATATGAGGGGGGTCAAAGCACGGTTCATGCCAATATGGATGCCGCGGCCCGGTCGTTGGGGCAAACCCCGCTGGGAACATTGCGGCGCGTTCACCTGCCCATTTTAACGCCGTCGCTGCTGACCGCGCTGTTGATTGTCTTTGTGGACGTGATGAAGGAATTGCCTGCCACCCTGATCATGCGCCCGTTCAACTTCGACACACTGGCCGTACAGGCGTACAGGCTTGCCTCGGATGAGAGGCTTGAGGGCGCCGCCGTGCCGTCGCTGGTCATTCTGGCGGTCGGCCTGCTGCCGGTAATCCTGATCTGCCGTCAGGTTGGTCGGCGGTAACACTTGTGTTGTAAAAGCCGGGCAACAGCGCATCAGGCTTGATTCAAACATGATTTCCGGCAAGGCTGGCGGTATGAACATGCAGCCTCCCAACCGGTTTTCGGCAAACGCAGCGCAGATGCCCGTGGCCTTTGACCGGCATGAGATGTCGCAAATCCTGTCCGTTTATGGACGGATGGTCGCCGCTGGAGAGTGGCGAGACTATGGTATCTCAAACCTGCGCGATATGGCAGTGTTCTCGATCTTCCGTCGCACCGCTGAGCACCCGATCTACCGCGTCGAAAAGCACCCGCGCCTGAAGTCCCGGCAGGGGATGTACTCAGTCATAGGTATGGATGGCCGCATCCTGAAACGCGGCCATGATCTGCGCGCGGTACTGCGGGTGCTGGAACGCAAGCTCATCCGGGCCGTAAACCCGGATTAGAGCCTTTTTCGCGCTGTAACAGGCCCGTCGCCCTGATCCTGAATGCGCTGAATCGCCCGGTCCATTGGCTCGTACACAACCGCCATATGGCTGGCGTTCGCATGTAAAATCATGTTGTCGCCCGAAACCCAGGCCACGTGCCCTTTCCAGAACAGCAGATCCCCACGCTGCGCAGGTGATTCAGCTGACAGGACAGCGCCCAAGGCTTGTTCCTGATCGCCGCTGTCGCCGGGGCAGGGAATACCGCAGGCCAGCAGCGCGGTTTGAACAAGCCCTGAACAATCGATGCCGAACCGGCTGTTTCCGCCCCACAGATAAGGCGTGCCCAGGAACAGCTCGGCCACGGCAACCGGATCACGCGGCTTTTCTGCAATTGGGGCCGTGTGAACCTTTGGGACAAAACCCAACTCGGTCTGCACAAACCGATCCGTTTCGGCAGTCGCATGGATTTTACTTCCGAAACTCAGGGATACGAGATCGCGGCTTTTGATATCGGGGGCTACGTAGGCATGTGTTGCGGGCGCGTTGATCCAATGTGTTGCAGGCATATCCTCGGACAGGTTGTCTGTTTCCAGCCAACCAGCATATCCGTCTTTTTCCGCGACGATCCTGCTCCACCCGCCGTTGTTTTCTGCGACGTGAACCGTGTCCCCCAAAAGCAACTGCCGGTCACGCGGTCCGTCAGGAACACGTAACAGGTCGACGACCGGTTTGGATATGCGGTGCTTGGTCATAACCCCAATACCTCCGGTAAGGCCGACAGCACTGCGCGTGTTCCCTGACCCAGACCGCCTTTTGTGCGGCCGGGTTCATTGCTGGGTTGCCACGCGTAGATGTCAAAATGGATATAGCGGCTGGACCCTACGAACCGGCGCAGAAACAGCGCGGCGGTGATAGACCCGGCAAACCCGCCCGAGGGGGCATTGTCCAGATCGGCAATGCCGGGTTCGATCATCGCCTCGTAGGGTGTGTGAAAGGGCATTCTCCAGACCGGATCAGCAGACGTTTTGGCCGCTTGTGCCAAGGCCACGGCGCAGCTTTCGTCGTCGGTGTAAAACGGTGCCAGATCAGGGCCCACGGCCACGCGCGCCGCACCGGTCAGCGTCGCCATCGAGATCACCAGATCGGGACTCCCTTCATCCGCCAAAGTCAGCGCATCAGCCAGAACCAGACGCCCTTCGGCATCGGTGTTGTTGATTTCAACGGTCAGGCCCTTGCGTGAGGTCAGGATATCACCGGGGCGAAAGGCATTGCCTGATACCGCGTTTTCAACGGCCGGGATCAGAACCTGCAGTTGCAGGGGAAGGTTCAGCGCCATGATCATCCGGGCAAGTCCCAGCACATTGGCCGCGCCGCCCATGTCTTTTTTCATCAGGCCCATGGAAGCGCCCGGTTTCAAATTCAGCCCGCCGGTGTCGAAACATACACCTTTGCCCACTAGTGTCAGTCTGGGGCCACTAGTGCCCCAGTTCAGCTCGATCAGCCGGGGGGCCTGCGCCGCGGCCCGCCCTACCGTGTGAATCATGGGAAAATTCTGATCCAGCAGCGCATGGCCGGTGATCACCTTGCAAGACGCGCCGAACTCATTCGCCAGAACCTCGACCGCTTGCTGTAACTGATCCGGTCCCATGTCCGAAGTGGGCGTGTTGACCAGATCGCGCGTCAGAGCCTCGGCATTTGCCATGGCCTCGATACGGGCGGCGTTGATGCCATCAGGCACAATCAATGCCGCTGACCCTCCGGTCTGGGACACGTATCGATCAAAAGCATAGGCGGTCATCAGCCAGCCAAGACACTCCATCTCCAATAAATCCGCAGGAATGCCCGAAGCAATGCCGTAGGTGCCTTCCGGCAGGGCCATGGCCGCCGCGGCAAGGGGGAACCGTTTGCGCACACGTTTTTCTTCGGTTCCGTAACCGGCCAGCGCGAATTCAATTGCGCCGTTCGTGGCTGGCACAAGCAGGACCTGCCCCAGCGCACCGGAAAACCCGTTTGCTGCGACCCAGGACTTCACGCGCTCAGGCTGATCCAGAAGCCAGCCGTCCAAATCCGGCTGCGCGATCACATGAAGCGGTACGGAAGGGTCAGAGGATGGGGCGAAGGACAGTGTCATGGGCGCCTCGACAGATTGTTTCTGTGCACAGACTAGCCGCGCATATTCTGCCCGCAACCCCTGTCAGACGGAAAGGTCCTGTTGATCCCAGACGGCTGTCAATGATCGCTCACCAACGCGGATCAGACGTCCCAGCGTTGCACCTGCGGCTACCGCGTCACCGGCATCGACGGCCTGCGCCACGTCCCCTGCAACCCTGGCCAGAACCGTCATCCCGACCTGTTCGGAAATCGCGACCAGGGACCTTGCGCATTTGCGCAGTTCGGCCCATTCGCGCTGACGCCAAAAGCGTTCGCAGTTCGACAGGCGCACTGCCAGTTCTTCGATGGTGCGGCACAGCACATCCAGCGCGTTCTTGTCGCCCAGTTGACGGTAAAGGCCACTTAGTTGATCCGAATCCAGACGGACGGATTCCTTGTGTTCAAGCGTGATTATTTTTTCCACCACATTCACCCTAATTCTGACGCCCCCACGGCGCAGGTTTGATACTGGTGACAAATTCCTTTGCAAAACCTTGCAGAGAAATCGGATAATTGCTCGAATTTTCCTAGAATTCGGTTTAGAGGATCGGTCAGCGACAAGAACGGGGACACCGTAATGGAATTTGCCAAACCTTTGCCGAGCTATCTGGTCACGCGGTATCACGGCTGGAAAGCGACCACATATTCGGAAAACCAGGTCTGGTTCAAGCGGCTGGCAGATGAAGGGCAGCGGCCCCGGGCGATGGTGATTTCCTGCTGCGACAGCCGGGTCCATGTGACCTCGATGTTCGGTGCGGATCAGGGCGATTTCTTTATCCACCGCAATATCGCCAATCTGGTGCCACCCTATGCGCCGGACGGCGATCATCACGGTACCAGCGCAGCAATCGAGTACGCCGTCACTTCTCTCAAGGTTGCGCATCTGATGGTTCTTGGCCATTCGCAATGCGGTGGCGTTCAGGGCTGTATCGACATGTGCAAGGGTCAGGCGCCGCAACTGGATGCAAAAGAAAGCTTTGTCGGCCGCTGGATGGACATTCTGAAGCCAAAATTCGAACTTGTCGCTGATATCGAAGACAGCCTCGAACAAGCCCGACAGCTGGAACGCCAGTCGGTTGTCGCGTCGCTTGAAAACCTGATGACGTTCCCGTTCATCTCGTCAGCGGTCGAACAGGGCACCCTGAGCCTGCACGGGTTGTGGACCGATATCGGCGCTGGCGGGTTAGAGAGTTTCGACCCCATACAGAAGAAATTCGTTCCGGTCTGACGACAGTTCATAGTGAAAAAATGATGCGGAATACGGCTCTGATTCCGGGCCGTTTTTTCGTATGCTCCACACATGACGTTTGATTTTGGAGCTTGCTATGAAGATACTTAAACGAATTCTCGCAGGGCTGTGCCTTCTTGTTTTTCTGTTCGTCGCCGTCTCATACGTGTTGCCCGGCAAGGCGGAAGTGTCCCGCAGCATCACCATCGACGCCCCGGCTGCAGTGATCTTTCCGTTTGTGAATTCCATGCAAGCGACCGAGAAATGGTCACCCTGGCTGTCACGCGATCCGGAGACGAAACTAAGCTACAGTGGCCCCGAGGAAGGTGTCGGTAACAAGTTGAACTGGAGCTCGGATCACGCACAGGTCGGTACGGGGTCGCAGGAAATCGTCGAAAGCGTGGAAAATCAACTGGTCAAAACAGATCTGGACTTTGGGCAGATGGGCACGGCGTCGGCTTCGTTCACTCTGAAACCCGATGGTGACGCAACCAATGTGACTTGGGGGTTCGAATCCGATCTGGGGCTCAACCCCATGTCCCGCTGGATGGGGGTGATGATGGATAAATGGGTTGGCGGCGATTACGAGCGGGGGTTGAATAATCTGAAAGTGCTGATCGAAAATAACACCTAGACCCTTCTTGGGATCGCGACATACGTTCTGGTATGTCCACCAAGGCAGCGGGGGCCTCGCGGATCAATCCAAACGAAACCGCGCGAATTTGCCGAAATGGTCGGATCCCATGAACGGGCGCAGTTCGACTGTTCCGGTTGTTCCCTTCGGGAGCAAAAGGTTGTCGATTGGCAACGGTAGGTGCCAGCTGCCAAGATCATGAGTGTTCAGGACGGCCCCAAAACTCTGGTTGTCTGCTGCCGCCGCTATCCGCCGGACGCTTGCACCCCAAGGAACCATGTTGAAATCCCCGGCTATCAGAACCGGGCCATCCAGATCCGCAATGCGTTCCGCAATGATCCGGCTTTGGGTTGATTGGTCATAAGGAAAAGGCCAGTTCAGGTGGATCGATACGATCCAGACCAAAGACCCGTCCGGGGCTTCGACTTGTATTCCGACAAGACCATAACCTTTCAGGCAGAACCCGGACCCTTCGACAATCGGCAAAGTTGTCAGGATGGCAACGTTTTGTTCGGGACGAAACTCACAGATCACCTTTTCGGGGTAATGCTCGAACAGGTTGCTCATGTATTCACGGTTGTGACTCGAGACTTCCTGCAACGTCACGATCTGAGCATCGGATTCAATGATGTCGTCGGCCAGCGAATACCGGGGCCACGCCCGGCTCATAAGGTTCTTTTGATACAGGGTCAGACACGGACCGTCGCAGTCCTTGGGCGGGGCGGCGAAACTGGTTGCGATTGATCCGACAGCAACGGCGGCAAAGGCCAGGGTGACCAAAGCAAGGTATCTGGCGCGCATATACAGCAGGATCGCGGCACACGGCAAAAGCAGAACGCCGGCTTGTGGGCGGAAAAGCGCAAAGGAATCTCCGACCGCCAGGAATTGCCCGGTAAACCCGATGAGGATAAGCCCAACCAGAATGCCTGTACATCCTAAGATCAGGTATCTTCCAATTCTGCGTTTGGTCGAATTTCCCATGCTCTGCCTCTGATGCCCTGTGCAGGGCACCACCTGTTGTCTGCTCTGTCTCATCCGTTGCGTTCAGATCCGTGCTTAGCTGGCAAGCACGCCTGAATTTGTCAACTGGTCGGGGGAATGTTCCGAATTCAGGACCGGTATTTGAACATTTCGTTCGGACTGATGAGCCTAAAGGTTCCACTAGAGAGGAACGGGTGATGAAAGTGGGTCTGTGTAAGTTACCGGAGGTCCGCTTCGAGCCCAGATGCAAGGTTTTGTCGTCCTTGCTTTCTGATTAACGGTTGCCACCCGAGGTGCCGAAAATTCTCGGGTCTATTCAACACAATTTCATTGCGCGTTTCTTAAACTAACGCAGCACTGGCTTTGTAGACTTAGTGATTATCAAGCCTATAGAAGTTGTAACGTACCCCTTCATCAGCAATCGCATGTGCTTGGTGCCAGAGTACTGTCTTGGATCCCCTTTGCGCCTGTCCACGGTTAAATCAAGTGGATCGTCGCCTAAGCGAATATCCAACGGCTCCACTTTGTGTCCTTTGGATTGAAGGCGTTTCACAGCATCTTCAATGTCACGTAGGCGATAGATTGCGGTCTTTCCGCCTTTTGACGTCCGGGTGTTTGATGATAGGTTGAATTCCGTTGTATGCACAGCGACCCCACCGGGACGCAGGCAGTCCATCTGTTTCTCCAAAAAACGAACTCCGAGTTCGAGAGAACCGCAGTGCTCGAAAGAACACGTGGACCAGGTAAAGTCGTACCCTGAGATATCGCTGGGAATATCGTTCATATCAATGGGGCGAAATTTGACGCTCTTCTTAAATAATTCCTTTGAGCAGATCTCAGAGAAAAGTAAATCTTCGACTGATGCGCTCCATTGGCCAGTTGTCTCCCAACCTTCATTACCCTTGTTGTTGTCAGCCAGATCACTCGCTAGAACTTCGCAGCCCTTCGCTGCGAGGTAGGCAGGGATTCTTTCCTTACCAACTGCGAAACCCAAGCCCTTGATTCCGGGCTGGAGTAGGTCGCGTTCGCGCAAAGCTTGTAAAATGAAAGCCAGCTCCCAATACTTGCGATGGTGAGTATGAGGAAGATTGAGTTCTTCAATGCAGGCGGCAAACTCATTCGAGTTTAGGCGTCCTGTTCGAGCGATTTCTGAACCTAACGGGCCTTGGCTCAATGGGCTATTAGATGAGACGTAGCTTACTTTTGGGTCGCGCTCGAAATTTTCGATACGGATTTTGGGAGTTGGACGTAAGATTGCTTCTAGCTTATCGAAAAAGGCTCGAGCCACGGCGGTTCACCATTTAATTAACCGAGATAGTGTTTTAGTAAGTCCAACGCTTTATCGGATCAGAAAAGTTGAATATTGTAGTTTGAATATATTATCAACATTCCAAATGCTTGATGCACAAAGCCAGTCTTGTTCCGCAAGTTTGGCTTTCTAAAAAGAAACCCGCTGATCAAACAGCGGGTTTCTTTTTTAGTTTTTGCAAAGGCTGGATTGTCAGCCCTTTTTCAGGACCTCACGGCCCAGCAGTTCGGCGATCTGAACCGCGTTCAGGGCGGCACCCTTGCGCAGGTTGTCGCTGACGCACCACAGGTTCAGACCGTTTTCGATGGTCGAATCCTGGCGGATGCGGCTGATGAATGTGGCAAAGTCGCCTGCGCACTCGATGGGCGAGACGTAGCCACCGGCTTCGCGCTTGTCGATCACCATGATGCCCGGCGCTTCGCGCAGGATATCGCGGGCTTCGTCTTCGTCCAGAAATTCCTCGAACTCGATATTCACGGCCTCGGAATGGCCGACGAAGACCGGAACGCGGACGCAGGTTGCGGTGACCTTGATCGACGGATCGACGATCTTCTTGGTCTCGACAACCATCTTCCACTCTTCCTTGGTCGAGCCGTCTTCCATGAAGACGTCGATCTGCGGAATGACGTTGAAGGCGATCTGTTTCTGGAACTTCTTCGGAGCGACTTCGGTGGTTGGGTTGTAGACGGCCTTGGTTTGATCCCAAAGCTCATCCATGCCCTCTTTGCCGGCACCCGAAACTGACTGATAGGTCGACACAACAACGCGCTTGATCTTGGCGCGGTCATGCAGCGGCTTCAGTGCGACAACCATCTGCGCTGTCGAGCAGTTGGGGTTGGCGATGATGTTCTTGTTCTTGTAGTCGTGGATCGCCTGCGGGTTACATTCCGGCACGATCAGCGGAATGTCCGGGTCATAGCGATAGAGCGACGAGTTGTCGATCACCACACAACCCGCCGCAGCTGCCTTGGGGGCGTAGACTTTGGTCGCCTCGGAACCCACGGCAAACAGCGCCATGTCCCAGCCGGTGAAATCAAACGTGTCCAGATCTTTGGTCGTAAGGGTCTTGTCGCCAAAGCTTACTTCGGTACCCAGCGAGCGACGGCTTGCCAGGGCGGCAAGTTCATCAACCGGGAACTGGCGTTCAGCCAGAATGTTCAGCATTTCGCGGCCCACGTTGCCCGTGGCGCCGACGACTACGACGCGATAGCCCATTTCATGTCTCCAAAGTTAAGGACGCGCGTTCATAGCCGCGTTGCGGCGAAGAAAAAAGGGCTATCAGCGGGGTTTTCAACGACTGATGCTGAATTCAAGCGGTTCAATCGTTCAAAAGTCGTTCATATAGCGCAACCAGCGTCTTTGCTTCGCCCTGAATGTCAAAATTCTGCTCGACATGGGTGCGGGATGCCTGACCCGCTTGTGACAGGGAATCATTGCATTTCAACATCTGGGCAATCGCCTCGACCAAGGCGGGAACGTCATCGGGGGTCACCACTTTGCCAAAGGATGGATCAGTAATGATCTCGGAGAACGCACCGACATCTGTGGCTACAACCGGAACACCGCAGGCCATTGCTTCGAGAGGGGTCAAACCAAACCCCTCCCACCTTTGTGGCGCAACAAACAGGTCCAGAACCTGATACCATTCAGCAACCTGATCTACGGTCACCTCGGGCTTGAAAAGGATGCGATCCGACAAGCCAGCCTTTGCGACCTTATCCTTCAGTTCGGCCAGAAATGCGGTGTGTTTCTCGGTTGCCCGGCCCATGACGATGCCTGACACTGTGTCGAACCGCCCGCACACGTCAATCATGGCGTCGACAAAGGCATCAGTGCCTTTTTGGTGTCGAATGCGGCCGTAACACCCTAACAGTACCCCATCCGGCAGCCCCAACCGAGCACGGACGGCGGCCTTGTCTGAAGGCGGAACGAAGTCTTCTAGGTTGATGCCATGCATCACCACCTGCGAGTCTCGCTCAAGATACCCTGCGGTTTTGCGCGAGGTTGCAACGACCGCATCCATCTTTCCGATCAGCCATTTGGTATAGCCTGTGTGCGGCCTTTGGGACGCGCTTGTGAACAGCATTTTGAGTTTCAACCGGAACACATCGCGCAGGATGAGGCCCAGCAACATCTCGGTGTTGCGGCGCGCGTGCCAGACCCGCCATTTACGACGCGACAGGAAAGGCAGTCGACCAAGCGGGATGTGCGGGGTGTCGGCGGGCAGACCCGGGCCAGTGGCGGCGATATCGATCCATTGCGCTTGCAGCGGAACCAGCCTTGCTATGGTAGCCGTTACGCCCGAAAGTCTGCGTTTTAGATTTGGGGCTATGACAATGGGGTCTTTCAACAGGCTCTCCTGATGGCTGCGTCAATCCACACTATCGCGGCTGAATAGATAGATCACGCAACCAATGGCAAGGGTGACCGCAAAAAACCCGAATATTGCGGTGTAGGGTGCCGCTGATCCGTCTTGCACGGTGGCTGCGTGAATACGTCCGGTGACGAATTGAGCAATGCCAACGCCGCCGATGCCGAAAAGATTCAGCAATGTCACACCACGCCCCACCAGATGGGGTGGCACGAAGGCACGGCCATGAGCCATGATGACCGGAAAGCTGGCTCCGGTAAAGCCGATCACGGCCATCAGCAGGACAGACAGCCATGTTGCATCCTCGATCCACAGGCAGAGCAAGCCCAACGCAGCTGCGCCCAGTGCGTTGCCAGCGAAAACCACCCATTTCCGGGTACCAAAAACGCGGTCCAGCGGTCCGTAAACAAAAGTGCCCGCAATCATAGCCGCACCCATGATCAGCGTTGCAGTGCCGATCTGAGTGGCACTTAAGCCAAAGACGTCATTCAGGTAAGGCCCGGCCCAAAGCCCTCGCAGCGCGGCAGCGGGGGCGTAGGCAACCAGCATCAGGGGCAGGATCAGCCACAGGGCAGGCTCCTTCAGCAGATCCATTAGGGATCCCTTGTGTTCTGTTTCGACCTTCGCCGGGTCGTGAACTGTCAGCCACAGGCCCAATGCGATTGCGGCGGACACTGTGGCCAGCCCGACCATCGTTGCGCGCCACCCCATCCATTCCACGGCAAGCGCGGTTGGATAAGAAGCCACCAGATTTCCAACGGACCCTGCGCCCAACATCACGGCGGCCAATGTGGCAAACCGCGCCGGGGGGTATTCACGCGCAAAGATATAGTAGGAGGCCATTAGGACCGGAGAGCACCCGACACCGATCAGGCCCATGGCTATGCTGATGTGCAGGGGCGCTGTTGCGACTGCGAAAACCGCCGCTCCACCTGCCCCGCCCACCAGAAGCAGCGCGGCGGACGTGAGGCGGGGGCCAATCCTGTCCAGCGCCCATCCGACCGGGATCTGCATGACCGCGAACACGATAAACCAAAGACCGGAAGCAAAGGCCAGATCTTCGGGCGCGGCACTGATGTCACGTTCCAGATCCAGGCTGAGAACCGCAAGGAAGGCACGGAAAAACTGGCTGAGCACATAGCCCAGGCATAAAACCACCAAACCTGCCTGCATATTTAGCCCTTTCCTGCTCGTCCGAGGAAAATGCTTGGCACGCCGTGATGCAACGCACAAGCCTGTGTATTATGTTTCAAAATCAGGACATGGCTCGCCTTCCGGCTATCTTTGTCAAAACATTGATTCCGAGGGGGAGCATGAAAGACCTCCAGTCTGCATTTTACGAAAACCTTCCCTTGCAGCGCGATTTTACCCGTCTGTCAGACCCTGCGCAGTTTTCAAAACTGCCCGATGATTGGGTTCTGGGTGTTGCCGACATTGTCGATTCAACGGGCGAAATTGCGCGGGGCCGGTACAAGACCGTTAACACTGTGGGCGCTGCGGTCATTTCGGCCATGATCAATGCAATGGACGGCGCGTTGTTTCCGTATGTTTTTGGCGGCGATGGGGCGGGGTTTGCTGTCCCGCCTGGAAAAGCTGAAACCGCCCGGACTACGCTGGCTGATTTGCGGCGCTGGGCAGATGAAGAGTTCTCCATGCCATTACGGACGGCGCTGGTGTCGGTGGCTGATATTCGCAAAGCGGGTAAGGATCTGCGCGTTGCTCGCTATGCACCCTCTACCGGAGTGGACTACGCCATGTTTTCCGGCGGTGGTCTGGCCTGGGCCGAGGCCGGGATGAAAGCCGGGCAAAATATGGTCACACCCGCAGGGCCAGGTGCGCAGCCGGACCTGACAGGCCTTTCTTGCAGGTGGTCCAACAGCCCGGCCCGTCACGGTCAGATTGTTTCACTGGTCGTACAGCCCACACCGTCAGCAACCGAACGGGACTTTGCCGATCTTGCGCAATCCGTCTTGTCCGCGTCGGAAGCGCTTGAGCGCGCAGGCCATCCGGTGTCGGAAAAGGGTCCGCCCATGACATGGCCTCCGCCCGGCCTTGACATTGACGCACATGTGTCGCGCAACGGGCGTCATGTGATTTTGCACAAAGTCGTCCTGCTGGTTCAGAACCTGTTGATCGCGGTATTGTTCAAAACTGGCCTGCGGATGGGACGCTTTGAGCCGGACCATTACAGACATATGGTCAGCAGCAATGCCGATTACAGAAAGTTTGATGACGGGTTGAAAATGACGCTCGACTGCGATCCGGACACATTGCGCCAAATCGAACACCTGCTTGAAGAGGCGCGTCGCCGGGGGAAAATCAGATACGGTTTGCACGCACAGGACGAGGCGATGATGACATGTATCGTCCCCTCGGCCACCCGGGATGACCATGTGCATTTTGTTGATGGAGCCTCGGGCGGCTATGCGCAGGCCGCTGCGGCCATGCGCACTTGAGTGTCTAAGAAGGTTTCCATTGCGCGGCCAGCGCGCGTGCCGCCTGTGCCAGCAGCATCACATCAATGCCGACCGCCAGAAATTGGGCGCCCATGTCCAGATAGGCCTGACGCGCTTCGTCATTGGTGGCAAGGATGCCCGGCGCTTTGCCTGCGGCCTTGATCCGGGCCAGGGCGTCCGCGATGACCGCACGCACCTCGGGTGCGGCGCTGTTGCCCTTGTACCCCATGTCGGTTGACAGATCAGCGGGACCGATGAAAACGCCATCCACACCTTCGACTTGAAGAATGTCATCCAACGCGGCCACTCCGGCGCGGGTTTCCACCTGCAACAACAGGCAGATTTCCTGATCTGCGGTCTGGATATAGTCACTTGTAGACCCATACATCGTGGCGCGCGATGCCGCTGCACCAACACCCCGCACCCCGTCCGGCGGATAACGGCAGGCACGGACCAGATCCTGCGCCTGCGCGGCGCTTTCAACGACCGGAACCAGTACTGTTTGGGCACCGGAATCCAGAACCATCTTGATCAGCCAGGTCTCTCCAACAGGGACCCGCACAACGGGATGAGATGCGCTGCTGGCCAAAGCTGTCAGTTGATCCCGGATCGAGCGGATATCATTTGGCGCATGTTCACCATCGATCACCAGCCAATCGAAACCCGCGGTTCCCATGATCTCGGCGGTGACGGATTCAGCAAAGCTCATCCAGCAACCAATCTGCTGTTCACCCTTTATTAGAGCCTGTTTGAACATATTCTTTGGGGCTGACATGCTGAAACCTCATATTTGAGCCGGTGCAGGTGAGAAGGACATGAAATGGACCTCGGTCGCATCATCAACGGTCGTTCCTAATTGTCCAGCCTGAAATCGGCTCGCATAACGTGCGAATACGGGTGTGGGCGCTGCTGCCGTGTGTCTGGTTGCTTGCTTATATCCCGGATTTCGGTGATAATTTTTCTATGACCGACGATCTCCCTCTGACGTCGCGATCTTTGCCCATTGCGCTTTTGCGTGCGCGGGAAAAGGTTATGGGACCCATTCGAGCAATGCTGGCTGACGCTGGCGTCACGGAACAGCAGTGGCGCGTGTTGCGGGTGTTGAACGAAGAAGGCCCGCAAGAGCCGACCCATATCGCCGATCGCGCCTGCCTGCTGCTGCCAAGCCTGACACGCATTCTGCAAAAGCTGGAGACCCGTGGACTGATCACGCGGCGCAGCCATCCGGCAGACCGACGACGTCAGGTTGTTGAGATCAGCACAAAAGGGGTTCAGATCATTCGCGCCAATCTGGCTGCAAGCACGGCTCAGGCGGAACGTATTCGATCTCAGCTTGGACCGGACAAGCATGAACTCCTGCTGGATCTGCTGAACGAGTTGAAAGACCTCGAATCCTGATCATTGGCACTGCATCAGATGTCTTCGGCAGTGACCCCGCCGGAAACTGTAGGGGGAGTCTCCGACGGGGCGGCCAGACCCGGACTGGTCGTTGGTGCCTGGCCCAAGACCGGTTACGTCAAACCTGACGGTCCGGCCTGTGCTTCGGAGTATATGAAAAGCCTGTGTTGTGGCTCTGAAAAGGGTCTTTTGACCCTTGGGGGAGGGGCCTTGCACCTATACTCTCCGAAACTGGTTTAGGCAGTTGCCGACCGGTAAATGGGTCAGCGTATGGTTTGCCGACGTCACTTTGGTGAAATGCTTTACCAAAGCTGCTGTTCTGAATTTTGACACCGCACCGAAATCGGCGCGGGCCTGACTACCTGAGGATTTAGCCCGGATTTGGACTGAGCCAAGAGTTGTTTCGACCTGTTTGTGTACTGGTGAGACCATAAAAACTGATGAAACCAATTTTTGACACGGCGTCAGTCATTCCGGTCAGAATTGAGCCGTTTCACGCTGAAACACCTCTTCGAGATTGGCGAAATACAGCGTGTTTTCTGGGCTTGCTGGCGGGTCTGGCAGACGTAATATGGCAGTTGCGCAACCTTCAGGGACTATCATGCCAAACAGCCTGTTTCCGCTTCCGGACCCGATCTCCATCCCCGTTGTCGGCGCGGCGGCCGGATATCCCATTGGACGGATCTTCTGCGTCGGTCGAAATTATGCAGCCCATGCCGCCGAAATGGGGAATGAGGTGGATCGCGAGGCACCTTTTTACTTCACCAAATCCGTCCCGAACGCCGTACTCTCAGGTGTGACGGTTCCTTATCCTGCCGGGACCCAGAATTACCATCATGAGATGGAATTGGCATTGGCCATTGGAAAGCCCGTGTTTCGCGCCACTAGCGCGCAGGCGTGGGATGCCGTTTTTGCCTATGGCTGCGCCCTGGATATGACGCGCCGTGATCTGCAAATCCGCGAGCGCAACAAGCAGCGGCCCTGGGATCTGGGAAAGGACGTCGAATACGGAGCGGTCTTTGCCCCGTTGACACCAGCCACCGACTGGACCCCGGAGGATGACAAACGCATTCAGCTAAGCGTAAACGGAGAGTTGCGCCAGAACGCGACCCTGGAGGAGCTGATCTGGAAGATCGACGAGATTGTCATGCACCTGTCCGGCTTTTACCACCTGCGCCCCGGTGACCTGATCCTGACCGGTACACCGGCTGGTGTTGGTCCGGTCGTTGCGGGGGATGTTCTGACAGGTAAGATTGATAGGCTGGAGCCGGTCAAGTTGACCCTGTCAGACGCAGAATAGACCCTAAACGGGCTCTTTCAGCCAGTCCTTGGCGAAAGTCACATGTTCCACACCGGCCAGTCGCCGCACCCGGTCCAGCTCGGCGTTCAGGCGTCGGGTACGGGCATCTGACCAGCGGACCCGGCGCTCGGGCCAGAGCGCTTTGACGTGAAGCAGGTCACGATCGCGGTGGGCTTTCATATCGATACGGCCAATCATACGGTCGCACTCAAGCAGCGGAAAAACGTAGTACCCATAGGTTCGTTTGGCCTCGGGGACGAAAACCTCGATGCGGTAGTGAAAGCCGAACAGCCGCTCGGCCCGGTTGCGGTCGCGCAGCATGGGATCAAACGGGCTGAGCACGCGAATGCGGCCTGGTGGCTGCGGTACTTCGGTCGTCAGATCTGGTCGGGCGTATGTCTTGCGCAAGCGCCCATCGGCACAGGTAACCTCGATTTCTTCAATATCGCCACTTTCCAGCGCCGCAGCGCACCAGTCTTTTGCCTCAGCCGCGCTGACGGTGTCCCAGAAAGCCGCCAACTCTCCGGATGTTGCAAATCCCAGCCGGTCCAGTGCGGCGTTGCACAGCCAATCCACGGTCCCCTCGGCATCACAGGGCGTGCTGCCGGGGCAGAGATGTGTTTCAATCACGCGCTCTGTCAGATCATAGCGTTTCTGGAAGCCATCCCGACCAACGACGGTCAGGGCACCCGAGCGCCACAGATACTCCAACGCGGTTTTAGATGGGTGCCAGTCCCACCACCCGCCCGAGCCCTTCTTTTCATCCTTGCCAACATCCGATGACGACACCGCCCCATGGTCGCGGATGTGTTGCAGGACAGTGTCAAACTGCTGTTCGAACCCATCCCGCCGCCAGTTCTTCCACCGTGCCTTCAACATATCCGCATCCCGCTGAAAGCGCAGATGCCAATGCTGATAGAACTCCATCGGAATGACCGCTGCATCGTGCGTCCAATGCTCGAAAAGCGCATTGTCCCTTTCATAGAGCCTTTTCAGGTTGGCGCTGCGATAGGCGGGCCTGCGCGAGAACAGGATCATGTCATGTGCTCGGGCAACGGTGTTGATGCTGTCAAGCTGAACAAACCCAAGCCGTTGGATCAGATCCAGAAGCGCGACACCTTTGGCCGAACCCGAGGGTTGTTCGCCCAAAGCGTGGCGGTCCATGAAGATCGCCCGTGCCGCCCGATTGTCGAGCCTTTTCAGGGGTGTGTTCATCGCCGTTTCAGCGTGTCACCATAACTGATCGTGGGGGTCAGAGTAACGCGTGTCTCGATCTCGGTATCAGGATTTTCCAGACGTTCGGCGATGATCTGAGCAGCTTGACGGCCGATTTCCAGACGACAGGCATCCATCGTCGCGAGTTTTCGGGGCAGGCCCTGCAAAAGCTCGACATTGTTAAAGCCTGCCAGGCCAATCTGTCCCGGAATATCGATACCCTGTTCCAACAGGTACAGCAGACCACCGGCCCCGATCATATCGTTCGAGTAATACAGAAAATCCAGCTCGGGCGAGCGTTCCAGCATGGCCTGGGTCATCTCGCGCCCTTTGGCCAGGGCTGATCCACCGGAATAGAACTCGCGATCCTCTATCTCGATCCCGTGCTTGCCAAGAACTTCGGTAAAGCCTTCGAACCGCTTCCGTGCGCGGTGATCCAGTGGCATCTTGGTGCCCATGAAACCGATATGCTGATATCCGGCCTTCAGGATTGCCTGCGCCATTTCGCGCCCCGCGCGGCGGTGTGAGATCCCCACCATCGCATCCACCGGCTTGCCATCCGTGTCCATGATCTCGACCACTGGAATACCCGCCGAATCCAGCATGGCGCGCGCAGCTTCGGTATGTTCAAGCCCCGCAATGATCACGCCAGAGGGCCGCCACGAGAGCATCTCGTACAGCACTTTTTCCTCTTTCTCGGGCAGATAATCGGTTACACCCACCACGGGTTGCAGTTCGGTGTCTTCCAACACCTGGTTGATGCCTGTCATCACCTCGGGGAAGACCATGTTTGAAAGCGAAGGGATGATCACCGCGATCAGATTAACCCGGCTGGACGCCAATGCGCCCGCGATCTTGTTGGGAACATAGCCAAGCTCCTTGGCGGCGGCCAGAACGCGGGTGCGGGTGGCGTCGGACACATCCCCCCGGTTACGCAGAACCCGGCTTACCGTCATCTCGGATACTCCGGAAGCTTCGGACACATCACGAAGGGTAAGCGGGCGTTTGGTTTCACTGTTCACGGGAGGCACCTGCGTTGTTGTTTTGTCCGATGGTAGCGTGAACAGGTCGGTGTGTACAACAATTGTGCAAAGGCGATGACAACCCGGAAAATCCCGGTTACAGAGAGCCTGGCACGGCCCCGTGGCTCAACTGGATAGAGCAGCCCCCTCCTAAGGGGCAGGTTGCAGGTTCGAATCCTGCCGGGGTCACCAAAAAATCGGATAATTTAGCAGATACCGGGTTTCTGCGGCCAGCGTTGTCGTCTTGGTTTGCTGAACTTTGCGGGGGCAAATGCCGAAACATGTAAAACTCTCACCGTTCGTTCTTCAATAACATTACGCAGCCTACCCGATAAG
This sequence comes from Ruegeria sp. CH2, assembly GCF_056537065.1. NCBI lineage: Bacteria > Pseudomonadati > Pseudomonadota > Alphaproteobacteria > Rhodobacterales > Roseobacteraceae > Ruegeria > Ruegeria sp. CH2. The sequence continues at coordinate 252,146 of NZ_JBQFQV010000002.1, forward strand.
AACGCCACCAATCATGGCGAGGGCGATTCAGACTGAGAGGTATCGTTCAAAAACGGTCACGTCAGTGCTTCGGAGGTTTGGTCCGTCAGTTTGCCTGAAGTCAGCGCAGCAAGGGCAACCATCACGGTCGCGGTCCCGAGAACCAGGGACAATCCTCCGATCTGATAGGTCAGGCCGGACAGAACCGTGCCGATCAGCCGGCCTGTTGCATTTGCCATGTAATAAAATCCGACATCCATTGTCACACGTTCGGACCGGGTGAAGGCCAAAATCAGATAGGAATGCAGCGATGAATTCACCGCAAATATTGCTCCGAAGATCAGCAGCCCAGCCACAAGCGTTATGGTCAGCCAGGTTTCAGGCCCATGTGACAGCGATACGGCCAATGTTAGAGCCGCAGGAACGCAGAAAAGGGCACTCGCCCAACTGCGCGCCGCGCGGATCAAATCGCCTTCGGTTCGATCCGCCGCACGAAGGATCTTTGGCGCGTAGGCCTGCACTGCGCCATAGAGGATGACCCACAGCGCCATGAATGTTCCGATCATGAAGAACGCGGCACGGTTGCCGTCGTCGGTGCCATCCGACAGGACGGTGTAGAAATAGACCGGAATGCCGACCACGAACCAGACATCGCGCGCGCCGAACAGAAAGACACGCGCTGCGGATAGCCAGTTCACATTGGCGGATTTTGACAATACTTCCGAGAATTTTGCCCCTTTTCGCCCCTTCGGCAGGCCCGCTGGCATGAACAGGATAACTGCAAACAGGATCAGTGCCAAAACCGCCGCCATGACCAGGATTGCCGCCATGAATCCCAACGTGGCCAGCATGGCCGCGCCCAACAGGAAACCCAGCCCTTTGACGGCATTTTTTGATCCGGTCAGCACAGCGACCCACCGAAACAACCCGCCGCCCTCGGCCGGGGCCAGCAGCTTGACAGATGATTTCGACGACATCTTGGCCAGATCCTTGGCCACTCCGCTTGCCCCCTGCACCATCATCACAAAGCTGACCGAGGCGGTAACGGTCCAGTGCGGATCAAGCTGCGTCATGGCAAGCAACGCCACCACCTGCAGCCCCAATCCTGCATAAAGGGTGGACGTCAACCCGAACCGGGCGGCAATCCAGCCTGCGGCCAGGTTGGTGACGATCCCAGCAATCTCATAAAGCACAAACAGATAGGCCAGCTGAACCGGTGAGAATCCCATGGTGTGAAAGTGCAGCAGCACCAACATCCTGAGCGCCCCGTCAGTCAGCATGAAGGCCCAATAAGCCGCCGTGACCGCGACATAAGCCGACAGTCCTTCGGGCCGCTGGGTCACAGCGAGGACCCGACCATCAGCGCCACATCCACCAAGCGGTGCGCATAGCCCATCTCATTGTCGTACCACGCATAGACTTTCACCTGTGTCCCGTTTGTCACCATGGTCGAGGGCGCATCGACAATCGAGGAGCGTTTGTCATTGGTGTAATCGGTAGATACCAGAGGGCGGGTTTCATAACCCAGAATATCCTTCAGGTCACCCTCAGCCGCCGCTTTTAAGAGGGCGTTGACCTCGTCAACCGTGGTGGCCCGCTCAACTTCGAATACGCAATCGGTCAGCGAGGCGTTCAAAAGCGGCACCCTGACGGCGTGACCGTTCAGACGCCCTTTGAGTTCCGGATAGATCAGTGTGATGGCGGTGGCCGAACCGGTGGTCGTCGGGATCAGTGAGTTGAGGGCCGACCGTGCGCGCCGCAAGTCTTTTGCGGGCCGATCAACAATCGTTTGCGTGTTGGTCACGTCATGGATCGTGGTCATCGACCCGTGGCGGATTCCCAGATTCTCGTGGATCACCTTGACCACCGGCGCCAGGCAATTCGTTGTGCAAGAGGCCGCTGTCACAATTTTATGGGTCGCGGGGTCATATGTGCTTTCATTCACTCCAACAACGATATTTGCCGTCGGGCCGTCTTTGACCGGGGCAGAGACGACGACTTTCTTTACCCCGGCATCAAAATATGGGGCCAGCTTAGCCTCGGTCTTGAACACGCCCGTACAGTCGATCACGACATCAACGCCATCCAGCGGCAGGGTGTTCAGGTCTTTCGTGCCGATGAACGGCAGGTGGGCTCCATTCACAGTGATGCTGTCGGCATCAAAGCTGAATTCTGCATCCCAACGCCCGTGTACCGTGTCGAACTCCAACAGATGCGCGTGCATCTGGGGGTCGCCGACGGCATCGTTGATCCAGGCAATCTTTGCGCCCCGTTCCAATAAGGGCTTCAGGGCCAGTTTCCCCATTCGGCCAAGGCCGTTCACAGCGTAAGTCGTCATGGCGCATCCTCAAGTGGCGACCGCGCGATTTCATCAACGGCGGATTGCAGTGCGATCCGGTCCAGGCTTTCAACCGGCAGCGATGTAAAGGCTTGAACCCGACGCTTCAGCGCGCCGTACGCGTTTTGAAAGGCCAGGCTTTTCTCGGCATCGGTGCCTTCTGCCTTGACCGGATCCGCCATGCCCCAGTGACCGCTGATCGGCTGGCCTTCCCAGGCGGGGCATTCTTCGTTCGCGGCCTGATTGCAGACCGTAAAGACGAAATCCATTTCAGGTGCGCCCGGCCCCGAGAACTCGGATACATTCTTTGAGCGGAGCGCCGACGTATCGTGCCCCTTGTCTTGAAGGACCCGAATTGCAAACGGGTTGAGTTCGGAAAACGGTCGTATGCCGGCCGAATACACATTGAACCGATCCCCGCCGATATCTCGCAAAAGGGATTCGGCAAAGATCGACCGGGCAGAATTACCCACGCAAATGAACAACACATTGAACTTTCGGTCAGCCATGGTTTCGCGCCCTTTGGCCAAGGGCATGCAAAGATCGGGTCGGCCACGGCAGCAATCCACGAGCAGGAAATCGAACATGTGCTGCACGTTCTTCATCTCAATCGAATAGAGCAGTGACGTCCCGGATCGTTCCTGCTTGACCAGCCCGGATCGCTGCAACGCGTTGAGATAGTTCGACAAGGTGCTGGACTTGATCCCCAGTTCCGACGCCAGTTCCCCCGCTGGAACAGTGTCAGGATACCGTCGCATCAACATGCGAAATACGGTGATACGTTGCGGGTGGCCAAGGATGGCCAGCTGGTCGGTTATCTCTTCCATCATATTTCATGAAATATAGAATAATAAACTTAGAGTCAAAACTACTCATGCGTCGTTACAAAAATTTCACAAACTGGAAGCTCGCCCCATTGGATTGATCATTGGCCCAATACGTCGACGACAACCTCTGGTGAAAAGGGGGGAAAGGCCCGAACGGACATAACTGGTCTTGCAGGCTTTAGGCTGACAGTTTAAATGGGCTATCTCATCCGGTAGAGGCCAGTTTCGGATGACTCAAGGCGCCGCTGTAGCTCAGCTGGTAGAGCACGTCATTCGTAATGATGGGGTCGGGGGTTCGAGTCCCTTCAGCGGCACCACAAGTTTCAGTATCCACGCTTTGACGCAAACCCTTCGACTTCCGGTCGGGCCCGATTCAGTGCGGAGAATCGTGTTATGATATTGGCAAGCACTGCGTTTTCTATCACCGTACCATATCGTCTGGTCGACCAAGTATCGCTATAAGGTGCTGACCGGTGCGGTGCGCCTGCGGGTGCGCGCCATCGTCCGTCAGGTCTGCCACGAGAACGAGGTCGACATCTTGCGCGGGGTGTTGTTGAGCGATCCCGTGCATTTGTTCGTGTCGGTGCCGCCGAAGATTGCCATCTCGGGTCTGGTGCGCAAGATGAAGGGCCGTTCGTCTCACAAGGTGCAACGGGAAATTCCCGCGCTGCGCAGCCGCTACTGTGGACGCCGGTTCTGGGGCTGGGGGTATTTCTCAACCACCGACGGCGCCATCACCGAGAACATCGTGCTGCAATACCTCGAAAACCATATCGCCGATCCTGCCGACGCCAATCTGTAGTCGTTTAGTCCCGGCATCATATGAATTGAGGATAAGTGTTTGATATTGTGCCTTGGCTTAGACAATCACCTCGATCGCCTCCTGAGCGCCAACGCCAAACACCCGCTTATAGCGTTCGATCTGGTCCTTCGGGCCCATCGCCTTTTCCGGGTTGTCCGACAGCTTTACCGTCGGGCGTCCATTGGCGGATACGGCTTTGCAGACCAATGAGAACGGTGCCAGCGAGTCATTTGGAACCAGACCGCGGAAATCGTTGGTCAGCAAGGTACCCCAGCCAAAGGATACTTTGGTGCGGTCAGCAAACTGCGCATGCAATTCCTGGATTTTGTCCACATCCAACCCGTCCGAGAAAATGATCCGTTTCTGGGTCGGGTCTTCACCGCGCGCTTTCCACCAGTCGATGGCCACCTCGGCGGCGGTGGCCGGATCACCGCTGTCGATGCGAATACCGGTCCAGCCCGCCAGCCAGTCGGGTGCGTTGTCCAGAAAGCCCTTGGTGCCGTAGGTATCGGGCAGAATGATGCGCAGATTGCCGTCATGTTCGTCATGCCAATCGCTGAGAACGTCATAAGGGGCCTGTGCCAGTTCGGCATCGGTGTCGGCCAGCGCGGAATAGACCATCGGCAGCTCATGCGCGTTGGTGCCGATGGCCTCAACCTCACGCCGCATCGCGATCAGGCAGTTTGAGGTTCCGGTAAACGCGGGGCCAAGCCCTTCGATCATCGCCTGCACGCACCAATCCTGCCACAGGAAGGAATGCCGTCGCCGCGTGCCGAAATCGGCAATCCCCAGACCGTTGATCGTGCTCAGCTTTTCGATCTTTTCCCATACGCGGGTCATCGCGCGGGCATATAGCACCTGTAGCGCAAACCGGCGCATGTCGTTCAACACCGCGCGCGAGCGCAGTTCCATCAGCACCGCCAGCGCCGGAATTTCCCACAACATGACCTCGTGCCATTTGCCTTCGAAGGTCAGTTCATACTGATCGCCTTTGCGTTCAAGGTGGTAGGGCGGCAGGCGCATATTCTCGAACCATTCCATGAAATCGGAACGGAACATCTGGCGTTTTCCATAGAACATGTTGCCCCGCAGCCAGGTGCTTTCCCCCCGGCTGAGACTAAGCGAGCGGATATGATCCAGCTGTTCCCGCAGCTCACCTTCGTCGATCAAACGGGCCAAAGGCACGTGATTCGACCGGTTGATCAGGGAAAACACCACATTTGTTTGGGGCTTGTTTCGAAACACTGACTGGCACATCAGCAGTTTGTAGAAGTCTGTGTCGATTAAAGACCGGACAATCGGGTCAATCTTCCATTTATGATTGTAGACGCGGGTCGCGATGTCGACCATGGGGAACTCCTGCGATTTCCGTAGTTAGATCAATCGACAACGGGAATGGCAAGAGTCGCTGATTTGGTGACAATGCCAGCATGACGTCACAATACGGGCATATTGTGCATTGTTTTCGCCGGTTAGTGAGAGAAGGGGATGGAAAGACGAAACTGAGTTTGTGAATGGGTCTCGAGTACGATTTTGATATTGTTAATGTAGCACTGAACGAAATTGACCCGGAGAAGCTGGGGTCAGACTCTGACGTGGAACGCCAGGTGTGTGCGGTGTTTCGCGACATCAGAACAGCAGATGCGCTACGGGGAACATCGCCGAAAATCCGCAAGATTTTCCTGGATGCCGGGTTCAGCCTCGAGTCGCGGAACAGCGGCATCGTGCCCGGTGTGTTTCCGGCCGAAGATCAGGTGGACCGGGTCAGGATTCTGCGTTCTCTGTTTGAGAACATAAAATCGCGCGGCGTTCAGGGGGAATATTGCGGCGAGTTCAACCTGTGGGATTTTCTGAATTACATTCGGATGGCGCAGCCCATGGCCGGGATCGTGCGCACGCGTCAGGTGCGCAAACCACCGCCACAGCCACAGCAGCCTGTTTCGGACCGTCGGCGTTCTATTTCGGGGCGTATCGGGCTGGCGTTTGGGCTGGCCGTTGTTTTGTTTGTGACGATCAAACTGCTGGCGGCTGCCGGGGCGACCCCTTAGGTCAGCGTAACACCGGCGTCGCGCATGGCCTGCTCGGCGGCAGCCAGTGATCCGTCCATGTCAATCGCGCGGCAGGCATCCATCCGGACTGTGACATCGAATCCCAACCGGGCAGCGTCTACAGCCGAATAGTGAACGCAGAAATCGGTCGCCAATCCAACCAGTGTCAAACGGGTGATGCCTCGGGTCTCAAGATAGCCTTTCAGGCCTGTTGGCGTCTGATGGTCATTTTCGAAGAACGCGGAGTAGCTGTCGATGCCACTGCGGAACCCCTTGCGCAGGATCAAATCACCATCAGTGCGCAACTCGGGGTGAAACGCAGCACCGTTTGAGCCCTGAACGCAATGGTCCGGCCACAGCACCTGCGGGCCATAAGGCATGTCGATCAGCTCGAACGGGTTTTTGCCTTTGTGCGAGCTGGCAAAGGAAGAATGCCCCGCCGGATGCCAGTCCTGCGTCAGGATCACGGCGTCGAACTCCTCCATCATGGTATTGATAGACGCGACGATTTCGTCTCCTCCGGCCACTGCCAAGGCACCGCCCGGGCAGAAATCGTTCTGGACATCGATGACAAGCAGGGCATGGGTCATGGCGGCCTCCGTATAACTGCCTTATCGGTAGGGGGCAGGGGCCGGGGCGTCAATGCAATCCCTTGCGACTCCGGGTTTGCGGGGGTAGATCGCGCATATGTACACGATCGCTGCCCTCTATCACTTTACCCGATTCCCAGACCCCGTCACACTGCGCGAACCGTTGCTTGATCTGTGCCGCGCGCAGTCCGTCACGGGAACGCTGTTGCTGGCGCAGGAAGGTATCAACGGCACCATCGCAGGTCCACGCGCCGGGATCGATGCGGTATTGGCACATATCCGGGCCTTGCCCGGTTGCTCGGATCTGGAGTGGAAAGAGGCGACCTCGGACCATCCGCCTTTCGGCAAGATGAAGGTGCGCCTGAAGAAAGAGATCGTGACCATGGGTCAGCCGGATGTCGATCCGCGCGCCCGTGTCGGCAACTATGTCGATCCGCAGGACTGGAATGATCTGATCCGTTCGGACGATGTCGTGGTGATCGACACCCGCAATGACTACGAAGTGGCGATCGGCACGTTTGAAGGCGCAATCGACCCTGAAACAGCCAGTTTCCGCGAATTTCCGGCCTGGTGGGAGGCGAACAAAGATCGCTTTCACAACAAGCGCGTTGCCATGTTCTGCACCGGCGGCATCCGGTGCGAGAAATCCACCAATTACCTGTTGGGGCAGGGGGTCGAGGATGTCTATCACCTCAAAGGTGGCATCCTGCGTTATCTTGAAGAGATGCCATCCGAAGACAGCTCGTGGCAGGGTGACTGCTTTGTGTTCGACAACCGCGTCTCAGTTGGCCACGGCCTTGTTGAAGGGCCGCACAAGCTGTGCCATGGCTGCCGTCGCCCGATCCTGCCCGAGGATATGAAACGCCCCGAATATGAACATGGCGTGTCCTGTCACCAATGCATCGACGAGACCTCCGAGGCTGACAAGATGCGCTTTCGTGAACGGCAAAAGCAGATAGTGCTTGCGCGCAAGCGGGGCGAGCCGCATTTGCGGCAGGACTGAAAGCGGGTTGCAGGCCCTTGCTTTAGGTCGGATGATCACCGTCAGACTAGGCTGAGAGGGCGTTCATGCACCGCAAACCCACAACTCTGGAAGAATGGAAATCGACCCTGATTGCTGCATTGGGGCTGGTTCTGACAAGTTTTCTTGCCTGGTTCGGGCTATCGCGTCTTAACGAAACCGCTGCGGGTGACATGATCGGAACAATCGCGTCGGTTGGCCTGCTGATCTGGCTGGTGTCGCAATCCTGGTATTACATGACCCAGGTTACATCGCCGCGACGGCTTTTGTTCCTGATGGGTGTGTCATTCATCCAGGTCGTCCCGTTCCTGTTCGCCGCCGTCTACGGAGCTTTTGGGTACAACGATAATTGTGTGGTCGGGGCGCAGGGTCCGGGGGATGTCCTGTATTTCTCATATGTCACCTTCACCACGGTCGGGTATGGCGACATGTCCCCGACCGGCCTGTGCCGCGGGCTTGCCGTGTCCGAGGCTGTGACCGGTTACATTCTGCTGGGAATGTTTGTTGCGGCTGCGGTTGCGCTATATACCCGCAATCATGCGCCAGAAGACCCTAAATAAGGGTTATCTGTTGTGGTCAATCCAGCGGGACATCATTTTCTTGTCTCGAAAACACTCGGACGGGATCGGGCGACGCTTGCTGCGTGAAATCCGTTCAGCGAACGCCACCTGCTTGCCCGTCGGGTAATTGTCGAATTGCGAGGTGCCACATGATTTGTGGGCCGAAATCCAGTCGGACAACAATCGCCTGTCACGTTGAACTTCGACCGGGATCTCAAGCGCTGATTTCTCGGCAATGGCGCGCGCATATCGCATCTGCCGGTCTGTTACCGGAAGCAGGTGGTAGTCATTGTTTGGCCCGTTCAGGGCCGCGTGGCGCATGTGCTGGGTCATCGGTTTGTCCTCTGACTATGTGGAACATATATAGAACATTAACCAAAGAATTGCAAGATTTGTGCGCGGTGGCAGGCGTGACCTTGCCGCTTGGATGATTTTATTGACTGGCCAGTCAATAACCATTAGGGCCGATTCAAAATGACCAAATGCCCCGCCCGGACGGGGTCGAGCGAAAAGGACACGGTATGAAGTTTCAGCCCAAGGCCAGCCATTTCATCGACGGCACCTATGTCGAGGATACCGATGGCGCGGCCATTGACGTGATCTACCCCGCTACCGGCGAGGTGATTGCCCGTCTGCATTCGGCGACACCGGCGATTGTAGAAAAGGCTCTGAACAGCGCGAAAACCGCTCAGGCAGCTTGGGCCGCACTGACCGGAACAGAACGCGGCCGCATTCTGCGCCGCGCGGCCGACATTATGCGCGACCGCAACTACGACCTGTCGGTTCTGGAAACCCATGACACCGGCAAACCGATTCAGGAAACTACGGTGGCAGACGCCACATCGGGTGCGGACGCGCTGGAGTATTTCGGCGGGTTGGCCGCCTCTCTGACCGGCGAGCATATTCCGCTGGGCGGTGGCGATTTCGTCTACACCATCCGTCAGGCGCTGGGCGTTTGCGTCGGCATCGGGGCGTGGAACTATCCCACGCAGATTGCCTGCTGGAAAGGTGCCCCGGCGCTGGCCTGCGGCAACGCTATGGTTTTCAAGCCCTCGGAAACGACGCCCCTTTCGGCTTTGAAAGTGGCCGAGATTCTGGTTGAGGCCGGTGCGCCCAAGGGTGTCTACAACGTGATTCAGGGCTATGGCGAGGTAGGCGCCGCGCTGGTCACCGATCCGCGTGTGGCCAAGGTCTCGCTGACCGGATCGGTGCCGACAGGCCGCAAGGTTTATGCCGCGGCGGCTGACGGTATGAAGCACGTGACCATGGAACTGGGCGGCAAATCTCCGATGATCGTCTTTGACGATGCCGACATCGAAAACGCGGTGTCCGGCGCGATCCTTGGCAACTTCTATTCATCGGGCCAGGTCTGTTCCAACGGTACCCGCGTCTTTGTGCAAAAAGGGATCAAGGATGCCTTCCTGAAACGCCTGTCCGAACGTCTGGCCAACGCCAAAATCGGTGATCCGATGGACGAGGACGTCAGCTTTGGCCCGATGGTCAGCGAAAACCAGTTGAACATCGCGCTGAGCTACGTCGACAAAGCCAGGGCCGAGGGCGCAAGGCTGGTCTTCGGCGGCAACCGGATCGAAGGCGACGGTTTCTACATGCAGCCGACCGTTTTTGCGGATGTGACCGATGACATGACCATCGCGCGCGAGGAAATTTTTGGCCCCGTCATGTCGGTGCTGGATTTCGACACGGAATCCGAGGTCATGGCCCGTGCCAATAACACTGAATTTGGTCTGGCCGCAGGCGTGTTCACCAATGACCTGACCCGCGCGCACCGTGTTGTTGCCGGGTTCGAGGCGGGAACCTGTTATATCAACACCTATAACCTTGCCCCGGTCGAAGCCCCGTTCGGCGGATCGAAAATGTCGGGTGTCGGGCGCGAGAATTCGAAGCTGGCGATCAACCATTTTTCGGAAATGAAAACAGTCTACGTTTCCATGAATGACGTCGAAGCCCCTTACTAGGGTCTCTTCTTCGTTCGTTTTCCTCTGTTCCCGACATCTGGCGTCGGGAACAGAGTACAAGCCCGCCCTTACCTGTGGCTGACTTTCCTGTACCGGCCCCGCCCGACAGGAGAGCTCTCATGACGCATAACCCGCAGACAAATACATTTTCCAGGGTTGCCGATTTCACGCTGACCCGTGCGGCCTCGGACATGCCTGAAAGCGCACTAGAGGCTGCGGCGCTGATGATGCTCGACACGATGGGGATCCTGATCGCATCCGGCCCGATGCAGGCAGGCGTGATCGCGCGGGACACGGCGGCATTGCTTTATGCCAGTACCGATCCTGCATATGGCGCACGGATGTTGTTCGATGGCCGCACCGTCAGCATGGCGGGTGCTGCCTATGCTGCCGCCACGCAAACCGACAATCTGGACGGTCACGACGGATATAACCCCACCAAGGGCCATATCGGGGTGGTCGTGTTGCCAGCGCTGGCCGCACTGGCCGAACATTGCCCGAATCTGACCGGACCCGAGGCTTTGGCGGCGGTCGTTGCCGGGTACGAGGTGGCCGGGCGCGCGGGCCTGTCGCTGCACGCAAGTGTCAGCGATTACCACACATCCGGTGCCTGGAACGCGCTTGGCGTGGTTGCGATGGCGGCGCGCCTGCGCGGATTTTCTGTCGACCAGATGCGGCAGGCGATGGGAATTGCCGAATATCACGGTCCACGCAGCCAGATGATGCGCGAGATTGCCAACCCCACAATGCTGCATGACGGGTCGGGTTGGGGCGCGATGGTGGGGCTGTCCGCCGCTGTTCTGGCCGAACGCGGCTTTACCGGCGCGCCCGCCATCACAATCGAGGCGGAAGAGGTCACACCCTACTGGGAGGATCTGGGAACCTTTTGGCAGGTCGAACATCAATACGTGAAACCCTATCCGATCTGTCGCTGGGCCCATGCCGCGATTGATGGCGTGCGCGCTGTCATGATCGCGCATGACCTGACCAGCACGCAGATCGAAACTTTGCATATCAGCAGCTTTCATCAGGCGGCCTGCCTTTTTGCGGGACTGCCCGAAACAACTTCGCAAGCGCAGTATTCCCTGCCATTTGCCGTGGCAGTTCAGGCCGTTTACGGGCGCATCGGCGTTGAACAAATCTCAGGGTCTGGCCTGTCTGATCCTGCGGTCGCCAATCTGATGTCCCGCATCACGGTCGCGGAAAGCGAACACCACAGCGTCCGGTTTCCCGAAGGGCGCTGGGCAGACGTCACGATCACGGCAACGGATGGCCGTGTTCTGAAATCCGGGGATATTCATGCCCGCGGCGGCCCCGAGGCCCCCATGTCACGGGACGATGTCATCGCCAAGTATACGCAGTTTGCGGCCCCCGTGCTTGGACAAGATCGTGCCGACCGCATCCGTCAAGTGATACTTAGTTGGCCGGACAAAAGCGCGCGGTATGCAGACCTGACACCGCTGATTTTTGATCCACCAGAACCGTGAACCGCGCCCCGTCCCGCCTGCAACGATCCGGGCAACTGGACCGGTTGGCTGGGAAACCTCACTCCACCCTGACCGTGTTCAGCATTTCGACGATCCTCTGCCGCGTTGCCAGACTGTCCTCCAGCAGGCTTCCCGCATCCGCCAACGGCTTGCCTGACACGCGAACCGGCGGGGCCAAAAGGGCCTCGGAGGTTTGGTTGAGGCTTGCGTACTTTCCGTCAGAGGGCCCAATCCTTTCCTCCGGTAACCCGGCCAGCCATAGGTATCGGTTTGCTTCTTCCTGTTGCCCGCGGTTCTGCATGAGTTCGGCCACCGCCGCATAGTCCTGCACCTTGTCCAACGCCTGCGCCTGCAGGACGAGCGCCTCGTCCGAGGTATCATTGGCCAGCTCAAGCATGGCCTGTTGCGGGCGGTCCGACAACAACGCCGCACGGGCGCGCAGACGGGCACGCTCTGACCGCCGGGCCTGATCTTCAGGCCTGTTTGCCAGCGCAACGGCCTGATCGGCAAAGCCAAGCACGGCCAGGCGTTCGGCCAGTGCAATCGCGGTATCCGTGGATAGCACCGCCGCCCGGCCCGACTGCTGCACCAATGTGACCTGGCGCAAAAAGGTAAGGTCGTCTGATCGCTCTGCCAGCAATTGCAGGTGACGGTTGAAAGCGCTGTTGCTGTCCGAACCGTCTGGCAAAGACTGGATCACATCGAATGCGCTGTCGAAATCCTGGCTCAGACCCAGGGCAATCGCATGGGTGCGGTTCATCATCGGGCCCAGTTCAGATCGCCGGAACTCGATCGCGTAAGACGCGGCCAGTTCAAGTTCCCTTGAAGACACAGTCTTGCGGTCGGACCACCGCTTTTCCACCAGCCGCGCCAAAGCCAAAGGCGCTTCGCTCTTGGCCACGGCCGAGGTCGTGACCTCGGTCAACAGCGCCTCTTCAAGGGCGCTGTCGCCTTCGGCTTCGGCGACGCCAGCACGGGCCAGCGTGGCGTTCGGGGACGGGTTCTGCTCAATCCGGTCGACCGAACGCATGATCCTTCGCGCGGCCTCCAGTTCCTGCGCGTCTGTCAGGATATCCGAAAGCCGCGTGCCAAGGTGGCGGCGAAGATGCTCTGGCAGCTTTGCAAAGCTGTGTTCGATGGCTTCAAGATGTGCATCAGGTGCCAACTTTCCCTCAGATAGCACGGCCCAAAGTGCGATGTCGCTGTTGCACCGTTGCTGGCCCCTGAATGGATTTGAAACCTGTGCTGGCCGCTCATCCACCAGCCGTGCAATCCCTTTAACACGGTCAATCTCATCCGATGGGGGGGTCAATAACTGCAAAACCTTCAGCGCCTCGGCCCCAAAGCCGTTATAGGCATAGAGCTTTGCCAATTTCAGCGCGCTTTCCGCGTCAAGACGGTCGAACTCTTTGTACAGGGCGGTGCGCAGGACGGACACCTGCTCTGGAAACGGGCGCGTCCCGGACCATGTCGTGAAGCCCAGTTCAGCCGTTGAGATACAAACCGGGTTGTTATCGATCTGCTGCAAACCAGAGTTCAGAATTTCCTGCAGATCATCCAGAACCGAGGTCACGCGTATGTTCGACGTCAATCCGGGTAACGGTGTCACGGCCTCGGACGAGGCAGAACGGCGCGGTCCGACAGGTGCCAGATTCAGGTCCAGCAGCTCACGGTCCGCCCCTTGCACCAGACGGGTCGACAACTGATCCCTGATCCCGTGCGTCTTCCCGGTCAGAAGCGGCAGGTCCAGCTGGGAAAGAAGCTTGTGTTCCGCGGGAGAAGCTTTCGGCGCTGCCGGTTTTTTTCGAGTCGGCGGAGGGATTTCCGCAAGCAAGGGGGGCAGGGCTATTGCTGGCGCAATGTCCAGAACGATCATCGAGTTTCGAAACAGGAACGCCGACGCCGTGCAGTCGCACCCGAATTCCAGCTCAAGCGCGCCACCGGGTTGCGCTTGCGACAGCGCGGCCAGCCGATCTGATGTCAACCGCCCGAACACCGAACCCGTCCGAAATGTGACACCCTTCAGGTCAATTGCCAGCTTGGCGCCGTTCTTGCGTTGGCTCAGAACCCAGCCCGTATCCGGTGGAACGGTGAAAACCAGCCGGGTGTAGCCGTCATGTTCACCGGACCGCACAGTCACCTCTTCAGAGGTTGCGGCCGTTGCAAGTGTGATCAATGCTGCAACCAGTATCGCGGTTTGCCTCATGCCGCGGCCCGTTTGAGCTCTTTCAACGCATCCTCAAGCTCAGAGAAATCAGGGCGGTTATGCGTTGGTGTGTTCTGGCGTCCGACCTCAATGCACATAGCAGCATTGTGGTTGTGCAAGTTTGCAACCAAAACTTCCTTGATCAACTGATAGAAGTGGTTGTCTTCCTCGACAACGGATTTCAGCTTGGCCGCAAAGGGACCAACCAGACCGTAGGCCAGAAAGACACCCAGAAACGTACCCACAAGGGCGCCGCCGATCAGTTTTCCCAGAACTTCCGGTGGCTGATCAATGGACCCCATTGTCTTGATTACCCCCAGAACGGCGGCGACAATTCCAAGCGCGGGCAGGCCGTCGGCCACGGTTTGCAAGGCGTGGCTCGAATGCAGGGCATGGTGGAAATTCGCTTCCATCCGTTTCTCAAGAACCTCTTCGACCTGATGCGGATCGTCGTAATTCATCGCCGCGGACCGCATCGTGTCGCAAATCAGATCAACCGCTTCCTTGTCGGCCTGAATTCTGGGGTAGGACGAAAACAGGTCCGAGCTGCCGGGGTCTTCGATATGCTGTTCCACCTCTACCGGATTGGCGCGGGCAATGCGGATGAGGGAAAACAGCAGGCACAACAGGTCGCGGTAATCCTCGGGCTTCCATTTCGGGCCTTTAAAGACCTTCCCCATGTCCTTGATCGTGTGTTTCACGCCGCCGATGTCGTTGCTGATCAAAAAGGCACCAACCGCGGCACCACCGATCATCATCATCTCAAACGGAAGCGACTTTAGAATGATGGTCATCTTGCCGCCAGCGGCCAGATAGCCGCCGAAGACCATCACGAAAATGACGACAATTCCAACTATTCCAATCATCTGAGATCTCCGGCTATGTGTGTTGCAACTGCGGGGAACACGGGCGACTATTCCTGAGGGGCCGAGGCGTTTCGGCCCGCCATGACAACGCTGATCGTATAGGCCGCTTCGGGGCTGAGCCCCGCCAGAACCCCGGCTGCCGCATCCGGTGACATGCGTGACAGAAACCCGGCGGCAAAGGTCGGGTCCATGGTTTCGAACAGCGCAGCCGCGTCTTTCGGCTTCATGTTCTGATAGACATCGGTCAGGCGCGTCAGGTCGTTTTCCGCCGCCCTGTCCGCCAGCGCCAGAGTGGTGCGCAACGACTCCTCGGCCTCCTCAAGCGCGGCCATGCGCATCTCGATAGCCTGACCCGCGATTTCCAGAGCGTTTTCCCGCTCGCGCAGCATGTCTTCCTTTTGTTTGACACGCTCTTCCCGGCGCAAAAGCTCTGTCAGCAAAACCTGCATGTCACGGGTGTCGGACGGGACGGGTTCATCGTGTTCCGCCTCAGGTTTGGCTGGTTTGGCAAAGGCGGGTCCGGCTTCCAGTCCGATGCGGATAGCGGCCGAGCCGATCATCAGCAATGAGATCACGGCAAGCACCCCTCCGCGGGGCCGCGCGTTGGGAGTGTTGATCCGCGGGCGGCTCATGCCTGCGCCTCGCCTTGCTTGCGGTCATGCCGGAAGAACATCAGCCCCTCAGGTGCGCGTGCCTGTTCTTGGGGCGCAGCGGCTTCGCTGGCCTGCGGCTCGGGTTTGCTTTCGTGCTTCACGCTCTCCGGAACTTCGGTGATGGTACTTGTCTCTGAAACCTCTGCCTCGGGTTGGGGATCAGCGTCTTTTTCGGGCACGACGTCGTGCATTGACGCCATCATGAGTTCCAGCCGCTGTGCCACCGTTTCGGCGCGCCCCGTCAGCGCCTTAAGCTGGTCGCCTGACTGATCAGAGGCGTTGCGCGCATCATCCAGTGATTTCCGCAACTCTTCCGCCTGGGTCGACAGCACCGCCACCGCGCCGCCGACGCCTTTTTCAAGATCGGCAAAACGCTTGAGACGGCGCGACAGCACAAAACAATACAGACCCGCACCCATGGCGCCGGCGACCAGCAAAATATCCGCAATCAGCTCCAATTTCGCCTCCTAGTTCAGAACAAATTCCATCACCAGCACGTCGCGCACGCGACCTTCGCCAACGACAATCTCGATGCGGCGTAGCAGGTGGCCCCGGATGCGCATCAACGCCAGTGAATCCTCAAGATCCATTAATTCGACGGCCCGCAGATACCCGTTCAGGACATCCATGATTCGCGGTCGCATTTTTTCCACGTCAGTTATGTACGGGGCGTTAACCTCAAGCTGTGCGTGAAACTTCAGATGCCGCGCGCCGCCGGAATTCACCGAAACGATCACCGGCGGCAAATCGAGAAAGGCAACATCCGCCAATGCCTTGGCCGGTTCTTCCTTTTCCAAGTCATGGCTTTCCGCCTTCTCGGCCTTGTTCCCCAGCGGCAGCAGCCCGGACGAGGTCAGGAAATACCCACCGGCGGCACCGGCGATGGCCAGAATCACCCCGACGATCATTCCTTTTTTCCCCTTCTTTTCCGGGGCTTCCGCCTGTTCAGCCGTTGCGTCGGTCATGACGTCCTCATTCCTGTGATCTGTCCTGTCATAACCTCGCAGGGACTAACCGATTGTTAAGGGCAATCGTCCAAACAGAGGATGCGCCGGGCAGAATGTCGGCGAGTCGGAGGTGAGCGTGCAGCAGATCGGAACTGTCTGGGCAAGTTTGGACAGGCGTAAACAAATCGTCGTTGCCGGTGCGGTTGTACTGGTGTTTCTCGGGATCCTCGGAATGTCGCGCCTTGCGACAGCGCCTTCGATGACCCTGCTTTACGCGGGTCTGGAAAGCGGGGCCGCCGGGGATATCGTGCGTGCGCTGGATCAGCGTGGCGTGGCCTACGAGATTCGGGGCGGATCAATTTACGTTTCGGGCGCACAGCGGGACGAGCTGCGGATGACTTTGGCCAGCGAAGGTCTGCCTGCCAACGGCACCAAGGGCTACGAACTGCTTGATTCTCTGAACGGTTTCGGCACCACTTCCCAGATGTTTGATGCCGCCTACTGGCGCGCGAAAGAGGGTGAACTGGCGCGTACAATCGTGGGCAGCCCGCATGTCAGCCAGGCCCGCGTTCATATCGCCAATGGCTCTGCCAATCCGTTTCAGCGCAGCGTCGCACCGACGGCTTCGGTCTATCTGGTGCCCTCGGGGGGCGAGATCACCGGCGATCAGGCCAAGGCTATCCGGTTTCTTGTCGCCTCGGCCGTTAGTGGTCTGTCGCCTGAAAGCGTGACTGTGATCGATTCGAACGGGTCCGTGATTGGCGGGCAGGACACCGCCGTGGCCGCCGATACGGCAGATGACAAAGCCCGGCAGTTGCGGGAACGGGTTCTGCGTCTGGTCGAAGCACGCGTTGGTACGGGGAATGCCGTTGTCGAGGTCAGCGTCGATACCGAAACCAGGACGGAATCCCTGCGTGAGCGGCGCTTTGACCCCAAGGGCAGGGTGGCGATCAGTACAGATGTCGAGGAACGCTCCGACAGCGCGCGCAACCAGTCAGCCGATGTCACCGTGGCCTCAAACCTGCCCGACGGCGATGGCGCGGGGGGGGACGAATCGAATTCGACCGCGACCCAGACACGTGAGAGGGTGAATTACGAGGTTTCCGAAACCGAGCTGGAGGTGCACACCGCCCCCGGTGCGATCAAACGCCTGACGGTTGCCGTTCTGGTCAACGGAACGCGGGCGGTGGATGCCTCGGGCGCTGAATCCTTCACGCCGCTGCCGCAAACAGAACTCGACGCACTTGAGGAACTGGTGGCCTCGGCTGTGGGATTTGACGCCGCGCGCGGGGACGTCATCACGCTGAAATCATTGGATTTACCAGTGGTCACGCCGCAAGGCACGCTGGTTTCCTCTTCGCTTTGGCAAAACATCCATCTGGACGCCATGTCACTGATTCAGATGGCAGCGCTGGCGCTGGTGTCACTGGTGCTGGCGTTGTTCGTGATCCGTCCAATCCTGATGAAACCCGCGATGGTCCCGGCGCTGTTGCCGGCCGCGGAGGGAGGGGCACCGGCCCCGTCGGTCCTGACCGGTGAAATCGCGGCGGACGGAACGGCAGAGTTCACGCCGCTGCCCCAACAAGGGGCCGTTCCCGTGCTTGGGGTCAGTGCCATCGGGGATCCGGTTGATCGGTTGCGCGCAATGATCGGCGACAAGCAGGAAGAAACGGTCGAGATCCTGCGCAGCTGGCTTGAAGAAGGTGAGGAGCGCGTGTGATGTCCATCGCTCATCTGCTTGAGGATTTCACCACTCGGACCAGCGCCGAAGCCGTTCTTTACCTGGACGAGGAAACGCTGGAGGAACAACGCCTTGCCGCGTTCGAAAACGGGTACGGCGCCGGTTGGGAAGACGCCGCGCAGGCGCAGGAACAGAACCGCGACCGCGTTTCGGCCGAACTGGCGGGATCGCTCGAGGATATGTCCTTCACCTATCACGAGGCGCTTACCCGGATGACATTGTCTCTGGAACCGATGTTCGAAAGCCTGGTTCAGACCGTATTGCCTGACATGGTCGAACGCGGGTTGGCCGCCCGGATCGTCGAACAGCTTTGCGAAATGGCGCGCACGGAAATCGAACAACCGATGCAGATCATGGTGCCGGAAGGGTGCGCGCAAGCGGTGCAATCCCTGCTGCCGCAGACCCTGCACTCCGCACCGCGCGTCATCGAAGACCCTGGCCTGGCCCCCGGACAGGCGCGATTGCAGGTCGGCACAAGCCGGCGCGAGATTGATTGCGCGACCCTGCTGTCCACCATTGCACAGGCATTTGACGCATACGTCTTTGAGGCAAGAAAGGCTTTGTCCAATGAATGACACCCAGTTCCCGAAAACCGAAAAACCCAATCCCTTCGAAACTGTTCCGATTGAAGTGACCGTTTCGGTAGGTCGCGCCCGCCCGTTGATCCGGGATTTGCTGAACATGGGTGAAAACGCGGTTCTGACTCTGGACAAGCGGATCGAAGACCCGGTCGACCTGTATGTCGGGGATCAGCTGGTGGCGCGCGGGGTGCTTGAGGAGATGGAGGGCGATCAGGCGGGGCAGCTGGCCGTGCGCCTGACCGAGATTGCGGATCTGCAAAACGGAATCGGCTGATGCGCTATGTGATCTGGCTGGGTCTGGCTGTAGTGGTGTCCCTGCCGTCGATGGCGGCGGCTCAGGATGTGACCCTGTCGCTGGGCGAAGGCGGTTCGATCTCGGCCCGCACCATCCAGCTGATCCTGTTGATCACGGTGCTCAGCGTTGCTCCGGGTCTGGCGATCATGATCACCTGTTTCCCGTTTCTGATCACCGTGCTGTCGATCCTGCGGCAGGGTGTTGGCCTTCAGCAATCACCGCCGAATATGCTTTTGGTCAGTCTTGCGCTGTTTCTGACTTATTTCATCATGGACCCTGTGTTCACCGAGGCCTGGACCGCGGGAATACGCCCGATGATGGAAGAAACCATGGCGGTCGAGCCCGCGCTGGAACGCGCGTTAGAGCCGTTTCGCACCTTCATGGCGAACCGGCTGGATTCAGATACGTTTTATGCAATGGCGGCCCTGCGCCCCGGCGGTGACGCGATCGAGCTGTCAGCTCAGGCCCCGTTATCGGTGTTGATGCCCTCTTTCATGCTGTCCGAGATCGCGCGCGCCTTTCAGATCGGGTTCCTGATCTTCCTGCCCTTTCTGATCATTGATCTTGTGGTTGCAGCGGTATTGATGTCGATGGGCATGATGATGGTGCCACCTGCCATCGTGTCTTTGCCGTTCAAGCTGGCGTTTTTCGTAATCGCTGACGGGTGGGCTTTGATCGCAGGCGCGTTGGTTCGCAGCTACATGCCGTAAATCTGTCAGGCACGCGCATCACGAGAAAGGGTCAGGCAGACCCGACCCTCTTGAACTTCCAAAAACACGAGCTGTCCGGCACACTTTTGTGCCGGAAACGGCTTAACCCGTCTTTTTCAGGTCCGAGATCAGTTGATTCAGATTGCCTTTGCGGGCGTCCAGCATCGCGCCGATTTCGGTTCGCTCGGTCAGCAACAGATTCACGCCTTCGATGAACATGTTGTAGAACTTGTCCCGACCTGATTTGTCGGAAACAAGGAACGTTACGTCGAACGGGGCTGATCCGCGCAGCTTGACCAACGTGCGAACCTCGTACCCGGCTTTGATCTTGCGGGCATTGCGAACATCGACCTCACCGCCGATAAATTCACGAAAACGGCGACCGTATTTACGCGAGATATAGCCCTGAAATGCAGCGGTGAACTGTTTCAGCTGGGTCGGGCTGGCTGTGCGGGCGTCCGCACCCAACGCATAGCGCGCCATGATCGGCACATCAGCATATTGAACAAAGATCTTTTCGAAATCGCGCAGCATCGCTTTTTCGGATTTACCCGACTCGATCACCCGGTTGATGTCGGAAACCACGTTGGTCACAAGCGCCTTGGCGGCGGCCTCGGTCTGGGCAAAGGCAGGTACGGGCAGCACTGCCAGCGCAAGCCCGGCTGCGATAAAATGGCGACGGTTCAACGCGTTATTCAGCATAGGGGTCCTCATAGGGGTCAAGATAGGGGTCCCTGACCGGGTCCGTCCCGGTTTCGGCATAGGGGTCAGAATACAAGTCCAGATAGGCGTCTTCGTCATCTCTTGCCAGTTCGAAGCGGCGGTTTTGCAGATAGATCAGGCGAGCCTGCGCATAGCTGTCGGCACTTTCGTAAAGAATGGAATCGACAGTATCCGAGAACCGACCCCGATCCCCCATGCGCCGCACAATTTCGGCGTAGACGCCAAGATTGTCGGCGGGGCGGGTCGGGCTGAAATTGATCGGATTCGAGAACAGGTTGACCACAACCCCGATCGCATCCCTTTGGGTCGACGGGCCATAGAACGGTAGCTCGACATAAGCGCCTTCGCCAACCCCCCAGACATGCAAGGTCTCACCGAAATCAGTGTCAACGGGTGGCAGGTTCAGCTCATCAGCGGGCGAGGACAAGCCAAAGCCGCCGACGGTCATGTTGATCACAAAGCGCAGCAGAGCATTGCCCATCTGTTTTGGATTGCCCTGAAGCAGGTAGTCAACTGCCTGACCGGGCAGCGAGATGTTTTCGGCAAAAGTGCTGAAACTGGTGACCATCGGGTCAGGAACGATTTTGACATACCCTTTCGAGGCCGGACGGAACAGGAACCGGTCAACACCCAGATTGAACTTGTGAATTCCCCGGTTCGCATTTTCGTACGGATCAAACACGTCGCTGCGCAAGGCACCCTCTGGCGGCGTTGTTGCGCAAGCGGACACAAGGGCCATGACCGACAGTAAAACAAGGTGTTTCAGGCGAAATCTGCTCGACACGATCTTTGTTTCTCCTAAATGGCCCGGCACATGCGCCCGCCGGACATTCAATCAATAATCCACCAAAATCCACGTGCCGGGGTGGCACAAGTTGCAGTCACATAGTCGTTTCAGGTCTTAAATGAAACACCTTGCGTGTAACCTGTTCATCACGGTGGGGTAAAGTGACCGTCGATCAACAGTGAGTTTTCAGTAAAGATACGCTCAGATCGCAGGAAGGCCGAAATTTGCCGGTTTCCGTCTTTCCCAATCCGTGCTTCCCGGTTAGCGTCCCGCTGAGTTGAAATTAGGGAAGGACCCTCGCAATGAGCATCGCTGCAAAACTGGAAAGCCTCGGTGTAACGCTGGAAGACGCGCCCGCGCCTGCGGCCAACTATGTGCCTTTTGTGCGTGTCGGCAACATCCTTTATGTATCTGGCCAGATCTCGAAGACTGATAAGCTGATCACCGGAAAACTGGGCGATGACTTGGATGTCGAAGCCGGGGCTGCGGCGGCGCGTGTCTGCGCGATCAACCTGCTGGCACAGGTCAAGGCGGCTTGCGGCGGCGATATCGAAAAGCTGGTCCGCGTGATCAAGCTGACCGGATTCGTGAACTCGACCGCTGAATTCACGGCACAGCCGCAGGTGATCAACGGCGCGTCCGATTTTCTGGTCGAGGTGCTGGGCGATGCCGGTCGCCATTCGCGTTCCGCCGTCAGCGCGGCGTCGCTTCCGCTGGGTGTCGCGGTCGAGATCGAAGGCATTTTCGAAATCGAATGACGCCGCCCCTACCAGATGTGTTTTTGCAGGCCCCGATTGCGCATCGGGCGCTGCACGACATTACCAAGAACCGCCCGGAAAACAGCCGGGCGGCCATTCGTGCCGCGATTGAAGCTGGCTACGGGATCGAGATCGATCTTCAACTGACATCGGACGACCAGGCAATGGTCTTTCACGATTATGACATGACCCGTCTGACCGGGCAGTCGGGCCCCATTCAGCAGGTCACGGCACTGGCCGCCTCTGGCACGCCGCTTCTGCATGGGGATGACGGCATTCCGACACTGGATGATGTGCTGGAAATTGTCGCGGGCCGGGTGCCGTTGCTGATCGAATTAAAGGATCAGGACGGGGCGATGGGCACGAAGGTGGGCGCGCTTGAACGCGACACCGTACGCGCGTTGCAGGGCTACAAAGGCCCGGTGGCCCTGATGTCCTTCAATCCCAACTCGGTCGCTGAACTGGCGCGGCTGGCCCCGCATCTGCCGCGCGGGATCACGACCTGCGCGTATGAGCCCAGTGTCGAGCTTTTGCCGCAAAGCGTCTGCGATCACTTGCGCGATATCCCGGATTTCGACCGTGTCGGCGCCAGTTTCATCAGCCACGAAGCCGCAGACCTGTCGCGCCCCCGCGTGGCGGAACTCAAGGCGCGGGGCGTGCCGATCCTGTGTTGGACAATCCGGTCGCCCGAACAGGAGGCAGAAGCCCGCAAGGTTGCCGACAATGTGACCTTCGAAGGCTTTTTGGCTGCGCATTCGACTTGAACCCCCTCCGTGCGGTCACAGATAAAAGACAGGCGCGGAGGACATATGGATCAGGCACAGATCGAGGTTCAGGTACTGGGCGCTCTGTCGCAGATTGCAGCGGCAGAGTGGGATGCCTGCGCCTGCCCCGAAGCTGCCGATGGCGGGCGGCCGCTTGATCCCTTTACCACACATCGCTTTTTGCTGGCGCTGGAAGACAGCGGCTCGGTAGGGCGTGGCACCGGCTGGCAGCCGCAATACCTGACGGCCTATCATGACGGGATGCTGATCGCGGCGGCCTCGATGTATGCCAAGTCGCACAGCCAGGGCGAATACATCTTCGATCACAGCTGGGCCCATGCCTATGAAAGCGCGGGCGGGCGGTATTACCCCAAACTGCAAATCGCGGTGCCGTTCACCCCGGCAACCGGGCGGCGGTTTCTGGTGCGTCCGGGCTATGAACGGATCGGTATGTCGGCGCTGGTTCAGGGGGCGGTGCAGCTTGCAGCTGACAACCGGGTCTCGTCCCTTCACGCGACCTTCTGTACCGAAGACGAAGCCCTTGCTGGCGAACAGATGGGCCTGATGCTGCGCCGATCGCAGCAGTTTCACTGGCTGAACGATAACTATGCGGATTTCGACGACTTCCTGAGCGCGCTGTCGTCGCGCAAGCGCAAAACTATCCGGAAAGAACGCGCGCAGGCCTGTGGTTTTGGCGGTGAGATCCGCACTCTGACCGGTGACCAGCTGCGCCCCGAACACTGGGACGCGTTCTGGCGGTTCTACCAGGACACCGGATCGCGCAAATGGGGCTCACCCTACCTGACGCGGAAGTTCTTTGATATTGCACAGGACACAATGGCAGATGACATGGCCCTTGTGATGGCAGAACGGAATGGCTTTCCCATTGCGGGTGCGTTGAACTTTATCGGCCGGGAAACCCTTTTTGGGCGCTATTGGGGCTGCATCGAACATCATCCCTGCCTGCATTTCGAACTGTGCTATTATAGGGCAATCGACTTTGCCATTGCTCACGGTCTGGCCCGGGTCGAGGCAGGCGCACAGGGCGAACATAAGCTGGCGCGAGGGTACCTGCCAACACGCACGCATAGCTTGCATTGGGTCGGCGATCCGGGTTTTGCTGATGCGGTCAAGAAATATCTGGACGCCGAAGGCCACGCAGTGGAAGAAGAGATCGAGATTCTGACGGATTACGGCCCGTTCAGGAAATCGAACCCGGAGGAACAGCAATGACCGAACTCTTGTCGACCGAAACCCGTGGCCCGCTGCTGGATCCGCTGTTCAAAAACGGTTGGACCATGGTTGAAGGCCGCGATGCGATCACCAAGACTTTCATTTTCGACAATTTTGTCCATGCCTTCGGCTGGATGACACAGGTGGCAATCTGGGCCGAGAAGTGGAACCATCACCCCGAATGGTTCAATGTCTACCGCACGGTCGAGGTTGTCTTGTCGACCCATGATGTGGGCGGCCTGTCCTCGCTGGATGCCAAACTGGCCCGCAAGATGGACAGTCTGTGCTAGCGGTCGTTGCGGCCTGACCCTTCACCGCCAGCCAGCGATGCGGCAGTGCCCATCTGCCGGAACTCGGCAGGCGTGACAGTGCCGTCGCTGACGTCAATCGCCCTTGGAATACCCGTGGTCTTGTTTCCGATCTGGCGCACACTGCGCGCGGCCGGGTTGATATCCAGACACTTGGTTTCATAGCAGGTCAGGCCAGACAGGTTGATCTGAATGCGGGCCTGTCCGTCCGGGCCTGTCACCAACGGGGCCTGCGGCACGTCACAGGCCGCAACCAGCGCCAGCGCTGTCAAACCGAGCCATTTGTTCATCTCATGCTCCTGCCATTAATCAAGCTGACCATTCCCGTCCTGATCGGCAGACAGGAAATCCTCACCCATCTGGGTGTCAAATTCAGGTCTTGAGATTACGTTGTCGCCGTTTCGGTCAGCGTTGCGGAACAGTTTGATGTCCATGAACGGTTTGGCCTCGGCCTGACCCAGAGTGCCGTTCCTGTCTTCGTCCATCGTTTGAAAGGCGTAATCCGAGAAAGCATCGAACTCGTCTTTGGACAGGAACCCGTCATTGTTGGCGTCGATGGCCCTCAACTCGTTTTCGTGCAGCTCAGCCACGCTTTCGGCGTGACCCGAACCGGCCAAAGCCACCATGAATATCACCAGGCTTAACTGTTTCATATCGACCTCCTCAGCACGCGAATCTCTGACCTTCGATGCCGCCGGCGGCAGCGCCCGCCGCGGTCAGGATCGTCTTGCCCGATCCGCCACCAAACTGGTTGCCGATGGCGCCCCCGATCAGCGCCCCGCCCAACGTTCCGCCCAGACAGGCGATTTCGTGCTGGCGTGCGGCTTGCTGTTGCGGGGTTGGGGCCGGTCCGCAGGCCGCCAAAAGGGCCGCGCCGGACAGTAATAGGAAGAACGCGTTAAGTTTCATGAAAAAACTCCCCGTATGAATACGCCAAGTATTCGCGCTCTGGGGCGGTGCTTCAAGTTAAATTGGCGGCGAAAGGCCCCGGTCGGACCGGGGCCGATCAAAATCAGATCACATCCAGCAGGCCTTCTCCGGCGGAAATTTCGCAGGCGCCGGGGTTTTCTTCCATATTCAGCACCGTGACTTTGCCATCCTCGACCAGCATTGCATATCGCTTGGATCGCGCAAAAAGCCCCACGGGCGGCGCGTCGAAATCCATGCCGATGGCCTTGGTGAACTCTGCCGCCGCGTCCGATACCATGGTCAGCCCTGCCTCGGTCGCGCCCGTGGATTGCCCCCACGCCTGCATCACAAACGGATCATTGACCGAAAGGCACAGGATCTCGTCCACGCCCTTGGCGTCAAACTGTTTCTTTGTACGGATGAAACTGGGCACATGGGCGGTCGTGCAGGTGCCGGTATAGGCCCCCGGCACGGCAAAGATCACCACTTTGCGGCCTTTGGTCTTGTCTGAAATCCGCACCTCTTCCGGCCCGTTCGCACCCATCTGGATCAGCGTTGCTTCGGGCAGGGTATCTCCTGTTGAAATCATTATTCAGCTCCTGTCGTTTGGATTTGCAGAATTGGGCTTAGCCGCAATATAGGTGGTCTGAACACGGTGACCACTTGAAAACTGCGGGGTAGGCAAAGCATGAGCCATATTGTCGTGATCGGCGCGGGGCAGGCAGGCGCGTCTTTGGTGGCCCGTCTGCGTAAGGACGGGTTTGAGGGTGAAATCACTCTGATCGGGGCCGAGCCGCATCTGCCTTATCAGCGCCCGCCCCTGTCCAAAGCCTATCTGCTGGGCGAGATGGAGCTTGAGCGTCTGTTCCTGCGGCCTGAAAGTTTTTATACGGAAAACAACATCACCCTGCGTCTGGGTCAGCGCGTCACCGGTATCGACCCCAAGGCCAAAACGGTCACGCTGGGGGATGAGGTTATCTCTTACGACGAACTGGCGCTGACCACCGGATCGGACCCGCGCCGCCTGCCTGCCGCGATTGGTGGCGATCTGGACGGTGTGCATGTGGTGCGCGATCTGGCCCATATCGACGAGATGGAGCCCAAAGTGACCGAAGGCGCCCGCGCGCTGATCGTGGGCGGCGGGTATATCGGGCTCGAAGCTGCCGCTGTCTGCGCCAAGCGCGGCGTCAAGGTCACTCTGATTGAAATGGCCGACCGTATCCTGCAACGGGTCGCAGCGCCCGAGACCAGCGATTATTTCCGCGCGTTGCACAGTGCATACGGCGCTGACATCCGCGAGGGTGTCGGGCTGGATCGTCTGATCGGCGAAAACGGCAAGGTCACCGGCGCGGTTCTGACCGACGGCACAAAGTTGGACGTTGATTTTGTAGTGGTTGGCGTCGGCATTGCACCCGCGACCCAGCTGGCCGAGATGGCCGGGCTGGAACTGGATAACGGCATCAGGACCGACGCCCATGGCCGCACGTCCGACCCGTCGATCTGGGCGGCTGGCGATTGCGCCTCTTTTCCGCATGGCGAAGGCCGCATCCGTCTGGAAAGCGTCCCCAACGCCATTGATCAGGCCGAGATCGTGGCCCAGAACATGCTGGGCGCGGCCAAGGATTATGTGGCAACCCCGTGGTTCTGGTCGGATCAATACGACGTCAAGCTTCAGATCGCGGGCCTGAACACCGGATATGACCGCGTGGTGACGCGGCAGGGCGAAGGGCAGACCGTATCCTTCTGGTATTACAACGGTGACAAGCTGATTGCGGTCGACGCGATGAACGATCCGCGCGCCTATATGGTTGGCAAGCGCCTGATCGAGATGGGAAAAACGGCAGACCCGGCCGTCGTGGCTGACCCGGATGCAGACCTTAAACCGCTGCTCAAGGCATGAGGATCATCGCCGGAGAGTTCCGCGGTCGCGCCCTGACCCCCATCGGCAAGGGCGATGCGGGCGCACATCTGCGCCCGACCACCGACCGGGTGCGCGAAAGCCTGTTCAACGTGCTGGTCCATCAGATCGATTTCGACGGCCTGCGCGTGTTGGACCTGTTTGCTGGCACCGGGGCGCTCGGGCTCGAAGCACTGTCACGCGGCGCGGCGCATGTCACCTTCGTCGATGACGGGCGCGTGGCGCAGGGTTTGATCCGCAAGAATATCGACCTGACCCGCAGTGCCGGGCGCACCGACCTGATCCGCCGGGATGCAACCCGGTTGGGCGAAAATCCGGGCGCACCCTACGATCTGATCTTTCTGGACCCGCCCTATGGCAAGGCCATGGGTCAGAAAGCCATTGCCGCGCTGTCCAATGGCTGGATCGCGGATGATGCGCTGCTGGTTTGGGAAGAAAACTCACGGATGCAGGCTCCGGCCGGGTTCACGTTGCACGAAAGCCGCAAATATGGCGACACGTATATTTCATTGATGCGGAACGGTGATCAAAGTGCATGATCTGGTCATTTTCGATTGCGATGGCGTTCTGGTCGACAGCGAGGTGATCTCGAACCAGGTGCTGGCGGACAATCTGGCGGGCTATGGCCTGCACCTGACCTTGCCCGAATGCATGTCCCTGTTTGTGGGCGGAACCATGGTCGGGGTGCGCGACAAGGCGCGTGGAATGGGCGCTGATCTGCCCGAAGACTGGATTGATCAGGTCTATGCCGAAACCTACGACCGCCTGCGCGCCGGTGTGCCTTTGGTGCCGGGTGTCGAGGACCTGCTTGCGGCGCTGGATCAGCGGGGCATCCCCTGTTGCGTGGCCTCAAACGGCAGCCCGGACAAGATGCAGATCACGCTGGGCCAGAATGGGCTTTGGGACCGGTTCAAAGATGTGATGTTCTCGGCCCATGTGCTTGGCACCGGCAAGCCTGATCCAAAGATGTTCCAACTGGCGGCCGAGAATTTTGGCGCACAGGCCCCGGTGGTCATCGAAGACAGCCACAATGGCGTTACAGCCGCAATCCGGGCCAATATGCGCTGTCTGGCCTACGCGCCGCATGGCGGTGGTGACAGGCTGGCCGATCTTGGGGCCGAGGTGATCACGGATATGTCACAGGCGCACCCGCTGTTGGGACTCTGACCCCCAACTGTGCTAGGGTGCAGCCATGGATCATGCTCTGACACCCTTTGTCTGGACAGTCTCCCGCGACGCCGAGGTCATGGCGAAACCTGACCCCAAGCCCCTGCGCGCGCCGGTGTTCATCCACGATGCGGTTACCCCTTGGGGGGCTGAGACGATGCTGCTGAAACTCCTGCGCGAACAGGCCGCCGATCAGGACGAATAGGTCGGGTGAAATTTGCCGCCCGGTGACAGGGTAAAGATATCGACCCCATCCGCCGTTACGCCCACCGAATGCTCGAACTGTGCCGACAGCGACTTGTCGCGGGTCACGGCGGTCCAGTCATCGGCCAGTGTCTTGGTTTCGGGGCGGCCCAGATTGACCATCGGCTCGATGGTAAAGAACATGCCTTCCTCAAGAACCGCGCCTGTGCCGGGGCGGCCATAATGCAGCACATTCGGCGGCGCGTGGAACACGCGGCCCAGACCGTGCCCGCAAAAGTCGCGAACAACACTCATCCGGTGCGCTTCGACATAGGCCTGAATGGCATGGCCGATATCGCCGAACGTGTTGCCCGGCTTGACCATCTCGATGCCCTTGAACAGTGCGTCATGGGTTACCTGGATCAGACGCTCGGCCTTGCGCGGCAGCTTGCCCGCCACATACATGCGCGAGGTGTCACCGAACCAGCCATCCACGATGACGGTCACATCGATGTTCAGGATATCGCCATCCTTCAGCTTCTTGTCACCGGGAATACCGTGGCAGACCACATGGTTCACACTGATGCAGCTGGCGTGTTCATACCCCTTATAGCCGATCGTGGCCGAGGTCGCGCCCGCATCCTCGACCATCTGCGTGATCAGCCCGTCAAGCGCACCCGTGGTCTGACCGGGAAAGACATGCGCGGCGATATCATCCAATATCCGCGCCGCCAGAGCGCCCGCCGCGTGCATCCCGGCAAAATCACCCTGTTCATAGATGCGGATACCGTCCTTGGTCAGGCGGCCACGATGCTCTTTCATCGACGCAAAGCTCCAATTGTTACGCGCGGCACTTCTTTTACGCTGCTTGTGCAGAAAGTACCAGAGGGCGCAGTGTATCAGGCGGCACATGGGGCAGAACCACGAGAGTTCAAGAACTTGAACTGCAGTTAGGTTTCAAATCCGGTTTGACCCATCGACCATTGCGTTGACGCATAACGGTTTGGTGTTTGTTCAGTTTACACAGCAAATTTCACAGACAGCCTCTGCCCTGTTATTGTTGCGATGAACTCCAACAACTAAGGAGCGCACTGAAGTGCCACGACAGCTCCCGCACGAGACAGACAAGAAGTATTTGGTTTTTGCCGGAACTGGCACGGATCTGATCTTTAACCACGGCATAGATTTGCCGGGATTTGCCTCATTTCCATTGCTAGAGAACCCAGAAACCCGTTCTGTCCTTGCAGGTCAGATGCACGCGCTTGTTCAGTTGGCGGGCGAGATGGAGGTGGGTTGCATACTTGATGCACCGACTTGGATGGCCAATGCTGATCGGGCTGCTCCTCTGGGTTACGATGCCGAACAACTGGATGAAATAAACCGGGATGCTGTCGCGTTAATGGAAGACGTGCGTCAGAGCGCTGGTCGAGATGACGTTTTGGTTTCCGCCTGCGTCGGCCCACGCCACGATCCCTATGCGGACGTTCCGGCCATGTCGATCGATGATGCCCGTCAGTATCACAGTGCGCAGCTTGCCGTTTTGAAACAAACCAGCGTCGACTTGGTGACAGCTTATACGTTCAACAGACCTAGCGAAGCAGCGGGCTGCATTCTGGCTGCGCAGGATTTTGGACTACCGATAGTGATGTCATTGGTAGTTGAAACCGACGGGTGTCTGGCTGATGGAACAAAGCTTGTAGACGCGCTGGATCAAATCGATGTCGCCACGGATGCGGCTGCGCAGTTCTTCATGGTCAATTGTGCCCATCCGACCCACTTTTCCGGTGCGCTAAATCGCCATCCAAGACTAAGAGGCGTTGTCGCAAACGCATCAAGTTGCTCTCATGCGGAACTGGATGAGGCCGAGGAATTGGACGAAGGTGACCCCCATGTGCTTGGGCAAGAGATTGCGGACGTCGTGCATAACAACCCGTCAATTTCAGTGATAGGAGGGTGCTGCGGTACAGATATGAGGCATTTGAAACTCATGGCACAAGCGGTTGCTGCGTCTTAGACGCGCGCCAAACAGTCTCAATCAGTGCTCCTTAGTCAATCGCGCGCATTTTGGGCTACGTCAACAGGCCAGGGTCATGCTGGTTGATTACTGGAAAGGTACTGACGTCAACCCAAACCCCATCCGGCGCAATCCGCGTCCCGCAAATCATCCGCTCTACCCCTTGCGCCTGCGCGACCTCAAACGCCGCCGCATAGGCCGGGTCGATATCCGCGGCCAGCGCGAACCGGTCGCAATCGGTGCGTTGCACCAGGTACAGCATGATCGCCCGGTGCCCCTGCGCCGCCATCTGTGCCAGCTCGCCCAGATGTTTGGTGCCGCGCGCGGTGACGCTGTCGGGGAACTCGGCCAGACCGGGCTGGCGGGACAGCGTCACGCTTTTGACCTCGATATAGGCATCTGGCAGGCCAGGGCCGCTCAGCAGGAAATCGATACGGCTGTTTTGCCCGTATTTCACCTCGGGCCGGACGGTGTCATAGGCGGCCAGCTCGGGGATCTCGCGCGCCGCAAGCGCCGCCCGCAATGCCCGGTTCGGGACGGATGTGTCAACCCCGGTGAAATGCCCGTTTTCGTGATCCACCAGCCGCCAGCCGAATTTCAGCTTTTTCTTCGGGTCGTCATTGGGCTCAAGCCAGATCAACTGGCCCGGTTCAGCCAGCCCCATCATGGATCCCGGATTGGCGCAATGGGCGGTCACTTCGCGCCCGTCATCCAGCCTGCAATCGGCCAGAAAGCGTTTGTAGCGACGGATCAGACGGGCGGGGACAAGAGGGGTTTCAAAACGCATGTCTCACGGCCTATACCTGCCCCTGAAGACGATCAAGAGGAGTCCGCGCCATGGCCAATCCAACCGCAGCAATGCTGGTGATCGGGGACGAAATCCTGTCGGGCCGCACCCGCGATGCAAACATGCATTTTCTGGCGCAGGAACTGGCAAAACACGGCATCGATCTCAAAGAGGTCCGCATCGTCAGCGATGACGCCCCCGCCATCGAAGCGGCAGTCAAAGCGCTGTCTGGCAGCCACGACACCGTCTTTACCAGCGGCGGCATCGGCCCGACTCATGACGATATCACCGCCGATTGCATTGCGCGCGCCTTCGATACCCCGATTGACATTCGCGACGACGCGCGCGCGCTGTTACAGGCGCATTACGACAAATCCGGGCTGGAACTGAACGCTGCCCGCCTGCGCATGGCGCGTATCCCGGATGGCGCGACATTGATCGACAATCCGGTCTCGACGGCGCCGGGTTTCACCCTGAAGAACGTGCATGTGATGGCCGGGGTACCGCTGGTGTTTCAGGCCATGGTCGCCAGCGTCCTGCCCACACTGACCGGTGGCAGCCCCTTGTTGTCGCAAACCCTGCGCGTGGACCGGGGCGAAGGCGATATCGCCGCAAACCTGTCCGCGCTGGCCGAAGATTTCAGCGATCTGTCCATCGGCTGCTATCCGTTTCAGATCAACGGGGCCTTTGGGGCCAACGTGGTGGTACGCGGCACCGATGGCAGTCGGATTGACGCGGCCATGACCCGTCTGGCGAAAGAGCTTGCGCTTTGAGCGGCGATTGGGCGGACATCGTCGACGGCACATGGCCTGCCGCGCGGTATCGCAGGCTGGGGCCGTTTCAGCTGCGCGAAGGGCAGGGAGGTGGCTCGCGTGTTTCTGCGGCCAATGCGCTGGCCCCGGCCAGCGATGCCGATATCGACGCGGCCGAGGCCGCGATGCAGGCCATGGGGCAGAAATCCATCTTCTGCCTGCGCCCGGGGGATGAGGCGCTGGATGCAAAGCTGGCGCAACGGGGATATGACATCCTTGATCCGGTCAACATCTATACGTGCCCCGTCTCTCACCTCACCGATCAGCCGATCCCTCCGGTCATGGTGTTTTCGGTCTGGGAGCCGCTTGAAATCATGCGCGAAATCTGGGCGGCTGGTGGGATCGGGCCCGAACGTCTGGCGGTGATGGAGCGCGCGAAGGGTCCCAAAACCGGTCTGCTGCTGCGCCACAACGACCAACCCAGCGGCGCAGCCTTCGTGGCGATGCATGGCGATGTCGCGATGCTGCATGCGCTTGAAATCCTGCCCGCGCACCGCCGTCAGGGGCTGGGTCAGTGGACCATGCGCGCCGCGGCGATTTGGGCAGGTGACAACGGCGCTCAAACCTTCAGTGTGATCTGCACCAAGGCCAATGAAGGTGCCAATGGTCTCTATTGCGCCCTCGGGATGGAGATCGCCAGTGAATACCATTACCGTCACCTTGTCTGAACAAAAGGGGTCGCCATGACACAGAAAGACATGCCCACCGCGCTGAACCTGCCCATGGTCGATCCGCTGCCGCCGGAAACGCAGAAATATTTTGATATCTGTGTCGAAAAGCTGGGCATGGTGCCGAATGTGCTTAAGGCAAACGCCTTCGATATCGACAAGCTGAACACGTTCACGGCGATGTATAACGATCTGATGCTGGCCAACAGCGGCCTGTCCAAGCTGGAGCGCGAGATGATTGCCGTAGTCGTGTCGTCGATCAACAAGTGCTTCTACTGTCTGGTCGCGCATGGTGCGGCGGTCCGGCAGCTTTCGGGCAACCCGCAACTGGGCGAGATGCTGGTGATGAACTACCGCGTTGCCCCGATCGAGCCCCGGCAGCGCGCAATGCTGGACTTTGCCGCCAAAATGACAACCGCCAGCGCCGAGATCGAAGAGCCCGACCGCCAGAACCTGCGCGACGCAGGCTTTTCCGACCGCGACATCTGGGACATCGCCAATGTTGCCGGGTTCTTCAACATGTCCAACCGGGTGGCCAGTGCCACGGCAATGGTACCCAACCCCGAGTATCACGCGCAGTTTCGATGATCCGATCAGCCGCCCTTATCGCCACGCTGCTGGCGGGGCCGGTTCTGGCGCAGGACCTGACCCTGCCAGCCAGCGCCCGCCAGATCAGCGACCGTACCTCGCCGCTGGACAGCTATGACCTGCCAACGGGGCCTTATGCGAATGGCGCGGTGCCTGCTGACACCCTCGAAGGCCGGGTTGAACGCTACACGTGGCGGCTTCAGGCGGGCTCAAGCACAACCCTTCAGCTTCTGACGCCGCTGCGCGACCAGATCGAGGCGCAGGGCTACAAGATTCTGTTCGAATGTGATGCCCGCGCCTGTGGCGGCTTCGATTTCCGCTTTGGCACCGAGGTCGTTCCGACCCCGGACATGTATGTCGCCATTCAGGATTACCGTTTCCTGTCGGCCACCAAGGGGCCTGTTGCCCTCAGCCTGTTGGTCAGCCGCAACCCCCCGGACGGGTATGTCCAGATGATCCGCGTCACACCCCAGAATGCACCGGACCCTGTTCCGGTCGTGATCGAACAGGCAGTCGAGGGGTCGGGCGGGCTGATTGAGGCGCTGGCAACATCGGGTCACGTGATACTGGACGATCTGCATTTCCCAACCGGTGAGGTTGCGTTGGGCGAAGGGACATACGCCTCTCTGACCCTGCTGGCCGGGTATCTGGCCGAAAACCCCAAGATGCGCCTAGCGCTGGTGGGGCACACCGATGACACCGGCGCGTTGCAGGCCAATATCGCGGTCAGCAAAAGCCGGGCCGAGTCGGTCCGCACCCGTCTGATTGATGCGCATGGTGTGGCCGCCGACCGGATCGAGGCGCAGGGCGTCGGCTATCTGTCCCCGCTCACCTCGAACGCAACCCCCGAAGGGCGCGAGCTGAACCGCCGGGTCGAGGCGGTCTTGCTCGTCAACTGACCCACCACAGGTAGAGCGGCAGTCCGACCGTGATGTTGAACGGAAAGGACACCCCCAGCGACAGGGTCAGATAAATCCCGGCCTCGGCCTTTGGCAGTGCGATTTTCATGGCGGCCGGAACCGCGATATAAGACGCCGAGGCCGACAGCACCATGAATAGGAACAGGCTGCCTTGCGGCAATCCGATCACCGCACCGACGGCCCAGGCCATCAGCGCGCCGATCAGGGGCATCAATACGCCAAAGGCGAACAGGCCAACCGACAGTTTGTCGCGATTGCTGATCAGGCTGCGCCCAGCCGAAAGCCCCATATCCAGCAGGAACAGGCACAGGATGCCAGTGAAAGGCGTTACGATGAAAGGCGCGATCATCTGCATGCCTTCACCCCCGGTTATGGCCCCGATCAGGAACGCCCCGGTCAACAGCACAATCGATCCATTGGCCAGTAGATCACGCCACAGCTTGTCATCCTTGACGCCATTGCCGCCGGTCTTGTGCGCCAGCCACAGCGCCGACAGAATGGCCGGCACCTCCATCGCTGCCGCAACCGCCACCATGAACCCGTCATGGGTCAATCCCACCAGATCCAGCAGGCTGGTGGCGGTGACAAAGGTGACAATCGAAATCGAGCCGTAATGCCCTGCGACCGCCGCTGCATTTAACGCATCCAGCCGTGTCATAACCCTCAGCAGGGCAAAGGCCACGAAGGGGATGGTAAAGGACAGGGCCACGCCGCCCAGCAGGGTCAGGAACAGTTGCAGGTGGATGCCATGCGCGGCAAGGCTGGCACCGCCTTTGAACCCGATGGCCAGCAGCAGGTAAAGCGACATGAACTTGGCCGCGCCCGCCGGGATAGACAAATCGCTGCGCACAAAAGCGGCCAGAAGCCCTAGGGCAAAAAACAATATGGTGGGCACCAGCAGGTTGCTGGACAGCGTCTCGATCACTCCGGGCATACTTGTCTCCTGATCCCTCGTTTCAGGGCTAGGTGCCTTGCAAAATTGATTTCGCCAAATACTATCTTTATAAGTTTAATATAGTTTCAGGCTATGAAATGCGTCCAACCCTGCGCCAATTGGAATACATCGTCACGGTCAGCCGCCTCGGGCGGTTCAGTTTGGCCGCCGAGGTGCTGAATGTCAGTCAACCCAGCCTGTCGGCGCAAATTGCAACCGTAGAACAAGAGCTTGGCGTTCGGATCTTTGACCGCAACCGTGGTGGAATTCAGGTGACCACAAAGGGGGAAGAGTTCATCTCGCGCGCGCAAAAGATCCTTGCCGAGGTCAAGGACCTGCGCCACGCCATGACCAACGATATGCCTGTCGGAGGAAGGTTGCGACTGGGCGTTTTGCCTTCGATCGGGCCGTACCTGCTGCCGCAAGCCATCAAAGAGGTGCACCGCCTGCGCCCCGGATTACGCATTGTCGTGCGCGAGGAAAACACCCGCGATCTGGAACAGGGCCTGAAATCCGGTCGGTTTGACCTGATCCTGTCAACGCCCGAGGATCACCCCAATACCGTTCAGCACCGCTTGTTCAACGAACCCCTCTGGGTTGCGGTGGCCGTTGACGACGTTCTGGCGCAGGACCCACAGGGCGTCAGAGCGGCCGACTTGCAGAACCGGCTGTTCCTGACCCTTGACCAAAGCCACCGCCTGTCGCGCATCGTCTATGCGCTGGCAGCCGAATGCGGTGGCGTGGTTTCGGATGAATATGAAGGCACAACGCTTGATTCCATTGTCTTGATGGCGGCCTCGGGGGTTGGGGTTGCGGTACTGCCGGATCTGTTTGCCCGCAGACAGGGCATTTACCGCGACGAAGTACGGCTGCGCCCGCTGTCCATTCCCAATGCCAATCGCGATATCGCATTGCTGGCGCGCAATGCCGAAACGCCGCCGCCGGGCCAGAACGTATTGATGGAAAGCCTACGCTCTTCCGCGCGATCCATCGGCCTGACGGTGATCGGTTCATAAAAAAAGGCCCGCACTTTGACATGCGGGCCAAAGGTTGGTCTTCAGGGAGAAACTACCAATCCATCGGGCTTTTGTCTTCGAATGCGTCGACCAGAAAATCGATGAAGGCCCGTACTTTGGGTTGTGTGAAGCGGCCGGGCGGATAAACGGCGTAAATGCCCTGTACCTCGTCCGGCAGGGACGGCATGGCATCGACAACCCGCCCCGATTTCAACGCTTCGGCATAAAGATAGCTGGGCAGATACGCGATCCCCAGCCCCGAGATGGCCGCGTTCAGCAGCGACTGGCCGTCATTCACGCTCAGCCAACCCGCGGTGCGCACCTGACGCTTCTCGCCAGACGGTGCGGTCAGTTTCCAGACATTGCCTGACGACTGGCTGGAATAGTGCAGCAACTTGTGTTCGTTCAGATCGTCGATCTTCTGCGGGCGCCCGAACCGTTCGATATAGCTGGGCGCGGCGACCATGCGTTTGACCGTTTCGGTCAGCTTGCGGGCGCGCAACGTGCTGTCTTCCAGCTCACCGATGCGCACGGCCACATCAAATCCTTCGGAAATCAGTTCGACATAGCGGTTGTTCAGCACCATGTTCACGGTGATGTCGGGGTAGACGGCCAGGAAATCGGACAGGACAGGCGACAGGTGATTGACACCGAAATCCGTGGCTACGCTGATGCGCAGCAGTCCGGACGGGGCCGATTGCATCGATGTGACCAGCGAATCCGCTTCACCCGCATCATTCAGAACGCGACGCGCGCGGTCATAATAGGCCAGGCCGATTTCTGTCGGCGACACCCGGCGCGTGGTGCGGTTCAGCAGCCGGGCTCCCAGACGCGCTTCGAGGCTCGAGACGTGTTTGGACACGGCCGATTTGGAGATGCCCATCTTCTTGGCCGCATCGGTGAAGCCACCCTGGTCCACCACGTTGGCGAAGGCTTCCATTTCGGTCAGTCGGTCCATTCTCGTTCCCCAGATCTTGATTTCCAACCCGACTATCGCTCTGAATCTGGGCGGAATCGGGGCATACATGGGATAATATCAGGGATTTGAATCGGATCGTTTGCGTATGAGAAACGCAGAAACAGTGGTTTCCAAACCGGCCCCGACGCCTGCGATACTGCGTTTTCCACGCAATCATACGTTTCTGTTCATCTTAGAATGGCATTTTTGTGACGACAGAGGGGGTCAGGAAATCCGGTTTCATCGTCGTTGCCCTGTCCCGGTGTTTTGGCCGGGGACACGGTACCCCGAAAACCCTTTTCAAAGCGAAGTTTCACCACCCCGCCCAGCGGCGACACCGGGCCGCAACCCCTGTTCCCGGACCGATCGCTATTTACATCTTCGCGGATGTTCGCGACCCTGCGCGCATTTGCAGGGGGTTTGAATGTCACTGGAATTCTTCATCACATCCATGATCGTCGTGCTGCTGCCAGGCACCGGTGTCATCTACACACTGGCCGTTGGCCTTGGCCGCGGTTTCCGGGCCAGCGTTGCCGCCGCGGTCGGATGCACAGTGGGAATCGTTCCCGCTGCCGTGGCCAGTATCGTCGGGCTTGCCGCATTGCTGCACACCAGTGCCGTGGCGTTTCAGCTCGTGAAATACCTTGGTGTCATTTACCTTTTCTACATGGCGTGGGGCATCCTCAGGAGTGGCGGCGCCTTGGATGTCACCGCCGACAAGACCGCGAAAAGCAGTTTCAAGATTGCCATCACGGGAACGCTCATCAACGTGCTGAACCCTAAGCTGTCGCTGTTCTTTCTGGCGTTTCTGCCGCAGTTCCTGCCAGCCGACACGGCGAACGCAGGGGGTGCGCTGATCCAGCTGGCCCTGGCCTTTATGGCCATGACCTTTGTTGTCTTCGTCGGATACGGGGGCTGCGCAGCACTGGCCCGCGACTATGTGATCCGCCGTCCAACGGTGATGAAGTGGATCAGGCGGAGTTTTGCAACGGCCTTTGGCGCACTGGGTGCAAAACTCGCGCTGTCCGACTAGGAAACGCTAAACCGGGGCGATCAGAACTTCGCCGCCAGCCGCGTGCCCTGATTGATCGCGCGCTTGGCGTCCAGCTCGGCGGCGACATCCGCACCCCCGATCACATGGGGGGTGATGCCCCGCTCGATCAGCGCGTCCGCCAGTGACCGTTCGGACACCTGACCGGCACATAACACAATGGTATCGGCCGCGATCACCGTCGGGTCTGCGCGCTCTTCGCCAAAGCTGACATGCAGGCCGTCATCGTCGATGCGTTCATAATTCACGCCACCCACGAAATTGACGTTCTTCATCTTCAGCGTTGCCCGGTGAATCCAGCCAGTGGTTTTGCCCAAACCCTTGCCATGCGCCTGTTTCTTGCGCTGCAACAGGGTGACCTGACGTGCGGGCGCGCTGGGTTGCGGCCCCTCGGGCGCCAACCCTGCACGGTGCTCAGCCGGGTCCGTCACGCCCCATTCCTTCATCCACAGCGGCAGGTCGGTCGTGGCGCTGTGGCCCTCTTCCAGCAGGAACTCGGACACATCAAAGCCGATGCCACCGGCCCCGATCACGGCAGCAGACTTGCCAACCTCGGCCTTGCCGCGCAGCACGTCGATGTAACTCAGCACGTTGTCCCGATCCTGCCCCGGTATCTGCGGATCACGCGGGCTGACACCGGTGGCGATGACCACCTCGTCAAAGCCGGTCAGGTCATCTGCGCCTACCTCGCGGTTCAGTTCCACTTTCACGCCCAGTTCATCCATCATGGTGCGGTACCAGTCGACAAGACCCCAGAATTCTTCTTTCCCCGGCACCTGCTTGGCCATGTTCAGCTGCCCGCCGACCTCATCAGCGCGGTCGAACAGGGTAACATCGTGGCCGCGCTGGGCCGCGATCATTGCGGTCGACAGACCGGCAGGACCTGCCCCCACAATGGCGATGGATTTCCGCGTTTTGGCCGGTTCAATCACCAGCTCCGTCTCATGACAGGCGCGCGGGTTCACGAGGCACGAGGTCAGCTTGCCGCTGAACGTGTGATCCAGACAGGCCTGATTGCAGGCAATGCAAGGCGCGATCTTTGCGGCCTCACCCTCAATCGCCTTGGCCACGAAATCCGCATCCGCCAGCATCGGGCGGGCCAGCGAGACCATGTCGGCGCAGCCGGTCGAAAGAACCTCTTCGGCCACCTCGGGGGTGTTGATCCGGTTCGATGTGATCACCGGTATCCCCACCTTGCCCATCAGCTTCTTGGTCACCCAGGCAAAGGCCGCGCGCGGCACGCTGGTGGCGATGGTAGGGATCCGCGCCTCGTGCCAGCCAATGCCGGTGTTGATGATCGTGGCCCCGGCTTTTTCGATCTCCTGCGCCAGTTGCACCACCTCGTCATGGGTCGATCCGTTGGGTACCAGATCGATCATCGACAGCCGGTAGATGATGATGAAATCGGTGCCCACCGCCTCGCGCGTGCGGCGCACCACCTCGATCGGCAGACGCATCCGGTTCTCATAAGACCCGCCCCAGCGGTCGGTGCGCTTGTTGGTATGGGTCACAAGGAACTGGTTCAGGAAGTACCCTTCCGACCCCATGACCTCGACCCCGTCATAACCTGCCTTTTGCGCCAGTACGGCGGCGTTGACGATATCGCTGATCTGCTTCTCGATGCCCTCTTCATCCAGCTCAGTGGGCGGGAACGGAGAGATGGGTGATTTCACCGGGCTGGGTGCCACGCATTTCGGCCCATAGGCATAACGACCTGCGTGCAGGATCTGCATCGCGATCTTGCCGCCTGCGTCATGTACGCGCTGCGTCACGATGGAATGGTGCGCCACGTCCTTTTCACTCACCATCATCGAGGCCCCCGGCAGGACCGAGCCTTCAAGGTTCGGACCTATCCCACCCGTCACCATCAGTGCCACGCCGCCCCGCGCCCGGTCGGCATAGAACTCGGCCACCCGGTTCCAGTCGCCGGTTTCCTCAAGCCCCGTATGCATCGAGCCCATCAGCACGCGGTTCTTCAACGTGGTAAAGCCCAGATCCAGCGGGGCCAGCATATTCGGGTACGCAGTCATGGCGGAACTCTCCCTCCAGAATTTGCCCGCTAGATTGACGTTCGCGTCAACTTTGTCACGCGAAACCCCACGTCACCCTCTTTGCTGTGGCGCCGGTGATTGCTAGAGGTGGGCGGAACAACCCGATGAGGCCGCGCATGACCCCCGAAGAAATCGCCAAACTGCCCTATCGCCCCTGCGTCGGGCTGATGCTGATGAATGCCGAGGGGAGGGTTTTTGTGGGTATGCGAAACGACGGCCCACAAGACGCCTGGCAAATGCCGCAGGGCGGTGTGGACAAGGGCGAAGATCCCCGCGACGCAGCCCTGCGAGAGCTGTGGGAGGAAACCGGGGTCACGGCTGATCTGGTCGAAATCATCGCCGAAACCGAGGGCTGGCTGCCCTATGACCTGCCCCATGACATCGTGCCCCACATTTGGAAAGGTCGCTATCGCGGGCAGGAACAGAAATGGTTCCTGCTGCGCTTCACCGGCGCCGACGATCAGATCAACATTGAAACTGATCACCCGGAATTTACCCGTTGGAAATGGCAAGAGCCCGACCAGCTGATCGCGGAAATCGTGCCCTTCAAGCGCGATGTGTATGAGCGTGTGGTCGAGGCATTCATGGCCCATCTGTCGTAACAGCGGCGACTGAACCGTAATGGCCCTATTGCGAACACAATCACGCCTCGGAATGCGGGCGGCGTAGGGATTCGCTTGGCAAATGCCTTGGACGGTTTGGATTTCAAAGCCGTGCCACAATTCACATCACTGAACAGGGCGTAAGGTACCAAGGGTGCCGCAACGGAAATCGGAAAAATAACGCCTTTGTGATCGACATTTCTCTTCAATATAACAACAAGTTGAATAGCGGCCGCTCTCCGTCGCCAAAATTGAGGCATAAACGCAGATATAAACCAAATTTACTCCAATTCCGGCCACAATCTTGGGGCCAAAGTCGGCAACGCATTCCAAGCTGGTGGAGTAAACAACCGTGAACTTTTAGTCGTTTTTCCCAAAATCGCATCCAGAAACATCGATTCAAATCTGTGATTTGAGAGACCGCACCCACCAGCTGATCGTGGGGAAATAGACCCGTAATCCTCTTAAGAAGGCCAAAGCAGAAAGCATCCTGAAGGCCCGAATTCAACACAATAACCCTGCGGTGACCAACCAGTGCATCTGAAGGCGCCGCGCATAATGGCGTGCGATTTCTTCGGGTGCGACGCGTTATTTCAATCCAAAAGGAAAACGTGACAAAACAGCAGGATATTAGGAATGGAATTGGTCCGCCGCCGAATATCACGACAACTTCGCGCGTATACTCTGCCTCCGACACTCCCTCGTTCTTGCGGGTGTGATTTTCGTATTCTTCGGCCGCGGGTTGAACAGACGCGCCGGGTGGTAATCTCACCGAAAATTTGGGGCGTTTAGAAGTAGGTTTTTTTTACGGATGAATGAGGTGACTCTGATGAAGAAATCAAAACACGGCGACGCTCAGTTCCCCGCGTGTAGCCGCTGATTAATCTTTCACTACGATAGCCCCCTTCATATGCGGGTGAAACACGCAGAAATAGGCATAAACCCCGGGTTTGTCGAATACCACGGCTGCCTTTTCGTTCCGCTCTAGCGGCCCGGTGTCCCAATCTTGCATCTCTTGTTCCGTTGCGGTGTGAGGCGCGATGTCCAGATTGGTCCAGATCACCTCATCACCGACCGAAACTTCGAGTTTCTCAGGCGCGAACTTGAATTTGCGAATGGAAACCTGATGGCTGGTTGCCCCGGCGGACGCAACCTGTGCGCCAGCCAGAAGAGTAAGCGGTGCCGCACCCAGTACGGCACCAAACTTTCTGCGTGACAGTACAGCCATCAGCCGCAATCCAGCCCAGACACCATCTGTTCGGCGTGGCCTTCATGCTGTTTGAATGTTGCAAGAGCATCCTGCAGCAGGTTGGTGAGCGGCTCAACGGTGGTGTTGGGGATGAACTCGTCCTCAACCGTTTTGTTCACGATCTGATGATAGGCGAGCTCATTCTGAGCGTAGGCGCAATCAAAGGCTTTGCCGCGCAGCCCGCTCAGCTCATCGCGTTTCTCGACCGAACCTTTAACCAGGGCCTGGCTGAGGGCGTTGTCCTGGGGCGTTACATTCAGTTGTTGGATCAACGCCCCTGCAGCTTGGTTCACGGCCGCATGATCACGGATCATTGTGTTTGCAAAATCCCGAACGTCGTTATTGTCGGACACAGCAAGAGCAAGATGCGCATAGCGGATGTCGATTTCACCGGCAGTATACGCTGTATGCGCGATTTCAAGATCGTTCATCTTGTTCTCATCTGCAACAGCAGCATAGCCGACGACGACAAGAGCAGCAGAAAGGAAAGCGGTTTTCATCTGGAATCTCCAAAGTTGATTGAAGCCCTGATATGCGTACAGTTTGCCTTGTCTTTGAATTACCTGCCGTCCAGAAGACATGCCCTATCGTTCGAACATGTAGACAGATATCGAACTCTTGGTAATATCGGCAATCATGCTTGATCTGCTAAGTGATATTCTGACCCGCCTGTCGCTCAAGGGGACACTGTATTTCCGCACCAGCCTTAGCGAACAGCCCTGGGGGATCCAGGTGCCGGCGTTTCAGAACGTGGCCCGGTTCCACTATGTACATCGC
Organism: Ruegeria sp. CH2; assembly: GCF_056537065.1. Lineage (NCBI taxonomy): Bacteria > Pseudomonadati > Pseudomonadota > Alphaproteobacteria > Rhodobacterales > Roseobacteraceae > Ruegeria > Ruegeria sp. CH2. Next base: position 294,950 of record NZ_JBQFQV010000002.1, read on the forward strand.
GGTGAGTGCGTGGTGCGCGTCGCAGGAGAAGATCGGGCGCTACGCCTTACCAAAGGCGATCTTGTCCTGGTTCCACACGGGGCGGCGCATACGTTGAATTGTCGTGTTTCGGGCCCGGAAGACGCCTTGCCGCTGGATGACGTGCTGGAAAGGTCCGGCTATGATGGTAAGGGTGTTCTGGTGTATGGCGGTAACGACCCCAACATGGAGAACCAACTGATTTGTGGTCATTTTTCACTAGCCGAAGGATCAAGACATCTGTTGCTTGACCGATTGCCGCCAAGCATTGTCATCCGGGATTATGGCGCCGAGGCCAGCGATTGGCTGGAAGCGACGTTGCGCGTGATAGGGTCCGAGGCAGGGTTCGGCCGTTTTGGAGGTGATTTGATAGCGCTGAAGATGTCAGAGGCGATTTTTGCGCAGGCTATCCGGTGCCATATCGAAGATACCGCCAGAACAGGGGGAAAACTCTCAGGTTTCGCCGATGTTCATCTTACCCGCGCGTTAACGGCGTTCCACAATGACCCGACAGCGCAGTGGAGTGTCGATTCTTTGGCCAACAGGGCGGCATTGTCTCGGACAAGTTTCGCAATGCGGTTTTCCGAGAAGCTTGGGATCACACCGATGCAATATGTGACTGCATGGCGTATGCAGATTGCCCGCAGCGCGTTGGTAGAGAAAGGTGTCAGTGTTGCCGAGGCCGCGGATCTGAGTGGGTATTCCTCGGAAGCAGCGTTCAGTCGCGCATTCAAGAAAGAGATCGGGCAACCGCCTGCCAGATTTCGAACCTCTGCGTTACCCACTCAGGTCTGAACGATCAGCAATGTTGCCGGGTATGCATTCATTCCAACGACAGTGCTCAAAAGTACCTGTTGCTGAGGAGCACACTTTTCCGTCGCAAAACAACGGAGAAGAAAGTTGCCGCTATTTGCCACCAAAGAAATATCCGCCCTTATCGATAATCCCGCCGCCATCGCCATGATGGTGCCTCCTTTTGTTCTCGGACTGGGCATTTTCAACCTCTGTCTGACGTCAGGCAGACTATTCGAGCGCGACCATTTCCTGCCTGCTTTCTGGGTCTTTTCCCATCAACCTGAAATACTCTTTCGGCCCTTCTGACACTTTTCCAGAACCCATCTTGTTCGGTGGCTTTTCTCTGAGCCAGAACAGTCGCTTCCTTGGGGTCTTTCGTTTGGAGAGCAAAATTGAGTTTGTTTCGCTTGCTTAGCTTGGGGTAGTGCTTTCGAACGTCTTGGGGAACACGCCTACGAAATTACCAAACACCATTGGAGTTCTTTTGTTCAGTGTATCTAGCCATGATCAGAATCGCTTCTGCTTCAAAGATGATTAGAGGCATTGCGTCACCTCTTGTGTCACCTTTACAGGTCTGAAATTTCCGCTAAGTTCTTGGAATTTATATATTTTTGGGGAAGTAATGGTGCCCAGGAGAGGACTCGAACCTCCACGTCCATACGGACACTAGCACCTGAAGCTAGCGCGTCTACCAATTCCGCCACCTGGGCAGGTGTCGTGGAGCGGCGTTTAAGCTGACTGGCGGGGGGCGTCAACCGGATTCTGAATGAATTTTGAAAGTTTTTTGAATTCGGTTTTCGAACTGAGATTTTGGCCTGAGTATTTCATGACCGGCGCGGCGAATTAGTGCCTTGTTTGGCTGGCCTGCGAGCGTTAGTTCTAGAGCGCAATTTCTCAGCAGGAGCCCTCTCATGTCGAAACTGGTGACGATTTATGGCGGATCGGGATTTGTCGGTCGCTACATCGCGCGACGTATGGCGAGTGAGGGGTGGCGTGTGCGGGTGGCTGTACGACGCCCGAACGAAGCCATGTTCGTGAAACCCTACGGCGTCGTGGGACAGGTTGAGCCTGTGCTGTGCAATATCCGCGATGACGCCTCGGTCGCGCTGGCGATGCAGAGCGCCGATGTCGTCGTGAACTGCGTAGGTGTGCTGAATGAACTGGGCAAGAACGCGTTTGATGCCGTTCAGGCCGAAGGGGCCGAGCGTATTGCGCGCCTGGCCGCACAGCAGGGTATCGAACGGATGGTTCACATCTCGGCGATTGGTGTAGATGCAGGTTCAGCCAGCGAGTACTCTCAAACCAAAGCGCAAGGCGAAGCAGGTGTTTTGAAGCATATGCCCAATGCCATGATCCTGCGCCCCTCGGTTATCTTCGGAACCGAGGATCAGTTCTTCAACCGTTTCGCCGGGATGACCCGCATGGGTCCGTTTCTGCCGGTGGTTGGTGCAGAGACCAAATTCCAGCCCGTTTACGTGGATGACGTGGCCCAGGCAGCGGTCAAAGGTATTCTGGGGCAGGCAGAGCCGGGCGTGTACGAGCTTGGCGGACCGGAAGTGAAAACCTTCCGCGCCCTGATGCAGCAGATGCTTGAAGTGATCCACCGGCGGCGCATCATTGTCGGTCTGCCGTTCTTTGCTGCCCGGATTATGGCGGGCGTGCTGGATATTGCGAAATTCGTCAGCTTCCAGCTGTTCTCGAACAACATTCTGACCCGCGATCAGGTCAGGAATCTGCGTCATGACAACGTGGTATCTGACGGGGCCAAGTCCTTTGCGGACCTAGGCATTGCGCCGACCACTCTGGAATCGGTGCTGCCGGAATATCTTTGGAAATTCCGCCCATCGGGGCAGTATGACGACATTCAGAACTCGGCGAAAAACCTGCGTATCTGATCAGCTGTAGGCCATGAACAACAATGCTGCGCCCAGAATGACGCGGTAGATCACATAGGGCGTAAAGCTGACACTGCGCAGCAGTCGCATCATAAGGCTAAGCGCCAATAGTGCTGAGACAAAAGCAAATGCCGCGGCAATGGCCCCATCCCGGGCCAGTTGCGCATCAGCGTCGCGTATCACATCCAGTGCAAGCAGTGTGCCAGAGGCCAGAATGGTTGGGATTGACATCAGCATGGCAATCCGCGCGCCGTCTTCTCTGGTATAGCCCAGTTGACGTGCCCCTGTAATGGTGATCCCGGACCGCGATGTTCCGGGGATCAGCGCAAGAACCTGCCACAGCCCCATGACGAAAGCATCGCGAATATCCCAATCAGACGCCTCTTTCTTTTGGGGGCCTTTCTGGTCAATCCAATAGAGCAGCAGGCCAAAGCCCAGCATCGTCCACCCGATTACAGCGATCGAACGCATGGCCTCGCTTAACCCGGTCAGATGCAAAATTAGACCTGCAATCACGGTTGGAAGTGTCGCAATGATGAGGCCCAGAGCCAAACGGGCCTGCGGTGTATCTGTCCGGCCGGTCAGGGCGCGCGGCACCCCGGCAAGAGCCTGCTTCACATCCGCCCAGAAATACAGAACGACCGCACCAAGAGTTCCCACGTGCACCGCGATGTCTATGGCCTGACCCTGATCCTGAAGGCCCGACAAGTTCGGCAGCAGGATCAGGTGACCCGAAGACGAAATGGGCAAAAACTCAGTTATTCCCTGAATGATTGCCACGAGAATCAGGTGGAAAAGACTCATCTGCCCTGCCGTGCTGCCGCCACGTTTTTTATGTGGTGTATGGCTATAAGGGTGGTGGGGAAAAGGAAAGTCTTCATATAGGTCCGAATCGTACCTAAAATTCCTTTAAGAATTCACAGATTTCGAGCGGGTGGGCGGAAAATTCTCACAATAGGTCAGCATATATGACTTTTCATCCGTTTGCGCATCGCATAAAGAAATCCAACCAAGCCAATTCATGGAGTCTGACCCGTGGCCAAGCAACCGATGCTGAAATTTGTGCAGATCGACCGCGTCATGCCGGAAAAGCGTGCCGCCAATGACCGCAGAGAAGACTTTAACGAAATTTATGCCGAGTTCGCCGCCGAGAAAGCAGCAGAACAGGCCAGCCGTTGCAGTCAATGCGGTGTGCCCTACTGTCAATCGCACTGCCCGCTGCATAACAACATTCCCGACTGGTTGCGGCTGACTGCAACCGGACGGCTGGAAGAGGCTTACGAAACCAGCCAGGCGACAAACACCTTCCCCGAGATTTGCGGCCGCATCTGCCCGCAAGACCGTTTGTGCGAAGGAAATTGCGTGATCGAACAATCCGGCCACGGAACGGTCACCATCGGCACGATCGAAAAGTACATTACCGACACGGCGTGGGACAAAGGCTGGGTCAAACCAGTGGTCCCTGCGACAGAGCGCCGTGAAAGCGTCGGCATTATCGGTGGCGGGCCGGGTGGTCTTGCCGCGGCGGACATGCTGCGTCGGGCCGGTGTTCAGGTCACGGTCTATGACCGCTACGACCGTGCGGGTGGTCTGCTGATGTATGGCATTCCGGGCTTCAAGCTGGAAAAAGAAATCGTCCAGCGGCGTAACGACCTGTTGGCGGACGGCGGTGTCGAGTTCGTATTGAACTGCGACGTGGACGCCGCAAAATTCGCTGAACTTCACGCTAAGCATGACGCGATCATCATCGCAACGGGCGTTTACAAGTCGAGGGATCTGTCCATGCCGGGCAGTGGTCTTGCCGGGATCGAGAAGGCAATCGATTTCCTGACTGCATCAAACCGTAAAAGCTTTGGTGACACTGTTGAGGATTTCGACAACGGACGGCTGAATGCCGAGGGCAAGAAGGTTGTCGTGATCGGTGGTGGTGACACCGCGATGGATTGTGTGCGTACGTCGATCCGTCAGGGCGCGACATCGGTCAAATGCCTGTACCGTCGTGACCGGGCAAACATGCCGGGTTCGCAGCGCGAGACACAGAACGCCGAGGAAGAAGGCGTGGTATTCGAATGGCTCAGTGCACCGAAGGGATTCACGGGCGACGACAAGGTTTCCGGCGTGATGGTGCAGAAGATGCGTCTGGGTCAGCCCGATGCATCTGGTCGCCAGGCCCCCGAAGTGATCGAAGGCGCGGATTATGTCGAGGACGCCGATCTGGTGATCAAGGCACTGGGTTTTGAGCCTGAAGACCTGCCCACCTTGTTCGGGCAGCCCGACTTGCCCGTCACCCGATGGGGAACGGTCAGGGCAGCATTCCAGACCGGGGAAACCGAAATGGATGGTGTGTACGCGATCGGGGACATCGTGCGCGGTGCCTCACTGGTCGTATGGGCGATCCGCGACGGGCGCGACTGCGCTGACGCGATCATCGACCGGTTCAACGCCAAAACTGCCGTGGCGGCGGAATAACCCCAGTTTTCAGGAGGGTTCGAAATGTCGGAACTTCAAGGCCAATGCATGTGTGGTGCGGTCACAGTCACCGCCACCCCTGTGCGGGATGCTCTGGGGGCGTGTCACTGTGATCAATGCCGTCGGTGGACCAGTTCGATGCTGGTGACCTTTCAGGCGAAAGAAGGCTATGCCGCGCTGGGCCCGGTCAAGACATTTACCTCGTCCGACTGGGCAGAACGTGCTTTTTGCGGCGATTGCGGATCCTCGCTCTGGTATCGGATCACGCTGCCGGGTGAGATGCACGGACAGACACAAATGGCGGCTGGCCTGTTTGAAAATGCAACAGGTAACCCGCTGAAACTTGAACTTTATATCGACAAAAAGCCCGAGGGATACGCGTTCGCAGGTGAACGTCGGCAAATGACCAAAGCCGAGGTCGAAGCCATGTATTCCCCCTCTGACGAAGGAGACAGCCAATGACCAAATATGATGCCGATTGGGTGCGGGCAGAAGAAGCAAAACGCAAGTGGATGGCCGAAAATGGTCTCTATTCCGAGGCAGAAGAGCATTCTTCGTGCGGTGTGGGCCTTGTTGTGTCCGTGGATGGCAAACGGTCGCGCAAGGTGGTGGATGCCGGGATCGATGCCTTGAAAGCGATCTGGCATCGCGGGGCCGTTGACGCGGATGGCAAGACCGGCGATGGCGCGGGCATCCATGTGCAGATTCCGGTTCCCTTCTTCTATGATCAGGTCCGCCGCACGGGTCACGAACCCAAGCTGAATGAGCTGATTGCTGTTGGTCAGGTTTTCCTGCCCCGCACCGATTTCGGCGCGCAGGAGCGGTGCCGGACCATCGTCGAAAGCGAAGTTCTGCGTATGGGTTACTACATCTATGGCTGGCGACACGTGCCGGTCGATGTGACTTGCCTTGGGGAAAAGGCCAACGCAACCCGCCCCGAGATTGAGCAGATCCTGATCTCGAACTCCAAGGGTGTGGACGAAGAAACTTTCGAGCGCGAGCTCTATGTCATCCGTCGCCGCATCGAAAAAGCGGCTTTGGTGTCGGGTATCTCTGGTCTTTATCTTGCGTCGCTGTCCTGCCGGTCGATCATCTACAAGGGTATGATGCTGGCCGAACAGGTCGCTGTATTCTATCCCGATCTCATGGACGAACGCTTTGAATCGGCATTCGCGATTTACCACCAGCGTTATTCGACCAACACGTTTCCGCAATGGTGGCTGGCGCAGCCATTCCGCATGCTGGCCCACAACGGCGAGATCAACACCCTCAAGGGCAACGTCAACTGGATGAAAAGCCATGAGATCCGGATGGCCAGCGGAACCTTTGGTGACTATGCTGAAGATATCAAGCCAATCATCGCAGGTGGTTCGTCAGATTCTGCCGCATTAGACTCGGTTTTCGAGGTTCTGGTGCGCGCGGGGCGGTCGGCCCCGATGGCAAAAACCATGCTGGTTCCGGAAAGCTGGTCCAAGCAGGCGGTCGAGCTGCCGCAAGCGTGGCGCGACATGTATTCCTACTGCAACTCGGTGATGGAGCCATGGGATGGCCCGGCCGCGCTGGCGATGACCGATGGACGCTGGGTCTGCGCCGGTCTGGACCGGAACGGGTTGCGCCCCATGCGGTACGTTGTGACTGGCGATGGCCTTGTCATCGCAGGATCCGAGGCCGGAATGGTGCCGATCAACGAAGCTACCGTGACCGAAAAAGGCGCGTTGGGGCCGGGTCAGATGCTGGCGGTCGACATGAAAAAGGGCAAGCTGTACCGCGATACCCAGATCAAGAACAAGCTGGCCCGCGCGCTGCCATTTGGCGAATGGGTTGGCAAGATAAACGATCTGGACGAAACGCTTGCGGGTGTGAGCGAAGTTCCGATCTTTGCGGGTGGCGAGTTGCGCAAGCGCCAGATTGCTGCGGGATACTCGGTGGAAGAGCTGGAACAAATCCTTGCTCCGATGGCGGAAGACGGCAAGGAAGCCCTGGCATCCATGGGGGATGATACGCCCTCGGCTGTTCTGTCAAAGCAATACCGCCCACTCAGCCATTTTTTCCGTCAGAACTTCAGCCAGGTGACCAACCCGCCGATCGACAGCCTGCGTGAATACCGCGTGATGTCGCTGAAAACCCGGTTTGCCAACCTCAAGAACGTGCTGGACGAAGACAGCAGCCAGACCGAGATCGTGGTTCTGGAAAGCCCCTTTGTCGGCAACGCGCAATGGGACAAGCTGGTTGAGAACTTTGATGCGCCGCTGGCGGAAATCGACTGTAGCTTCGAGGCTGGTCAAGGCGCATTGAGCGCGGCTTTGGCCCGTATCAGAGCCGAATCCGAAGAAGCTGTGCGATCTGGTGCCGGGCATATCGTCTTGTCTGATATGCGGTCGGGCGAGGATCGGATTGCGATGCCAATGATCCTCGCGACCAGCGCTGTGCATTCCCATTTGACGCGTCAGGGTTTGCGGACCTTCTGTTCGTTGAACGTCCGTTCGGCTGAATGTGTAGACCCGCATTACTTTGCCGTTCTGATCGGCTGTGGCGCGACTGTGGTGAACGCCTATCTGGCCGAGGATTCTTTGGCTGACCGTATCGATCGCGGTTTGCTGGACGGAAGCCTGACCGAAAACGTCGCGCGCTATCGCGAGGCGATCGATCAGGGCTTGCTGAAGATCATGGCCAAGATGGGTATCTCGGTCATTTCATCCTATCGCGGTGGTCTGAACTTTGAGGCCGTTGGCCTCAGCCGTGCCATGGTGGCCGAGTATTTCCCTGGAATGACCAGCCGTATCTCGGGCATAGGTATCAAAGGTATTCAGGCCAAGGCCGAAGAAATCCATGCCAAGGGTTGGAACAGCGGTCTGGATGTGCTGCCCATCGGTGGTTTCTACAAGGCGCGTAAGTCAGGTGAGACCCACGCGTGGGAAGCGACCTCGATGCACATGATGCAGATGGCCTGCAACAAGGCTTCGTATGAGCTGTGGAAACAGTATTCAGCCAAGATGCAGTCGAACCCGCCAATTCATCTGCGCGATCTGATGGATTTCAAACCGCTGGGCAAGCCGGTGCCGATCGAAGAGGTGGAATCGATCACCTCGATCCGCAAACGCTTTGTCACGCCAGGTATGTCGCTGGGTGCATTGTCGCCAGAAGCGCATAAAACACTGAACGTGGCGATGAACCGGATCGGTGCGAAATCCGACAGTGGCGAAGGTGGCGAAGATCCGGCACATTTCGTGCCTGAACCCAATGGCGACAACCCTTCGGCCAAGATCAAACAGGTGGCTTCAGGTCGGTTTGGTGTGACTGCGGAATACCTCAACCAGTGTGAGGAGCTTGAGATCAAGGTCGCTCAGGGTGCAAAACCCGGCGAAGGTGGTCAGTTGCCAGGTATGAAGGTCACCGACCTGATCGCGCGCCTGCGCCATTCGACCAAGGGCGTGACGCTGATCTCGCCGCCGCCGCACCACGATATCTATTCGATCGAGGATCTGGCGCAGCTGATCTACGATCTGAAGCAGATCAACCCGCGCTGCAAGGTGACGGTCAAGCTGGTAGCGTCCTCGGGCGTTGGCACGATTGCTGCCGGTGTAGCCAAAGCGAAAGCGGATATTATCCTTATTTCGGGTCACAATGGCGGTACAGGCGCGTCGCCTGCGACCTCGATCAAATACGCTGGTCTGCCGTGGGAGATGGGCCTGACCGAGGCGCATCAGGTTCTGGCGATGAACAACCTGCGCGACCGCGTCACCCTGCGGACCGACGGTGGCCTGCGCACGGGGCGCGACATTGTCATGGCCGCGATGATGGGGGCCGAGGAATTCGGCATCGGTACCGCTGCGCTGATCGCCATGGGCTGTATCATGGTGCGTCAGTGTCAGTCGAACACCTGTCCGGTGGGCGTGTGTACGCAGGATGAATCCCTGCGCGCCAAATTCACCGGCAATGCGGATAAGGTCGTCAATCTGATCACCTTCTACGCGCAGGAAGTGCGCGAGCTGCTGGCCAGCCTCGGCGCGCGTTCGATTGATGAAATCATCGGTCGGGCCGATCTGCTGGCTCAGGTCAGCCGTGGGTCCGCTCATCTGGATGATCTCGATCTGAACCCGCTGCTGATCACTGTCGATGGGGCACATAACATCATCTACAACCGCGACAAAGAGCGCAACGCGGTGCCGGATACGCTGGACGCCGAAATTGTTCGTGATGCGGCCCGGTTCCTGAAGGATGGTGAAAAGATGCAGCTGTCTTATGCAGTGCAGAACACACACCGGACCGTTGGAACCCGAGTGTCCAGCCATATTGTGCAGAATTTCGGGATGCGGAACACCTTTCAGGACGACCATCTGCATGTGAAACTGCAGGGCTCGGCCGGGCAATCGCTGGGAGCTTTTGCGGCCCCCGGTCTGAAGCTGGAAGTGTCGGGCGATGCCAATGACTATGTCGGTAAGGGCCTGTCCGGCGGTATGATCGTCGTGCGTCCACCGCAGGTCAGCCCGCTGAAAGCAGATGACAACACGATCATTGGCAATACTGTGCTCTATGGCGCCACCGACGGGTATCTGTTCGCGGCCGGTCGCGCCGGTGAACGGTTCGCGGTCCGGAACTCTGGTGCCAAGGTTGTTGTCGAGGGGTGCGGTTCCAACGGGTGTGAATACATGACCGGCGGTGTCGCCGTTATCCTTGGAACGATCGGAGCCAACTTTGGCGCGGGCATGACAGGCGGCATGGCCTATCTGTATGATCCCGAAGGCAAGGCTGAGGCGCTGATGAATAGGGAAACGCTGGTCACTTGCCCGGTCACTGTGGATCACTGGGAAGAGCAGTTGAAATCGCTCATCATGCGCCATGCTGCTGAATCGCAAAGCCGCAAGGCCACTGACATTCTTCAGCACTGGGAAGTGGAAAAAGGCAACTTCCTGCAGGTTTGCCCGAAGGAGATGCTGAACAAGCTCAGCCACCCGCTGAGTGTTGAAGCCAAAGCAGTTCCGGCGGAATAAGCCGAAACCTATTGTCTCTAAAAGCCCCGCGTGTCATTTGCACCACGCGGGGTTCGTATGTTAACGACGTTTCAGTGCAGGTCTTGCCCGTTTATCCGAAAATCGCCAATCTTTCTTCACACTCAGGCGACAATCATGGGCCGATCTAGGCGCCAGATGATAAGCAAACAGGGGCAACCGGATGCCAACACCGTATCAGGATCAGTTTTATACTTTCGATCCAGCAAACCCGCCACCTGCGGGAACGGCAGTCACTGTTAGCAGCTTCACTTTGATCGATGCAGACGATGACAACGAAATCGATGCACCGAGCGGCGACACCGTCAACGGTCAGGACGTCACGAATTCCTGGCCAGGGGACACTGTTACCATCAACGTGGCGGGCGTCGGGAACGTAACCTATACCGGCACCACGTTTTATCTGGCTGACGGATCTCGGGTTTTCACACCGACAGACGGCCAGGTCCTGCAGCCGGGAACATTTGTTTCAGCCACCTTCGTCAACACACAGGGGCCGCTGAATGTCGGCAATCTGGGTCCGCCCTGTTTCACGCCGGGCACCATGATAGCGACCCCGGAAGGCGAACGTGCGGTTGAAGATCTTGAAGTCGGCGATCTGGTCACGACCGTGGATCATGGCCCCCAGCCTTTGATCTGGGTTGGGCGTACAGTGGTGGCGGCCGAAGGAAAGCTGGCCCCGATCCGGTTTGAGGCCGGAGTGTTTGACCTGGATCGTCCGCTGCTTGTTTCGCCTCAGCATCGGATGCTGGTTGAAGACTGGCGGGCCTCGTACTTGTCTGGGCACGCTGAAGCGCTGATTCCGGCACATGCTCTGGTCAATGGAAAAACGGTGACCCGGGTGGAAGGCGGCGAGGTGGAGTATTTCCACCTTTTGTTCAAGCAGCACGAGATCGTCATCGCCAATGGCGCCAAAAGCGAAAGCTATTATCCGGGGCACGCGTTGTCGGCCTCGGACCGCGAAACGCAGAGCGAGGTCCTGCACTTGTTCCCTGAACTGGCAGGTCATGATCCGATGTCGGTAGAAACCGCACGACCGGTTGTTCACCCGCGCGAAGCGCGCGCTTTCGCGATTTAGGCCGTTTCAAACCCGGACCGCGCGTCGTATAGCTGAGGCATGGCGAAGAAAGCAGCCCGCAAATCAAGCGGTAAGAAAAACAAGGCATCCAGCAGAAAAACACCTACGGTGCGTCAGATTCGCCGTTGGCTGACTCGTGCGGTTGCGGCAATTGCCGGAGCTTTGCTTGCGATAATCCTGTTGTATTCGGTTGTGAACCCACCCGTAACCCATACGATCTGGTCGGAATGGCGCCGTTTGGGAAAGGTTGAGCGCGAATGGGTGCCGATCGAGGACATGGCTCCGATCATGGCGCGTTCGGTCGTGGCAGCAGAGGATGCAAATTTCTGCCTGCACTGGGGATTTGACGTAGAGGCCATTCGCGATGCGCTTGAGGATGGCGGGAATCGCGGCGCCTCGACGATTACACAGCAAGTTGTGAAGAACGTATTTCTTTGGCAAGGGCGCAGTTGGATACGCAAGGTGTTGGAAACTTCGATCACACCTGTGGTCGAGATTTTCTGGAGCAAGCAGCGAATTCTCGAGGTCTATCTGAACGTTGCCGAAACCGGGAATGGTGTTTTTGGGGTCGAGGCTGCCGCGCAACGGTATTTCAACACCAGCGCCTCAAAACTGACCCCAGTTCAGGCGGCGCGGATTGCCGCCATTCTGCCGTCACCGCGCAACAGATCGGTCACTGACCCGACGGCGCAAACGCGCAGGCGGGCGGCATCTATTCTGGATGGGGCGGCCACCATCCGCGCAGATGGTCGCGCAGATTGTTTCGAGGATTGAAACCCGTCGCCTGCCAAGGCTAAATCTGTCGGGTACTCACTGGTTCGATTGGAAGCCCATGGCGCGTCTGTTTCATGTTCCCCTCTCTCCATATTGCCGCAAGGTTCGGCTGTCTCTGGCGGAAAAGAAGATCGAGGTTGAGCTTGTCGAAGAGCGATACTGGGAACAGGACCCCGACTTTTTGCGCCGTAACCCCGCGGGTAAAGTACCAGTATTGCGTCTGGACGGACAAATGATGTCGGAAAGCGCAGCGATCTGCGAATACATCGAAGAAACCCGTCCCGAACCGCCATTGATGCCAAAAAGCCCCGAAGCCCGATACGAAGTGCGGCGCCTTGTTGGTTGGTTTGACGACAAATTCCACCATGAGGTGACTTCGAAGCTGCTGTACGAACGGGTAAACAAAAAAGTGACGGGTCAGGGCTATCCGGACAGCAAGAACGTCAAACAGGGTGCCAAGGCCATCAAGTACCACCTGGATTATATGGCATGGCTGCTGGATCACCGCCGGTGGTTGGCCGGTGACCAGATGACATTGGCTGATTTCGCAGCAGCGGCGCATCTGTCTTCGCTGGACTATATCTCGGACGTGGATTGGAACCGCAGTCAGGTGGTCAAGGATTGGTATGCGAAAATCAAATCACGCCCTGCGTTTCGCTCTATTCTGGCGGATCAGGTGCCGGGTTTCCGGCCGCCGCCCCATTACGCTGATCTGGATTTCTGATAGGGTGCGCTAGGGGGGCTGTCTGCCCCCCATCGCGCAGATGCGCGATTCCCCCCGAGGATATTTTTGGCCAGATGAAGAGCGGATCTGATTTGAAGGAAAAGCTGGTACAACAGGCCCTTGAAGAAGGGTTTGTTGCGTGCCGTGTCTGCCGCCCGTGGGATGTTCCAGAAGTTCCCGAGCGTTTGGCCGCGTACCTGGGTGCCGGGTATCATGGGCAGATGGGATGGATGGCCGAACGAACGCATTGGCGCGGTGATCCTGCAGCCCTTTGGCCCGAGGCGCGATCAGTGATCATGCTGGCCGAGAGTTACACGCCGGAACATGACCCGACAGACGTCTTGAAGCAACGCGGCCACGGGGCGATTTCTGTCTATGCGCAGAACAAAGACTATCATGATCTGGTCAAAAAGCGACTGAAGCGTCTGGCGCGGTGGCTGATTGCCGAGGCGGGCGGCGAGGTTAAGGTGTTTGTTGACACTGCACCCGTGCCAGAGAAAGCCTTGGGGCAGGCCGCCGGGTTGGGCTGGCAGGGGAAACACACAAATCTTGTCAGTCGGGAATGGGGTAATTGGGCCTTTATAGGGTCTGTTTTTTCAACATTGGATATACCCGCTGATTCTGCTGAGATTGATCGCTGCGGGTCTTGTCGGGCCTGTTTGGACAGCTGCCCCACGGACGCCTTTCCAGGCCCGTATCAATTGGATGCACGGCGGTGCATCTCCTATCTGACCATCGAACATAAAGGCCCTGTAGAGCCTGAACTTCGCGGAAAGCTGGGCAATCGAATCTACGGCTGTGATGATTGCCTGGCAGCTTGCCCGTGGAACAAGTTTGCGGTTGCCGCAAGTGACATACGCTATGCCGCGCGTGAAGATCTGGCAGCGCCTGCGTTGGAAGAGCTGGTGGCACTTGATGATACCTCGTTCCGAGCGAAGTTCTCTGGCTCACCCATCAAACGGATTGGGCGCGACCGGTTTGTGCGCAACGTGCTTTATGCCATTGGAAACTCGGGGCAGTCGAAACTGAAGGCTGCGGCCCAGAGTTTGACAGATGACCCGGATGAAACCGTGGCAGACGCAGCGCGCTGGGCGGTGGAACAACTTTCATAATTGCCGCAAACAGGCTGGACGTGTCGGCCCCAATCGCTACACCAATCTGCAGCGAACAGTAAGGAGAACCCGATGGCGCTGGCTTTGGGGGTGGATACGGGTGGAACCTATACCGATGCGGTACTGATCCGGGATGAAAAAGAGGTCATAGCCTCGGCCAAGTCCCTGACCACACGCGCGGATTTGGCAATTGGTGTGGGCAAGGCGATTTCTGCCGTTCTGGAGCAGGCGAAAGTTGCGCCGGATCAGATTTCAATGGCGTCTTTGTCCACAACATTGGCGACTAATGCCTTGGTCGAAGGGCAGGGCGGGCGCGTTGCGTTGATCTATATCGGATTCAAAGACAGCGACCTTGAAAAGCACGGTTTGAAGGACGCGTTAAAAGGGGACCCGTCCCTGGTTATGTCTGGTGGGCATTCTCATTCTGGCAGCGAAGCTGCGCCATTGGACGTTGCCGCGCTGGAGCAGTTTTTAGACTCTCATAAAGGGATTTCTGGCTTTGCCATAGCCGCTCAGTTTGCCACCCGTAATCCCGCGCATGAACTGGAAGCCGCACGGATCGTTACGGAAAGAACCGGGGCTCCGGTAACATGTTCGCATCACTTGTCGGCAAAGCTGAATGGGCCGAAACGCGCCGTGACGGCCGTGTTGAATGCGCGGCTGATCGGGATGATCGATCGTTTGATCGGGCGTGCGCAGGACCAGCTGCGCGAGTTGGGGATAATGGCCCCGATGATGGTCGTGCGCGGTGATGGGGCGTTGATGAGTGCTGAACAGGCGCGTGAACGCCCCATTGAAACGATCCTGAGCGGACCAGCCGCGTCAATTGTAGGCGCGCGCTGGTTGACCGGCGCAGAGAATGCGTTGGTGTCGGATATTGGCGGCACGACAACTGACGTGGCGTTGATCCGTGACGGTAAGCCCGCGATAGACTCGGCCGGGGCACAGGTGGGCGGGTTCCGCACAATGGTCGAGGCAGTTGCGATGCGCACCCATGGCCTTGGAGGTGACAGTCAGGTGCATGTCGTGACCGAGGGGTTGCAGGGCGGTGTTTTTCTGGGGCCGCGCCGCGTTCTTCCGGTGTCCCTGATCGCCTCGGAAGCGCCCGAGATCGTCCATGCCGTTCTGGACGAGCAATTGCGGGCCACGACGGTGGGTGAGCACGATACGCGCTTTGCCCGTCGCGTGCCGGGAATACGTGACGACGGTATAGATGTGCGAGAAGAAGCCCTGTTGGAGCGGTTGGGAGATCAGGTTCTGCCGATCGGTTCCTTGCTTCGGTCCCGAATGGAGAGCGGCGCATTGACCCGGTTGGTGGACCGCGGGATCATTCAGATCTCGGGCGTGACGCCGTCGGATGCCAGCCATGTACTGGGGCGGGTGGATGCCTGGGATGCGGACGCCGCCCGTAAGGCACTTGAACTGGTCGCGCGCAAACGGGTCGGGTCCGGAGATATGTTGGCAAATTCCGCCGAAGCGCTGGCGCAGATGATCGTGGACCAGTTGACAGAACAGACCAGTTTGACCTTGTTAGAGGCTGCTTTTGATGAGGAGCCAGACAGTTTCGGGCATTCGCCGCAGGAGCTGGCGCGGCATATCCTGACACAGCGCGGATTGGCGCAGCATCGCGGTTTGTTGTCGCTGACCGCAGCCCTGAACGTTGATGTTGTGGGACTTGGGGCATCTGCCCCCAGCTATTACCCGGCGGTTGGTGAACGGCTTCACTGCCGGATGATACTGCCGGAACATGCGGGCGTAGCCAATGCGATTGGCGCTGTCGTGGGGCGGTTGACCTT
Organism: Ruegeria sp. CH2; assembly: GCF_056537065.1. Lineage (NCBI taxonomy): Bacteria > Pseudomonadati > Pseudomonadota > Alphaproteobacteria > Rhodobacterales > Roseobacteraceae > Ruegeria > Ruegeria sp. CH2. The sequence continues at coordinate 310,620 of NZ_JBQFQV010000002.1, forward strand.
ACGGCGAACGGGCACGGTGACAAGTCCTGCCGAAGGGCGGTATCGTGTACATCTCGAGGGCGGGCCCAAGGATTTTTCCGCATCAGAAGATGCGCTGGCTTTGCTGGAAAATGTTCTGAGGTCGGAAGCTGAAGGCGCGGTGCGCGAAGCCGGTGCAGAAGATATCCGGGTGATCGTGGATCGCGACATCAAAACCGCGCGGGTCGAGGCCAATGATGTGTTTGTCGAAGCAATGATCACGGTCGAGGCGAGCGGGCGACCGCGGGTTGCGGCGGGCTAGCCCCTCTGACTCGTTCAGAGGGGCCGGGCAGGTGGTGCATTATTCTGCGGCGCTGGCACGTTTGGGAAGAACCCAGTCCTGGCGCGGGAAGTGGCAGGTATATCCGTTCGGGATACGCTCAAGATAATCCTGATGCTCGGGTTCGGCCTCCCAGAAATCGCCGACGGGTTCGACTTCGGTTACGACTTTTCCCGGCCACAAGCCGCTGGCATTCACGTCTGCGATTGTATCCAGGGCGGTTGCTCTTTGGGCTTCATCGACGTGGTAAATCGCGGAACGATAGCTCATGCCTCGGTCGTTGCCTTGTCGATTCACCGTGGTCGGGTCGTGAATCTGGAAGAAAAATTCCAGCAGGTCGCGGTAACTGATTAGCGATGGGTCAAACCAGATTTCGATCCCTTCGGCGTGGGTGCCGTGGTTGCGATAGGTGGCGTTGGGCACATCGCCTCCGGTATAGCCCACCCGAGTTCGCAAGACGCCTGGCAGCTTGCGGATCAGGTCCTGCATACCCCAAAAGCAGCCTCCGGCCAGTACAGCACGTTGTTCAGTCATTGGATTTCCTCCACGTGGATCAGGAATTCGGCGTAACCTTCAGCCTCCATCTCATCCCGATGGATGAACCTGAGCGAGGCCGAGTTGATGCAATATCGCAGGCCGCCATGTTCTCGCGGGCCGTCGGGGAAGACATGCCCCAGATGGCTGTCGCCGTGTTTCGAGCGAACCTCGGTCCGGATCATACCATGTGTCGTGTCGCGAAACTCTTCCACATGCTCATGGATGATCGGCTTGGTAAAGCTGGGCCAGCCACATCCGGATTCGTATTTGTGGGTCGAAGCAAACAGCGGTTCGCCTGACACGATGTCCACGTAGATACCCGGTTCCTTGTTCCCCAAATACTTGCCTGTCCCCGGCCGTTCGGTGCCGTTGCGTTGGGTGACGTGAAATTCTTCGGGCGAAAGCGCCGCAATAACCGTGGGGTCTTTGGTGTAGCGTGTCATGGATCCTCCGGCTGATTTGACGTTTGTGCCATTATCTGGGGGCTGCCGTACAGAAAGCAAAGCGATATTTCAAAGCGCTCTCACAGTCGTGCAGTCGGTCAGACGCAAACACGTAGGTCCTTGCGTTAGGCCGAAGTCGTTTTGCCGGCAGGTTGGCGTGACAGCTGAACAGCAAGAATACCCAATGTCGTGACTGTAACGCCAATTGCGTCCATCGCGCCCAGTTTTTCGCCCAACAATATGGCCGCAATCGTGACACCGAATACCGGATTCAAAAAGTGGAACGTGGCTGCGCGGATCGCGCCGATGCGATCCAGAAGAAGGAACCAGATCAGAGTGGCCAGCAGCCCTGGAAACAGGGTTGTGTAAGTGAACGCCAATGCCAATGGCAGCGTCGGGTGGATGTAGATGGCCTCAAAGATCGGAGCAGCCACGAACAACATGGCTGAACCTACAAGCATCTGTAGACCGACGACCATCATGAAATTACCGCCCGAAGTCGCACCGCGGACCGCGAGGGTGGCAAAGGTCAGCGCCAAAGCTCCGATGCCGCACAACGCGATGCCGAACATGTCGACACCAGAACTGATCCGGCTGCTCATGATCAGGGCGACGCCGGTGAATCCGGCAAACAATCCCAAAATCCCGAGAGGGCGCAGTTTCTCGCCAAAAATCAGCCACCCTGCCAGCGCCACCAACAAGGGCATTGTGGACGCGATAATCGCCGCAACCGAAGCCTCGACCGTTTGCATAGCGTAGAAATTCAGACCCAAATACAGGGCATTTTGGCAGATACCGAACAGAATTGTCGCCCGCCATTGGTTCCGGGTCAGGTGCCAGCTTTGCCCCATCGCCCGGGCAATCAGAACCCCCAGACCCCCTGAGATCAAAAACCGCAGAGCCAGCGAAAACAAGGGAGAGGCGTCTGCCACGATGATCCGCGCCGAGGTAAAGGCAGACGACCAGATCAGGGCAAAAGTAAGCCCCATGGCTATGGCGCGCAGATCCATGGAGACCCCCTGTCACTTTGCGCGGACTGTCCCCGATTTTCCGATGGGTCGCAAGCGCTGCGCGTCAAAATAGACACATCCGTGATGCAACGAAAGTCACAAGGATGTTTTTATTGATTGACTAAACAATTAAAGTTATCGGCTCCGGGATCTGACATATCAAGGGAGGGTTGTCGGTGCTTCTGGAGTACATTCTATCTTTTGGCGTTCTGCTGGCGTTGGGCCTGGTCGCGTTCTTCGTAGTGAAATGGTGGAACCTGCGCTGCGTTGGCGTTACACCTGTCCACCTTTTCACGTTCATCGCGATCCTGTTTACGTCCGGTCTGGATGTTGGCCTGATCATGTTCCCGCTGACAGAATTTGGTGGCTATGCCGAAGATCCGGCCTATGCCTTTGCCAATCCACTGGCGATCGAGTTCGGTTTCTGGGGGTTTCTGATCTGGGCGTTTTACTTCCTGACAGCCTTCTATTTCTGCGTGATCGAACCGCGCGTGAACTTCTTTGAGATCCCGCTGGTCAAGCTGATCAACAACGTGGTCATCATCGGTACCTGCGCCTTTACCGCCAGCCTGTTTCTGATCTACCTGCCTGGCTACCTGCCAGAGGTCGGAGATGGCGAATCTGTTGTTACCACCTTCTACGTCATCGTGTTTGTGGTCATTCTGGCGGCGGCGTACTCATCGACCGATCTGAAATATGTGCGCATCCTGTCGGTCGGTTCGACCTTCCTGTTCCTTGCGCTGATTCTGGGTATGTGGGCGGCCGCTGGCATGGGAATGACCGTGTTTATCGAAACCGGAAGTAACATTGGCGCCTATTTCACCAATGTGCACAAGTTTGTCCTGCCGCTGACCGATTATCATGCCTTCTACCTGTTCTGGTGGTTTGCGTGGTCAATCATGATTGGCCAGTTTACTTCGCGCTTTGTGGGCGGGTTAAAGACCTGGCAGCTGCTGGCGGCGTTGTTGATCTTCCCGTCCATCCCGCTGGGGATCTGGTTCACCGTTCTCTACTACTATCACCTGAACGGTATCAGCACCGCAGGCATCACCAATATCGCGATGGTAATCGTGGGTGTGACCTTTGTGATCAATTCGCTGGACTCGCTGATTAGGCTCTATACGGACAACCTGAACATGACCGCCGAGCGGTTTGGCAAGGCGACCTATGTCGCTGGCAACGTCGCGCTGCTGTTTGTCCTGACCCTGCTATTCCAGAGTCAGTGGTTGCAAATCCAGTGGATCGGAGCCGTCGTAGTCGCTCTCTACCTGGCTTGCGTGGTCTATATCCTGGTCACCAAGCGCAAAGAGGTGATGAGTATCGACGCCATGCCGGAAGATCGCGATCTGGACTTCCACAAGGTTGAGACGATTCACTGATTGCTTGAAGCTAGGGTACCAAAAGCGGGTCTCGACATCGGGGCCCGCAACTCTTTTTAGGGGCTGCCCGATCCGGCCCTCATTCCTTGCCGTACACTTCAGTTCGTGTCGAGACGATATTTGAGGAAACTGTGGCCAGCGTAGTCTACTTGCCCAACAAAATAAGCGCCGAGTTTGGTCATTGCGCGCAGTTTCGTGCGTGAAGGCGGCAGCAAGAATGTCACGAACGGAATACGATTGTCCTGCTTTGCGAATGCGATGGCCTGACGTGCTATCTTTGCACCCAGTCCAAATGCACCGGGCTTCAAGACCAACCCGAAATCCCACTCTTCACCTTCTTTTTGAAATCCGCCCCATCCCACATAATGTCCGCGGTGCAGAATTGCCCAATGACCTAGGCCGTCCCGCGCCCAACACGACTCTTTCGCGTGAATGAAACCGGCGACTGTTTCCTCGTCCCAATCCTGCGTCAGGAGAGGCATGTGTTCGGCAAGAATTGGATTTCTCATATGCGCCAGTATCTCAGGTGCTGAGACGAGGGGCAGTCGCGTGAAGGTTATATCCTGTTCCATGGAACTGGGATTTAGCGGGCCAAGCAGGAAATCAAAGGGTTGTCCGTAAAAAACGTGCCAAGGACAACCGGTGTTGGATTGTAGCCCATATTTACAGTCTGAATAAGAACTCTGATGCCTTAGGACACATTTGCGCAGGCTTTAAAATGTGAAGCTCAGGCACAAAAAAGGGGCCGCGTAACCGCCACCCCTTTACATGGTTCCAAGCGCTTGAGATCAGCCGTTCACGCTGTCTTTCAGTGCTTTCGCGATGGTCATTTTCACAACCTTGTCGGCTTCTTTGGTGAAGGTTTCACCGGTTGCCGGGTTGCGGACCTGACGCTCGGGGCGTTCGCGGCAGTAGATTTTGCCGACGCCAGGCAGGGTCACTGCACCACCTGCGGAAACTTCGCGTGTGATCAGGCCGGTGATGGCCTCAAGCGCAGAGTTCGCGGATTTCTTATCGGTTCCCATTTCCTCAGCGAGAGCAGCAACCAGCTGAGTCTTTGTCATAGGTTTTGCCATTTCTTGGTCTCCTTAACGTGCCCGATCTATAGGGCCTCACCGCGTAACTGTAACGGGATATTGTGGCCAAACACAACGAATAGTAGCGCAGAAATCCCTAAAAATATGGGGAAAACGTTGCTTTTTTGCGTCAGAGGAAGGCAGTTTCGTCGAAGGAACGCAATTTCCGGCTGTGCAGACGCTCCAACGGCATGCCGCGCAGGTGCTCCATAGCGCGTATCCCGATCATCAAATGACGCCCGACCTGAGTGGTATAAAAGGAAGACGCCATGCCCGGTAGTTTCAGTTCGCCGTGCAGGGGCTTGTCCGACACGCACAGCAAAGTGCCGTAAGGAACGCGAAAGCGATAGCCGTTCGCGGCGATTGTGGCGCTTTCCATATCCAACGCGATGGCCCGCGACTGGCTGAGGCGCTGAACCGGTCCGGATTGATCGCGCAGTTCCCAGTTGCGATTGTCGACCGATGCAACTGTTCCCGTCCGCATGATCCGCTTCAGTTCATACCCTTCCAGCTCTGTCACCTCGGCCACGGCGCGTTCCAGCGCGACCTGAACCTCGGCCAAGGGCGGGATGGGCACCCAGACCGGCAGGTCATCATCCAGAACCTTGTCATCCCGTAGATATGCATGGGCCAGAACGAAATCACCCAATGCCTGCGTGTTGCGCAACCCGGCGCAATGGCCAACCATCAGCCACGCGTGCGGGCGCAGAACCGCGATATGGTCGGTCGCTGTTTTCGCATTCGACGGGCCGACACCGATGTTCACCAAAGTAAGACCCGAACCATCTTCACGCTTCAGATGATAGGTTGGCATTTGCGGCAGTTTCAGCGGTTGCTCGATTTCTGCGTCCGGCTGCGTGATCTCGACATTCCCGGTCGAGATAAAACTGGTATACCCGCTGCTGGGATCAGCCAACTGTTCGCGGGCGTAGTTTTCGAATTCCGAAACATAGAACTGATAGTTCGTGAACAGAACGTGATTCTGAAAATGCCGGGCATCCGTCGCTGTGTAATGTGCCAGCCGCGCAAGTGAATAATCGACCCGCTGGGCAGTAAACAATGACAAAGGCCCGACGGCGTCTTCATTTTCATGGACACCGTTGACGATGTCGTCATTCGTGGTGGTCAGATCCGGCACGTCAAACACGTCACGCAGGGTGAAAGCAGCCGCACCCTGATGCGGCACAACCAGATCCGACGTATTTGCCACGGCAAAGTGCACCGGAATCGGTGTATCCGACGCTGCAATCGTCACCGGTTGGTCGTGATTCTTGATCAAAAGGGCAATCTGCTGGGTCAGGTAGGATCGGAACAAATCCGGGCGCGTCACGGTTGTAGCGTGAACGCCGGGCTCTGACACATGCCCAAAACTCAGGCGGCTGTCGACTTGTGCATAGGTCGAAGTCTTTATGCGAATCTCTGGGTAATAGGCTCTGTATCTGGCAGTTGGCGCACCATCTTGCAGTACCTTCGAGAAGCTGTCGCACAGAAATTCCGTTGCTTGAGTGTAAAGCTCCTCCAGTCGCGCAACTGCGGCTGCGGGATCGGTGAACTGTTCTGGCGAAAGGGCTTCAGGTGTCAGGAGTGTCGTCATGCCAAGGGTTCCAGAAGATCAATTTTTTCGAATGTGCGCACGTCAACCAGCCCGAGATCAGAGATCCTGAGTTCCGGTATGACGACCAACGCCAGTAGCGAATGTTGCATATACGCGTTGTTCAGATTGCAGCCACATTCCTGCATAGCCTGAACCATCCTGTCCGCCTTGGCCGCAACTTCAGCGGCCGGGCTGTCGGACATCAGACCGGCAATGGGAAGTTCGACCATCGCCAGTTCCTGGCCGTCCCTAAAGATCGTGATGCCGCCACCCACTTCGGCCAGTCGATTCGCGGCCAGCGCCATCTGTTCACGGTCGGTGCCGACGACGATCATGTGGTGACTGTCATGCGCCACGGTCGAGGCCATGGCCATTATTCCCTGATATCCAAACCCCGAGACAAAGGCGTTGGTGACGCCCCCTGTCGCCCGGTGTCGTTCGACCAGTGATATCTGGCATACGTCACCCTCACCTTCAACAAGCCCGCCGATTATCGGCAATTCGGCTTTCAGGGCTTTAGTGGGGGCCTGGTTTTCTACCACGCCAATGACGTTGGCCCTTACCTTGTTTGCACCCTTCGGCGCCGCGATCTCAAAATCGGACGCGGCCAGTTCCTGCTTCAGATGAACGGTGCGACGTGCCTTGTCGGGCCAGTTCAGGTGGGGGCAATCAACCTTGATCACCCCGTTTTCCGCAACAACCTGCCCGCGCGCTATGACCAGTTCGACCGGCAATTCGGTCAGGTCAGAGCTGAGGATGATGTCTGCCCGTCGTCCCGGCGTGACCGATCCGATCTCGCGTTCCAGACCGAAATGCGTGGCGGTGTTGATCGTCGCCATCTGCACGGCCACAAGCGGGTCACAGCCGCAGGCAATCGCGTGGCGCACGACGCGGTTCATATGCCCATCATTGACCAGCGTGGCAGAGTGGCAGTCATCCGTGCACAGGATGAAATTGCGCGCATCCAGACCTTTTTCGGTGACCGCGGTAATCTGGCTTTCAATGTCATACCAGGCCGAACCCAACCGCATCATCGACCGCATTCCCTGACGGACCCGTGCGATGGCATCCGCTTCGCAGGTGCCTTCGTGGTCATCGGCAGGTCCACCAGCCACATAAGCCGCGAAATCAGGCCCTAAATCAGGGGATGCGTAATGTCCGCCGACGACCTTGCCTGCCCGCTGCGTGGCCGCAATCTCGGCCAGCATTTTGGGATCTCCGTGAATCACGCCGGGGAAGTTCATCATTTCCCCCAAGCCGATGATCCCGGGCCAATTCATCGCCTCGGCCACGTCTTCGGGGGTGATTTCATAGCCTGTCGTCTCTAACCCCGGTGCAGAGGGCGCGCAGGACGGCATCTGAGTGAAGATGTTGACCGGCTGCATCATTGCTTCGTCATGCATCATGCGCACACCGTCCAGCCCCAACACATTGGCGATCTCGTGCGGGTCGGTGAACATACTGGTTGTGCCATGGGGGATAACTGCGCGGGCAAACTCGGCAGGGGTCAGCATCCCCGATTCGATGTGCATATGCGCGTCGCATAAGCCGGGCAGGATAAAGCGGCCTTGCGCGTCGATAACCTGTGTCTCTGGTCCGGTACAATGCGAGGCGTCGGGACCGACAAATGCAATACGGCCTGCAGCGATTGCAACTGAATGGTTCGGCAGCAGTTCGCGGCTGTGCACATTTACCCAAGTCCCACCCTTTATTACCATATCTGCTGCCTCACGTCCGGCAGCAACTGCGATCAATCGGGGGGCGACATCGGGCCAAGTTGGGAAGGGTGTGTTTTCCATGGCTCAACTTTCACGAATGCGCGCGTGGGCGCAACCCCGGTTCTTTACTACTGCCGACGGATCACAATTCTGCAAATCTGCCCGACTCAGTCATCGAAAGCTGACATAGGTGCCGACAGCGCGCAGGAACCCGTCCGGGTTTACGTTTCGGACCCGAATTCTCGTCGTATCCAGTTCGCAAAGGTAACCGCTCCGGGCGTGTCCTCGGCCTGAGGGGAGAGCAGCAGATAATACGCCTCGGGCATCGGGGCGCGATGCTCAAATGGTGCGACTAGTCGTCCCTGATCGATCAAATGACCTGCGATGGTGTCATGGGCCAGGCACAGGCCACCTCTGGCCATCGCAGCTGACAAACAAACCAGATAGGTTGTCGCGTAGGTAATAGGCGGATTCTGCCAATTCAGAGCCTGATCTTCAGCCCACGTCGCCCAGTTGGTCAACAGGTTGGAACAGTCGAACAGAGGTTTTTCCTGAAGGTCTTGCAGGCACACCTGATATCCCGGCGCGCAGACGGGATAGTAATATTCAGAGCGCAGCACCTCTGTCCGGGTTGTATCTGAGGGTCGAAGGGAAAACCGGATCTCGACTGCTGCGCCTTCAGCCATCTCGCGCGGTTCCCACAACTCGGTGAAGATGTTCAGCTGAACATCCGGGTGTTCAGCCTGAAATAATGGCAGACGCGGGGCCAGCCAGTTCACGGCGAAACTGATGTTGCACTGCACCTGGACCGCATTCTGTTGCGCGCCAGTTACCGCCTGAGTGCCCCGTATCAGTGTCCGAAACGCCTCGCGCACCACCGGCAAATAGGTGATTCCGGCCTCTGTCAGCTCAAGCGCCTTCGGGCGTCGCAGGAACAGTGGCTGACCCAGATGGCCTTCCAGCGATTTGATCTGCTGACTGACCGCACTTTGCGTCATGTTCAGATCCCGCGCCGCACCGGTGAATGACAGATGGCGGGCTGCGGCTTCGAATGTGCGCAGCCAGCCAAGCGGGGGAAGCCTGTTTTGCATCGACATAACTCCGGCATAAGTTTAGCTAATGGAATAGTTGCGTTTTTTTCGTTGGTCAAATTGCCGGACCAAATGCAGGCTTTGGTCATTCGCAGATACCAAAGGACGCGTCACATGAGTCTCACCAACCTTCGTCCCAACATCGATCATTGGTCAGAACGTGTGGACATGGCCGCAACCTTTCGCTGGACGGCCCGGCTGAACATGCACGAAGCCGTTGCCAACCACTTCAGTCTTGCTGTGAACGCAGACGGGACGCAGTTCCTGATGAACCCCAATCAGGCGCATTTCTCGCGTATTCGCGCGTCTGATCTGTTGCTGTTGAACGCCAACGATCCGGATGTGATGTCCCAGCCCGGCGCACCTGATCCCACGGCCTGGGGCCTGCACGGCTCGATCCATCGCCACTGCCCGCACGCGCGTTGCGTCATGCATGTGCATTCGATTTTCGCAACTGTTCTGGCGTCACTGGCCGACAGTACACTTCCGCCAATCGACCAGAACACCGCGACCTTCTACAACCGCTACGTTGTTGACGAAGAATTTGGCGGATTGGCTTTTGAAAGCGAAGGCGAGCGGTGCGCCGGGATGTTGGCTGATCCGAAGAAGAAAGTCATGATCATGGGCAACCACGGGGTTCTGATCACTGGCAGCGACCCTGCAGATACCTTTAACAGGCTCTATTATTTCGAGCGCGCTGCCGAAACTTACATCCGGGCGCTGCAAACAGGCCTGCCCCTGCGGGTGCTGTCGGATGAAATTGCCGAGAAAACAGCACAGGAACTGGACGACTACCCCGGTCAAGCCGAAGCGCATCTGCGAGAGATCAAAGCAATACTCGATGCAGAAGGCTCGGATTACGCAACCTGAATGCAAGACAGAGTGACCGACATGCGAGATTCCACGCAGGACCCCGAAGCTGCCCGCTGGCATTACCACCCCGACGGGCCAGTGGGTCTCAACCCGCTGTTCAGTTGGCCACCACGTCCGGCGGCCGTGCTGAAATGGTACAGCGGAGCGTGGTTGCAAATCACCGCCCTGACCCTGTGCATGACCTTGGCCGTCATCGCCTATGCGTTCTTTTTCCCTGCGTTAGAGACGATGAAAAGCTTTGCGCCCGGATGGATGTTTCGGATCTGGTTGCTGAACATGGTGCCGCAAACTCTGGTAGCAGGAAGCCTGCACTGGTGGCTGTACATGCGCAAAGGGCAGGGGATGTACAAAAAGTTTGATCGCAGGGACCTGACACGGGACAACGGAACATTCACATTCCGCAATCAGGTTTGGGATAACATCTGGTGGACGCTGGGCAGCGCCATGACGGTGGCGACCATTTACCAGTGGGTCATCTTCTGGGCGATGGCAAATGGCTGGGTTCCGACGATTACCTGGGCCAGCTCGCCGGTGTGGTTCGTGGTTTGGATGTTGTTTATTCCCATGTGGTCCGGTCTGCATTTTTACTGGGTGCACCGGCTGGAACATCATCCCAGGCTTTATAAACATGTGCACGCGGTCCATCACCGTAATGTCAATACCGGGCCATGGTCAGGGATTTCGAATCACTGGTATGAAAACATGCTGTATTTCACGACGTATTTCATCCACCTGATCGTGCCTTCCCATCCGCTGCATGTGTTGTTTCACAGCTCGTTCCAGCAGGTCAGCCCGATACTGTCCCATTCTGGGTTCGAGAAGCTAAAGGCCGGTGAGACCGAAGCCGCGCGGGCGGGCGACTTTTTTCACCAGCTCCACCACAGGTATTTCGAGTGCAACTACGGCACATCCGAAATTCCGTTCGACAAGTGGTTTGGCACCTATCACGATGGCTCAGCCGAGGCGACGACACGCACGAGGGCCTACAAAAAGCAGATGTATACCTGACGCGGCTGGTTCTGTCCGGGGACTAAACCCGTTCGAACAATGCAATGAAGGCCGTGTCATCCTTATTGGGTCCTGCAGCAAGATCGCCATAGATGCGAACCTCGGGCAGGGTCAGGTTGCGGATCTGGTCCTGTTCCAGTTCGTGCAGCTTACCCTTGAAGCCCATCTTTTCGAAATGGCGGGCGTTTATTGACAGGGCGAACGTAGCGCCTGACCGTGCAACTCGAAGCAGCGCAGGCAACACTTCGGGACCCAGATGACCGTGTGTGAACGTGCCAGATGACACGATGCCGGAATAGCTGTCTGGCGGAACCGGGATGCCATGGGTCAGGTCAGCCTCGATCGCGTCCCGGTAGATGTCCTTGCGCATAGCCTGTTCCAGCATCTCCGAACTGATATCCGTGGCATCAATCGGCCCAACACCAAGCCCAGACAACACCGCGCCACACAGGCCCGTTCCCGCACCGACATCCAGAACCGGCCCCTGACCGCCCGCGCCCACAAACGCCCGCGCGGTATGGATATGAAGCTGATAATCCTCACGCGCGGCAAAGCTGTCGTCATAGTCCCCGGCCCATTCCGCATAAAGGCGTTTGTTTTCGTCCGGAGAGCTCAGCGCGTAGGCAGAATGCAGGTCTGGTTTCTTTTTGCTCATATCCACAGAAAGGCGCATCAGAAGATTCGATTCAAGTGCGTCCATGCGGCGCTTGCATCCCGATGCGCTGAAGCCCATCAACGGTGCATGACCAAGACACTCTTCTCATTTGGCCACGGCTATTCTGCGCAGGCCCTTTCCCGAATTCTTGCCCCGAAAGGCTGGCAGATTTTTGGCACCACACGAGATGGCGAAGGCACAGATGCGATACGTGCCTCTGGCGCGGACCCGCTGATCTGGCCCGGTGAGGTTCCAAATCTGGATCGGGTGACGCATTTGCTGATCTCAACGGCACCGGGCGAGGCGGGCGATCCGGTACTGGCGGCGCTGGGCGACGAGATCCGAAAACGGGCAAGTCAGTTCACTTGGGTGGGTTATTTATCGACAACAGCTGTTTATGGCGATCACCAGGGCGGCTGGGTTGACGAAGACACCCCGCCAACACCGACCGCCAAGCGTGGAAAGTGGCGCATGCTGGCTGAAGAGCAATGGGCGGCTGTGCCGGGCCTGCCTGTTCACATCTTCCGTCTGGCAGGGATATACGGCCCAGGTCGTGGGCCGTTCTCTAAGCTCACACGCGGTGGGCTGCGGCGCATCATCAAGCCGGGGCAAGTGTTTTCGCGTATCCACGTGGATGACATTGCGCAGGTTCTGCAAGCTTCGATGACAAGGCCGAATCCGGGCAGTGTTTACAATGTCTGCGACGATGAGCCTGTCCCGCCACAAGATGTCATCGGGTATGCCGCCGAGTTGCAGGGGCTTCCTCTGCCCCCGGCGGTTTCATTTGACGAGGCCGATCTGACACCGATGGCGCGCAGTTTTTATAACGAGAACAAACGCGTCCGAAACGACCGGATCAAGGATGAGTTGGGTGTCGAATTGATCTACCCGAACTACCGGGTGGGGTTGGAGGCGCTGATGAAGGACCGGTAGGTTCTTTACTGCGCGGCTGCCTTAATCATGTCCGAGGCTTTTTCCGCGATCATTATTGTTGGCGCGTTTGTGTTTCCCGACACCAGTGTTGGCATCACCGACGCATCAACTACACGCAGCCCCTCAATCCCGCGCACCCGAAGTTCGGGATCCACAACCGCCAGATCGTCGGTACCCATCTTGCAGGTGCCGACCGGGTGATAGATCGTATCGGCGCGGGCGCGGATATGCCCTTCCCAATCGGCGTCGGATTTGGCCGTATCGGTTCCGAACATCTCTTTGTGCCGATATTTGGCCAAAGCTGGCGCTTGCAGGATGTCTCGCGTCATTCGCGCGCCTTTGATCATGGTGTCCAGATCGCGTGCATCTGCAAGAAATCCCGGGTCGATGACAGGCATTGCCATTGGGTCGGCGCTGCTCAGGCCAACGGTTCCCCGGCTTTCCGGGCGAAGCTTGCAGATATGACAGCTGTACCCGTAACCGTAATGCAGTTTGCGGGCGTGATCATCGACCATTGCGATGGTGAAATGCAGCTGGATATCCGGGCGCTCCAGCTCGGGTGAGGTTTTCAGAAACGCCGCCCCTTCGGCAAACGGTGTGGCCGCCATCGACACACCGGTCTTGCGCCACTGATGGATGTGCTTCAGCAGTCGCATTGCCGCTGTTGCGCCGATCCCAAAGTTGTTCGTGTCTTTGGTCCGGTAGGTCAGCGTAAAGTCGAGGTGGTCCTGCAGGTTCCGCCCTACACCCGGTAGTTCGTTGAGAACAGCGATCCCGTGCGGTTCAAGATCAGCGCTTGCTCCAATCCCAGAGATTTGCAGCAGCTGCGGTGTTTTTAATGCTCCCGCGCACAGCAGAACTTCGCGAGTGGCGGTAACGGTGGAGTCTGCCTCTTTGCCTTTGACCCTGAAAACAACGCCAGTTGCGCGCTTACCCTGAAAGACCAGCCCTTTCGCGTGGGCATGTGTAATGATCGTCAGGTTCGGACGGTTGGCAATCGGGAACAGGTAACCCGCAGCCGCCGAGCACCGCTCTCCGTTCTTTGTCGGGTCATGAAACTGCGTTACCTGATACAGCCCGACACCTTCGTTATCGCCTCGGTTGAAATCTTCAGTATGACGGTGTTGGAGTTGCCGCGCGGCTTCAATGAACGCGCGGGTGATCGGGCGAGGTTCCTTTTGCTGTGACACCTGTAACGGGCCCTTGTCACCATGCCAGCTGTCTGCGCCAAGCTCATTGTTCTCGGACCGTTTGAAATACGGCAATACGCTGTCCCAATCCCAACCGTCGCAGCCCTGATCGGCCCACCCATCGTAATCCTGCCGCTGACCCCGGACATAAAGCATCGCGTTGATCGCGCTCGAACCACCCAGTGCTTTGCCGCGGGGTTGATACCCCCGGCGTCCGTTCAGCCCGCGTTGCGGTATGGTTTCAAAAGCCCAGTTGTTGATTTTGGGTCGTCCCGGAAGGGCTGCCACGACAGCTGCCGGCACCCTGACAGTCAGGCCGTTTCCGTTCCCACCTGCTTCGAGCAGGCAAACGCGTGAAGCCGGGTTCTCGGTGAGGCGGTTTGCAAGAACGGATCCTGCCGAACCGCCGCCCACGATGATATAGTCGAACTCCATGCTGGCTTCCCTACTATCAGAACCATTATTGTGCCGGTCCGCTGTTCGCCATCCGAGCCAGGCTCACCTGAGACTGCGTCAATTGAGTAAAAAAACAATTGTGACCTGAAGTCAGTTTCCAAGTGTTCTTCGACATTCAGCGAAACGGTACGCCCGCGTCGATCGAGTGACTCAAGACGGATATCGATGTCGTCGTTTGCTGACGGGGTCGACGATTCCAGCCAAAGTGCAGATTTCACCCTCTTCTTCTGATGAGCCTGCACCTGAAATGGCCGATGGGAATCACGAAATATCTGTTTAAACTATTGATTTACTACATTTAAATGAGAGAATAGTGAGAAATGTGAAGTTTTTTCAAAATGGGGGTTGCAGGTCGGAAGCCTAATCCGTAAATACCCCTTCACCGGCGCAACTGAGGTTGGCCTGACGGACTGGAAAGACGGTTGAGACGCGCCGGAGAGACGGTGGGCATCTGAGGTTGAGGTT